>JBKHXB010000195.1:0-500 GCA_046566245.1 Alphaproteobacteria bacterium | reverse complement strand
GCGACGATCCGCTGCTGCTGCTGCGGAAGCGCCGCCGCGAGCGCCGGAGTCAGGACGAGAAGCGCGGCAAGGACGAGCCGAACCTGGGTCCAAAAACGCGAAAGCACTGGCAACTCCCCGGCCAATTGCAGGACGCGATGGGGCACCCTCGCGGCCGATTTGTCAACCGCAGCGGCCACAGGTGCTTGATCGGGCCGCCGATTTCGCTATAGGCGCGCCCTCGCATCGCTTCGGCGATGCACCGTCCGAGACAGCTGCGGCCCCCGGTCGGGGGCTTAATCTGCAGCCTAGACGGGGATAAGGACTTCAAGGGCCTTGAAGGCGTGCGATGCCTAAAGGTCAGTGCGTTGGGCCTCTTGTCCTGCGCCGCCGATCCATCCCCACGGACATTCGCGTTTCGAGCGGCCCCGGCCGCCCGGGACAATGTTGGGTCCCCGCCGAATTTGTTTCGGCGGGATATTTTGGAGATGGCATGGATCGTTCGCAAAAAGCCGATCTGG
>JBKHXB010000194.1:0-501 GCA_046566245.1 Alphaproteobacteria bacterium | reverse complement strand
GCCGCCCATCCCGGCGTCACGATCGAAATGGTCGACGATTCCGTCTACTTCACCTACGGCAACTACGAGGCCGCGCTTCATACACTGATGGAGGGCGCGCTTCTCGCCGTCATCGTCGTGATGCTCTTCCTCCGCAACTGGCGGGCGACGATCATTGCAGCCGTCGCCCTACCGCTTTCCGCCATCCCAACCTTCTGGGTGATGGACCTGCTCGGCTTCTCGCTGAACCTTGTCAGCTTCCTTGCGCTGACGCTCGCGACGGGGATCCTCGTCGACGACGCGATCGTCGAGATCGAGAACATTGCCCGTCACATCAAGATGGGCAAGACGCCCTATCGCGCCGCGCTGGAGGCCGCCGACGAGATCGGTCTTGCGGTGATAGCGACGAGCTTCACCATTATTGCCGTCTTCGTGCCCGTGTCCTTCATGCCGGGCATTCCGGGCCAGTACTTCATCCAGTTCGGCTTGACGGTCGCCTTCTCCGTCTTCTTCTCGCTGATG
>JBKHXB010000193.1:0-503 GCA_046566245.1 Alphaproteobacteria bacterium | reverse complement strand
AGATTTCCACCTGCGTGACCGCGTTCTGCCCCGTGGTCGCGTCCAGCACCAGCAGCGTGTTGTGCGGCGCCGACGGGTCGACCTTGCGGATCACCCGGACGATCTTGGCCAGTTCCTCCATCAGGTCGGCGCGGTTCTGGAGCCTTCCGGCCGTGTCGATCATCAGCAGGTCGGCCCCCTCGGCCTGGGCCCGGGTCAAGGCGTCGAACGCAAGGCTGGCGGGGTCCGATCCTTCCGGGGCGGTCATCACCGGCACGCCCGCGCGCTGGCCCCAGACCTGAAGCTGTTCGACGGCTGCGGCGCGGAACGTGTCGCCCGCCGCGATCACCACCGATTTCCCGGCGGCGCGGAACTGGCTGGCGAGCTTGCCGATCGTCGTGGTCTTGCCCGAGCCGTTCACGCCGACGATCAGCACGACCTGCGGGCGCCTGGGATAGATCGGCATCGGGCGAGCGACCGGTTCCATGATCCGCGCCACCTCGTCGGCCAGCGCCTTGCGGATC
>JBKHXB010000192.1:0-504 GCA_046566245.1 Alphaproteobacteria bacterium | reverse complement strand
GGCACTCCGTTGACCATCGGGACGACCACGGTTCGCGGACCGATCAGCGGCGCCGCGGTTTCGGCTGCATCGGCCAGCGCCGTCGCCTTCACGGCGAGGACGAGGATGTCCGTTTCGCCGAGCTGCTTCGGGTCGTCCGTGACCGGCAGGCTGATTGTGTGGCGTTCGTCTTCCTCTACCAGCCGAATACCCTGCCGCTCGATCCTGCGCAGGCTTTCGCCGCGGGCGACGAGAGCGACGCCTTTGCCGGCGAGCGCCAGGCGCGCCGCGATCCAGCCGCCGATCGCTCCGGCGCCGACGACGGCGATGGTTGTGGCGGACGCTTCGGGCATCACGGGCTTTTAGCGCATTGAGGTGGCCGTGGGAGCTTCGGATTTCTCTCGTTTCAGGGCCGATGTGCTCTGGCCGCGCGGCCGGGACGGCCGGAGGCGCACCCTTGACCTGCGTCAATCATTGGCCAAGAGCCTCGATTATTCGCTTCGGGCAAAGGAGCGGCTGGAATGA
>JBKHXB010000191.1:0-507 GCA_046566245.1 Alphaproteobacteria bacterium | reverse complement strand
CGGGCGGCACGGGCGATCTGGTTCGCGCTGAAGCGCGGCGGGCGCTTCGCCGGCGAAATGGGCGGCGAGGGCAATCTCGCCAGGCTGCGCGAGGCGCTCGACGACGTCCTCGTCGCCAAGGGCTTCGGCCCCCCGACATACGCGGCCAACTGGTACCCGGGCGCGGAAGAGTTCATCGCCCTTTACGAGCAGGCGGGCTTCAAGGATGTGGACGCGCGGCTGATCGAGCGGCCGACAATGCTCGAGCATGGCGTCGCCGCCTGGGTGACAACTTTCCGCAAGGGCTGGCTCGATCGCGCCGGTGTTCCGCTGGAAGAGCGGCAGTCGATAGCCGAGGCCGTGGCCGACCGCGTCGGCTCGAACGTCGCCGATTACGTCCGTCTTCGCTTCATCATGAGGAAGCCCGCTTGATGCGTTACCTTCCCCTCTCCGACACCGACCGCAGCGCGATGCTCGCGACGATCGGCGCCGGCTCGATCGACGAATTGTTCCGCGACGTGCCGGAAG
>JBKHXB010000190.1:0-507 GCA_046566245.1 Alphaproteobacteria bacterium | reverse complement strand
GGGTGCGGCAGGGCGCAAGGCGGCGTAACGTTGCAGAAGAAGAGGGCCCCGCCGTCGCCGGCGAGGCCCTTCCCCCCTTTGGAGCCGGTCAGAAGCGGAAGCGGCCGGTGATGCCGTAGGTCCGCGGCTCGGCGAGGAAGGCGGAGAAGATCTGCCGCTCGCCCGGGAATTGCGGATCGACGAACGGCGGCGCCGTCGTTCCCGCCTGGAAGGGCGAGTTGAACGCGACCTGGGCATATTCGGAGTCGAACAGGTTCTGCGCCCACAGCTCGATCGCCCAGCGCTGGCCCGGGCCGCGCAGGCCGACGCGGGCGTTGATCACGGTGAAGCTGTCCTCCTGCTTTTGCGGGAACAGGTCGGAGCCGGTGTTGAAGTCGCTGGTGACGCGGCCGTCGACGTAGAACAAGGCGCTGAGGTTGGTGCCGCGGATCTGCGGCGTCCACGACCAGGAGCCGGTCAGCACCGTCGTCGGCGCGTTGGACAGGTTGTTGCCCGGAAGCACGCGCA
>JBKHXB010000189.1:0-512 GCA_046566245.1 Alphaproteobacteria bacterium | reverse complement strand
GGATGGCGCCGTGGCGGCTCTTGCGCGTCAGCGCCGGTGCGAGTGCCGCCCACTCGGCCGATGATGGAGGATCGTTTCGGCTACCCTCAAGCCAGCCGGCAAGCTCGGCGAGCGATTGCCGGACCTCTGCCCGCGATTTGCCAACCGCCCAGCTGCCGGCGAGCGCCGCCGCCGCCTGGCCGAAGGCGCAGGCGTGAACCCTCTGGGACACGGCCTCGATCCGGCCTTCCGCGTCGAGCTGAACGTCAACCTCGAGCGTGCTTCCGCAGGTCGGAGAGCGCAGCGAGGCCGAGCCGTCGGTGCGCTGGAGCGGGCGCGGCTCGGGAAGCGATGCGGCGAGCCGCAGGATCTCGGTCGTGTAGAGCGGCGCGTTCATTCCGTCTCGACCTCTACCCGTCATTCCCGCGAAAGCGGGAATCCCGATTGTTATTCAAGGGAGCGGGACCCCCGCCTTCGCGGGGGTGACGAAAAATAGGGGCGATCATTCCTTCCGCCATGTGGTGCCCGAGGGC
>JBKHXB010000188.1:0-514 GCA_046566245.1 Alphaproteobacteria bacterium | reverse complement strand
CACGGGCTGTTCGGGCTGACCGGCATCGCATAGTCGGCGATCCGTTGGCGCCGGATCGGCGTGCCGTTGAGGATGACGGTGCCGTCGCGGACCTCGACCTGGTCGCCCGGCAGCCCGATCACGCGCTTGACGAAATCCTCGTCGCGGCCGCCCGGATAGCGAAACACGACGATGTCGCCGCGTTCGGGCAGGGTCGAAAAATAGCGGCCCTCGAAGCCGGCGATGCCGAACGGGACCGAATAGCGGGAATAGCCATAGGGCCATTTGGTCACGAACAGATAGTCGCCGATCATCAGATTGGGCAGCATCGAGCCCGAGGGAATGCTGAACGGCGCGAACAGGAAGCTGCGGAACAGCAAGGCGGCGACGAACAGGATCAGGAAGAAGCGCAACGTCGCGCCCCAGCTTTCCTGCTCCTTCTTCTCCCCGGGCGCCGGTGCGGGCTCTGTCTCGGCCTTGGTTTCGGGCGCGGCCTCTGGCGTCTCGCTTTCCATCGTGCGGGCTTTCGCTTGGC
>JBKHXB010000187.1:0-515 GCA_046566245.1 Alphaproteobacteria bacterium | reverse complement strand
GGACAAGGCGTTTTTTTAACTTCGCTTAAGTCTTCAGGCGCCTTGTCCCCCCGATTCACGTGTCGAAACCGGCTTCGGACGCCCCGCGACTCGGCCGTTGTTCCGGCACCAGTTTTGCCTTGTGAAGGCAACGCGCTCAATCCATCGAATCGGGAAACCACGGATCGCTCAAGGCGTTCGAAAAAGGGCGCAATTACGGCCTGTTAACGCATCTCGCTTGTTGACCCTCGATTAACTGGTGTAACCCTACCCGGTTAAGTCCGATGGTCGGGCTTGACATACAACATAGGGGGTTGAGCCATGACCGGGACCACGGCCAACAATCGTAAGTTCTTGATAACTGGGGCGGCAGTCGTTGCCGTCGCCATCGGCGCCTATGGGTTGGGCAGAGTCTATCCGCCCATGGGGCCAAGCGCCGGCACAATCGCTCCGGCGGACAGGTACCAGGAAAGCCAGATCAGCGAAGGGGACGTCACCCTTGGTGACACCGCCGTCCCCGAGCTGATGCAGACGGA
>JBKHXB010000186.1:0-516 GCA_046566245.1 Alphaproteobacteria bacterium | reverse complement strand
GGTGCCGATCGCCGCCTTCGCCGACGACGCGCGCCGCTGGTACGGCGTGCAGTTCCATCCCGAGGTCACCCACACCCGCCAGGGCCAGGCCCTGCTGCGCCGCTTCGTGGTCGACATCTGCGGCTGCGACACGCTGTGGACCGCGGCCAACATCATCGAGGACCAGGTGGCCCGGGTGCGCGAGCAGGTCGGCGACGACGAGGTCGTGCTCGGCCTGTCCGGCGGCGTCGATTCGTCGGTGGTCGCAGCGCTCCTGCACAGGGCGATCGGCGACCAGCTGACCTGCGTGTTCGTCGACACCGGGCTGCTGCGCTGGCAGGAAGGCGACCAGGTGATGGAGACCTTCGCCGAGCACCTGGGCGTGAAGGTGATCCGGGTCGACGCCGCCGACCGGTTCTTCGACGCGCTCGCCGGCGTGGCCGACCCGGAAGCCAAGCGCAGGATCATCGGCAACCAGTTCATCGAGATCTTCGACGAACAGGCGCACCGGCTCACCAACGCCAAGTGGCTGGCGCA
>JBKHXB010000185.1:0-517 GCA_046566245.1 Alphaproteobacteria bacterium | reverse complement strand
CGCATGCGCGCCTATGGCGAGATCAGCGTCAGGGCGGCCAGTGAAGGCTATGTCCAGCCGTGCGTCACGCTGACCCGCTTCCCGGACACGATCAGCGGCAATATCTCCGCCGACCCGGCCAAGTCGCGCTTCTACGCGCCGTTCGCGGGCGAGAAGCCTGGCAATGTCAGCCAGGCCGACTGGGATTCGCTCAAGGCCCGCGCAGCGGCGCTGATCCGCTACACGATCAACCCTTCCTACCTGGCCTTCGCGCGGCTTTACGCGGCGCAGCTTGCGTCCAAATGCAGGCAGTCGGTCGCCGTTTCCGATCTTCCGCAGGGCAAGGATTATTACGCCTGGCTGGTGCGGGCCTACACGACGACTGATCAGACGCCCGCTCAGATCCACGCGCTCGGCCTCAGGGAAGTCGCGCGCATCCGCGCCGAAATGGAAGGCGTCGCCAACAAAGCGGGCTTCGCCAGCCGCGAGGCGATGATCGCCGACATGCGCACCAACCCGAAATGGTATGTGACGACGC
>JBKHXB010000184.1:0-518 GCA_046566245.1 Alphaproteobacteria bacterium | reverse complement strand
TGGGAGAAGGCAAGCAAGGCCGAGCTCAAGCCCGCCAAGATCGAGGGAACGCTCGCCTTCATGGTCGAAACCTGCTGGCCGTACCGCCCGACCCGCTTCGCGCTCGACCGCGCGCAGAGCGACTACGACCAGGCCTGGGCGGGATTTCCGAAAGCGAAGCTTCCGTGAGCACTCTCGATGAAACGCACGATCCGGCGCTGAAAAGCTGGGTGGCGGGGTCACAGCCGGGTAGCGATTTTCCGGTCCAGAACCTTCCGCTCGGCATTTTCTCCGAGGCCAAGGGCCGGAGGAGGCCAGGGGTGGCGATCGGCGACTATATCCTCGACCTTGGCGCAATCGCCGACCTGCTCGACGAGGAATGGCGCAGGGATCTTTCGCAGCCGGTCCTCAACGGCTGGCTCGCGCGCGGGCGCGAGCGCCACCGCGACCTTCGCGCACGGCTGTCCGAAATCCTCACCGACGAGCGTTATCGCGACGATGTCGAGCCGCACCTGATCGGCCAGAGCGAGGTGCGCATG
>JBKHXB010000183.1:0-519 GCA_046566245.1 Alphaproteobacteria bacterium | reverse complement strand
AGATCCGGCAGCGCTTCGCGCCCTGGGTCGCGCGCGCGGCGAGCGGTGAACTGGATGGCTGGCTGGCGGATATCCGCGGGCGGCTGGCGCTGATCCTGCTGACCGACCAGTTCCCGCGCAACATGTTTCGCGGCCATGCCGACCAATTTTCGACCGACCCGCTGGCGCTTGCCATTGCCAAGGGCGCTGTCGATCGCGGCCTCGACGAGCAGCTCGAGCCGGTCGAGCGCGGCTTCCTCTACATGCCCTTCCAGCACAGCGAAAAGCTCGATGACCAGAAGCGCTCGCTTCGGCTGTTCGCCAGGCTCGGCAATGACGAGCAGAGCAAATATGCGAAGCTTCACCACGACATCATCGAGCGCTTCGGCCGTTTCCCGCATCGGAATGCGATTCTGGGAAGGGCGCCAAGGCCGGAAGAGGTCGCTGCCGGCGACGTGGTGCCCTGGTGAGCGCCCTGGTCGAGCTGGCGCGGTTCCAGACCAGGGTCGAGGCCGACCTCGCCCGGCTCCGCCTTGAAAA
>JBKHXB010000182.1:0-521 GCA_046566245.1 Alphaproteobacteria bacterium | reverse complement strand
GGCGCGTCAGGCGCGCGAGCCGCAGCACCAGCGGCGGCGGCGCGGCCGCGGTGGCGGCGCCCAGCGACTTCTGGATCTCACCAAGCGCCGTGGCGAGGCCGGTCGCGACCACCAGGCCGACGGCGCGCCCCTCGACGACGGTGGTGCCGGCATGAAGCATCGTCGGCCGATCGCCCAGCCCCGCATCCACCGCCACCAGCTCTTCGGCCTGCTTGGCGACGGGCAGCGATTCGCCGCTGAGCAGCGATTCGTCCGCCTGGAGCCCGCGCGATTCGATGATCCTGAGGTCCGCCGGAACGGCCATGCCGCTCTCGACGATGTCCCCCGGAACCAGCTCGGCCGCGTCGACCAGCGTCAGCGCGCCGTCGCGCCGCACATGGGTGCGGATGAGGATGAGCCGCTGCAGCGCCTCCATGCCGAGATCGGCACGCCTCTCCTGAAAAGTGCCGATCGCCGCATTGATCAGCAGCACGGCGAAGATGAAGGCGGCATCGATGCGATGGCCAAGCGCAAGCGAGATC
>JBKHXB010000181.1:0-522 GCA_046566245.1 Alphaproteobacteria bacterium | reverse complement strand
TCGTGGATTTGCGGAGGAGCGGACGCCGAGCTGATCGTCCCGAGCCCGATCGGCCCGACGCGCTGCGTCGTCACCAACATCCGGCAACTGGGCCCGGACGCGGCCAGGGCGGCCCGCTCGGCCCATAAGGACTAGGGCTCGCGGGTTTTTTCGTTACCTCGGCTCGATCACCTCGATCGGCATTCCAAGCTTCTCGAGCTGCGGGCGGATGACCTTGGCGTCGCCGACGACGACATAGACGAAGCCTTCGGGAGCGACGGCGGCCCGCATCGCCTCGTCCAGGCTTGCCTGGGTCTGGCCCCGATAGCGATCGGCAAGCAGCTCGTAATAATTGTCCGGCCGGCCAAGCAGGTCGTTTGACAGCATCGCCTGAAGAACCGCGGCCGAAGTCTCGAAGCGGCCGGGAAGCTGCTGGATATTGTTGGCGATGATCCGCTTGAGCTCGTCCGCCGTGGTTCCCTTGGAGCTCAGGAACTCGCGATAGTTGGTGGCGAGAGCGACAATCGAATCGCCGGTCCGGTC
>JBKHXB010000180.1:0-523 GCA_046566245.1 Alphaproteobacteria bacterium | reverse complement strand
CGCCGAGATCGGCGACGACGTAACCATCTACCAGAACGTCACCTTGGGCGGGACAAGCCCGCACGACGGGCAGCCGGGAAAGCGTCACCCGACGCTTAGGGACAAGGTCGTCGTCGGGTCCGGAGCGCAGATCCTTGGCCCGATCGAGGTCGGCGAAGGCGCTCGCGTTGGAGCCAATGCGGTCGTCACCAGGGACGTCGCCGCCGGAGCGACCATGATCGGCATCCCGGCTCGGCCGATCCCGGTCGACGTCGCTGACGCCGAGCCTAGGGAATTCCTGCCCTACGGAACGCCGTGCAGCGAAATCGCCGACCCGACCCTTGCCCGCCTGTGCGAGCTTGAGCGCGAGCTCCACGTGCTCCGCGACCAGGTGAAGGCCCGCCAGGCCGGCGAGCCGCCCCAGGCGAGGAGCAAGCGCGCTTGAGCGTCGTTGCGCCGTTCCCCGACCGTCGGGACCGGCGCCCAATCGCGACATTCGACCGTCTGGAGCTGATGCGGATCCTCGATCTTTACGGCCGGATGG
>JBKHXB010000179.1:0-526 GCA_046566245.1 Alphaproteobacteria bacterium | reverse complement strand
TGACAAGGAGCAATGATGGGGTTTAGCAATTGCCCCGTGCCGAATGCTCCGCCCCTCGGGCGATTGTTCGGGGCCGCCCGGACGTGGCGGAGACGATATCCAAGGGGGCTGACGAGCAATCGTCACGCAGGACGCCCGGGCCCGAAAGGCTCGGGCGTTTGC
The DNA here is from genome assembly GCA_046566245.1 of Alphaproteobacteria bacterium. Lineage (GTDB taxonomy): Bacteria > Pseudomonadota > Alphaproteobacteria > Sphingomonadales > Sphingomonadaceae > Sphingomicrobium. Next base: position 364 of record JBKHXB010000179.1, on the reverse strand, counting down.
TTTTGCCCGAGCGACGCGGGCCTCAGGCCGAGGCGGCCAATCGCCCGCGCGCGTGGATCGGCTTGCCGCCGTCAATGTCCAGCAGCGCTTCAAGGTCTTGCAACGGGACCGGGCGGCCGAAAGGAAGCCCTGCGCGAGCGCACAGCCATGCTCTTGAAGATACTTTTCCTGGCTGCTGTTTTCGACCCCCTCCGCGATGACGCACAGACCAAGCTCGTCGGCCATGCGTATTAGGGCCTTAACGACGGCCGCATGGGAACGGCTTGCCGGCAGCTCGTGAACGAAGCTGCGGTCGATCTTGAGGTGGGTCAGCGGCATCGTCGTAAGAAAGCTGAGCGACGCGAAACCGGTCCCGAAATCGTCG
>JBKHXB010000178.1:0-529 GCA_046566245.1 Alphaproteobacteria bacterium | reverse complement strand
TCTTGATCGCCCGCGCCGGCGACGCGCCGCTGCCCGCCATCCTCTCCGTCGGGGCCGGGCCCATGCCCGCGGGCGAGCTCGCCGAGGCGGCGGCCTGGGCGAGCGCGCGCGGCGCGAAGCTCTACCACACCTACGGCCTCACCGAGGCCGGGCCGCGGGTCGCGACGCTCGCCCCCGAGGACATACCGCGCCGGGCGGGCTCGGTCGGGCGGCCGCGCTCCGCCCGCGCGGACTTCGCGTGGGGCGAGATGGATCCTGAAACGAGTTCAGGATGACGGGGTTGGGGCTGCCCAACCGCTCTGCCCCAACCTCTGTCGTCACCCTGAACTTGTTTCAGGGTCCATTTGGCCCCACGCCATGTCTTCTGTGTGTGGCACCATGAATGCTGAAACAAGTTCAGCATGACGAGCTTGGGGGTAAGGCTTGGCCCGGATCGGCATCATCGGCAGCGAAGGACGCATGGGGCACGCGCTGGCCCGCGCGATCGAGGCTGCGGGACACGAGTGCGCGGGCGGGGTCGACCGGGGCG
>JBKHXB010000177.1:0-529 GCA_046566245.1 Alphaproteobacteria bacterium | reverse complement strand
GTCGCTGACCGCGCCCTCGACCAGATCGAGATCCTTCGCCAGCTGCTCCTTGGCGCGCAGCCCCGCGCGCGGCGTGATGCCGGCGCGGCCGTAGAGCCGCTTCAACTCGGCCTTGGACGGCGGCTGCTTGAGATATTCGACGATGGTGACGTCCACGCCTTGCTGCCTGAGGATTTCCAGGGTCTTGCGCGAGGTTCCGCACATTGGATTGTGATAGATCGTCGCCTTCATTGCGGGGTTCACGCCTTTCCGTCCTCGCGCGCCAACCATTCCTCCAACCACTTGATCGTATAGTCGCCGGCCTGGAACTCGGGGTCGTCGAGCAGCGCCTGGTGGAGCGGGATGGTCGTCTTCACGCCTTCGACGACGAACTCCTCGAGCGCGCGCCTGAGACGGCGCATGGCGCCGGCGCGGGTGGTGCCGTAGACGATCAGCTTGGCGATCATCGAATCGTAATAAGGCGGGATCCGGTAGCCCGAATAAAGGCCACTATCGACGCGCACGTTCATCCCGCCCGGCGCGTGATAAT
>JBKHXB010000176.1:0-530 GCA_046566245.1 Alphaproteobacteria bacterium | reverse complement strand
CTCCGCGCCCGACGAACCGTTTCTCGACATCGGCGTCGGCGTCGGCGGCGACACTGTCACCTCGCTCGAGCTCGGCTACGTTTATGACGGCGGCGACTGGGACTGGACCGGCTACGACGACAGGACGCGTGAGGTGCCGGGACCGCTTGCCGACGCAATCCGCACGGGCAATCGCGTGGTCGAGGGCGCCCACTTCACGACCGAGCAAATCCAGGCGATCACGGCGAGCCTGGTCAATGCCCCGACCGCGCTCATCCAGCGCAATCGAGAAATTCCGCTCAACGGCTCTTTCGACGTTGGCGCCGGCCATCGCTTCTCGCTGGGCCAGATAGACGCCGGAATCATCGCCATCGGCGGCTTGTCGAACAGCTGGCGAACGCGCGGCGGAGTGCAGCAGGCCGGAACCCGCACCGGGGCGCCCGATTCACCCGATTCCCAGCTCATTGCCTCTTCGGATTTCGATTTTCTTAGCACCATCAACCGCGCGGTGACGAACGGGATGGGAAGCCTGACGTTCGGCCTCGACCGCC
>JBKHXB010000175.1:0-536 GCA_046566245.1 Alphaproteobacteria bacterium | reverse complement strand
CGGCGGCCTGTCGGTCGGCGTCGGCTACGGCTCCGGCTATGGCGGCTATGGCGGCTACGGCTACGACCCGTTCTGCAGCAGCTACGGCTATGGCGGCTACGGCGGCTATGGCGGCTATGGCGGCTATGGCGGCGGATACGGCTACCCCTACGGCTACGGCGGCTATCCCTATGGAAGCTACGGCCGCTGCATCGATCCCTATTGGGGCTGGTATGACGGCTTCTATTATCCCGGCAGCGGCATTTACGTCTACGACAGTTATCGTCGTCCGCACGTGTGGAGCGACTCGCAGCGCCGCTACTGGAGCGAGCGCAAGGAGAAGGCCGAGGCTGCTCCGGGCGTCGAGGTGGTCGAAAAGCCCAATTGGAACGATTTCAGCCGCGAGCAGGCGGAGCGGCGGGCCGTTCGCGCAAGCGAGCGCCAGGAGCGCCGGGCCGAGCGAATCGAGCAGCGCCGCGAGCGGACCGAGGCGCTGCAAGCCGGCGGGCGGCGGATCGAGCAGCGAAGCCGGGCCGTCGAGCGACCCAGCCGGACCG
>JBKHXB010000174.1:0-538 GCA_046566245.1 Alphaproteobacteria bacterium | reverse complement strand
GCGCCGACTCGTTTTGGACGCGATGTGGTTGGCGACCCGCGCTTTGTCTTTGATCTTCGTAAGGGAAGAGAGCCGCGGCCTCAAACGGTTAGGCGCGTACTTGCGTATCTGGAGGCGCTGCAATGATTCGCATGGCGCTGTCGCCAGCGGCGGCCGGACTTCTCCGATCGCTGCTGCGGAGGGCGGGTGTGAATCGTGATAGGATTTTGCTTACCGAATTCCGTTCAACGGATTCGCGTTATTATACTTGACATACCCACCATCTTGCCTATGATGTTCCTATCGGAGAACGGAACATGGCAAGCGCACTTTCAGCAAAGCACTTTCACGACGAGGACGCGGCCTTCGCCTATGTAGAGGCGCGGATATGGCCGGACGGCCCTGTCTGCCCGCATTGCGGCGGCGTCGAGCGCATCAGCAAGATGCAGGGCAAGTCCACTCGCAGGGCCTCTACAAGTGCTACCAGTGCCGCAAGCCCTTCACCGTTCGCATCGGGACCATCTTCGAGTCGTCCCATGTGCCGCTGCACCTGTGGCTA
>JBKHXB010000173.1:246-538 GCA_046566245.1 Alphaproteobacteria bacterium | reverse complement strand
CCTGGCCGCCCGACCTCGTCTGGCTCAGCGTCGGCGAGGACGGAAGCGCCGCCGGCATCCACGAGGGCTCGGACCTGCAAGACGCGCTCGAGGCGCCCAAGGCCCGCCGGGCGGTCGGGGTGATGCCGGGCAAGGGCGACGAGGCCAGGGTAACCCTGACCCGCTCCTCGATCCTGTCGGCGCGGACCATCCTCATCACCCTTCGCGGCGAGGCCAATCGCCAAATGCTCGAGCAGGCGATCGCTGACGGGCAAAGCTCGAAATTGCCGATCGGCCGGGTTCTGGCCGAGGC
>JBKHXB010000173.1:0-236 GCA_046566245.1 Alphaproteobacteria bacterium | reverse complement strand
CAGCCGATCGACATCCACTATATGGCTTAGCGCCCGATCTCCTCCAGCTTGCGCCCGCGAGTCTCGGGAAGGAAGAGCAGCGAGACGATTAGCGAGATTGCGGTGAACACCACCGCGTACCACAGGCCCGAATAAATGTTTCCGGTGGCGGCGACGATGGCGAAGCTGGTCACAGGAAGGAAGCCGCCGACCCAGCCGATCCCGAAATGGTAGGGGAAGGACATGGCGGTATAGCG
>JBKHXB010000172.1:239-539 GCA_046566245.1 Alphaproteobacteria bacterium | reverse complement strand
GCATGACCGCGACCGCGACGGCTCCCACGACGAGCCCCAGCAGGGCTGAGGCCGCGGTGTTGGTGAGCCAGGCCAGCACCCCGCCCATCGCGCCGGTGGCGTCGCGCACGGCCTCCTCCGCCTGGTGCACGACGTCGTACAGCGCGCGCCACCCCAGCTCGTCGACCCCGACCAGGATGATGTGCCCACCGACCCACAGCATGGCGGCCGTGCCGACCACGGAGATGAACGTCAGCAGCCGGGGCATCGCGTGGACGAGGCCGCGGCCGACCTTCTGCGCGACCGTCGAGGACCGCTCGG
>JBKHXB010000172.1:0-229 GCA_046566245.1 Alphaproteobacteria bacterium | reverse complement strand
CGTACACCAGGAGCGTGATCCCGATCGCGACCACCACGAGGATCAGCGCGCGCGACACGAAGCCCTGGTCGGCCACCTCGTTGAGGGCGATCACCATGATCTCGGCCGACAGGATGAAGTCGGTGCGGATCGCCCCGGACACGACCTCCTGCTCGGCGTCCGGCCCCTGCGTCGCGGCCGGCTTGTCGTGGTCGTGGTGGCCGCGCAGCGCACCCCAGATCTTCTCGGT
>JBKHXB010000171.1:0-541 GCA_046566245.1 Alphaproteobacteria bacterium | reverse complement strand
GGCTGTTGCCTTCGAACTCGCATATTGCGGCAGGTTTCGAAGAACGACCTCAGGACGAGGAATGTGAACCTGGTGTTTCTTTTCGCGCTCGGTTGAACCTTGGAGAACTGGCTGAATGGTGAGCCCTGCTGGATTCGAACCAGCGACCTACTGATTAAAAGTCAGTAGGGTAGATGCCGAGATTGTGAGAAAACTGCAGTTTTCTGAGAAAATCCATCAGTCGGAAAGGGACTGGAGGGACTGCAGGGGACTGCGCGGGCACAAAAACTACTGAACTCTTACTGAAGTCAGCTCGATTCGAGCTCATTTCGGGCGCCCCATTCGGGACTGCGCTAAAAACTTGGCTATTCACTGCACGCGATTAGCATGCTCGCTTGCAAACATGCGGGTCGTTGGTTCGCGGTTTCATTTCGTTCAAATGAACACACATCACCGAGACGCGAGCGTGACTGGTTGCGCGTGCGTGTTGTCGTGCGTAAGGGGAGCGCCGTGGGCCCTTAGCTCAGTTGGTAGAGCAACTGACTTTTAATCAGTAGGTCGC
>JBKHXB010000170.1:0-545 GCA_046566245.1 Alphaproteobacteria bacterium | reverse complement strand
TTCGCCAAGGTCTACGCCGAGGTCGGCGCCGAGATTCGCCAGGCGTTCGCCACGTATGCGAGCGAGGTGCAAGCCGGCGCCTTCCCGGACGCCGAGCACTCCTACGGCATGTCCGCGGAGGCGCTCGCCCAGCTCCGCGAGCCCGCCGCCGAGCAATGACCGTCCAGATCGTCACCACCCGAGACGCCCTCCGCGCGGCGCTCGGCGCCACCCGGCCAGGCCTCGTCCCGACCATGGGCGCCCTGCACGCGGGCCATCTCTCCCTGATCGCGCGCTCGGCCAACGAGAATCCGCTGACCGTCGTCAGCGTCTTCGTCAACCCAACGCAGTTCTCAAGCCCCGCCGACCTCGATCGATACCCCAGAAACCTCGAACGCGACGCCACCGCCGCCGGTGAAGTCGGCGCGAACCTGATCTTCGCCCCTGACGTATCGGAGATCTATCCGCCCGGATTCGATACCGTGGTCGAGGTGGGGGCGCTCGCGCAGCGGTGGGAAGGCGCATCCCGGCCGGGCCACTTTCGCGGCGTCGCCACCGTGGTCGCC
>JBKHXB010000169.1:0-545 GCA_046566245.1 Alphaproteobacteria bacterium | reverse complement strand
ATGCCGGTCCTTGCACGCCGGCGAAATATGCAGAAACCCGTATCGTATTCCTACGCTGGCCGGCGATGGCGACTAACGCTGCGCAAGAACTCCGAGCGCGGCGACGGTCATCGCCTCGGTCGCCGTCGCGATCACCGCCTCCGCATCGGGCGCGAAGAACGGGCTGTGCAGCGACGGCAGCCGGGCAGTGTCGCCATTGGCCGCGTCCCAGCGCGCCTGGGGCACGCCGCCGACCCAGAAGATCAGGCTCTCGATGCTGCGGTCGGCGAGGTGATACTGGCTGAAATCCTCGCCCGCCATGACCGGGCGGATCTCGCGCACACGCTCGGCGCCGAAATGGCGGCGGAACCGGTCGATCGTGCTGCGGGTGAGCGCCTCGGTGTTGACCGTGGCCGGGGTGTAATTGGGCTCGGTCGTGATCGTCGGCATCCGATCCTCTGGAATGCCGGCGGCGATCGCCTCGCCGCGCGCGATCCGGGCGATGCCGTCGAGCAATTGCCGGCGAATTTCCGGCGTGTAGCTGCGCACCGTCAGCTGCAGCCGCG
>JBKHXB010000168.1:339-547 GCA_046566245.1 Alphaproteobacteria bacterium | reverse complement strand
TCGGCCAGGCCGTCGCCGACCTTGAGGCTGCCGGCGTAGTCGGCCAGCGCCTTCGCGAAGTCCTGGCGCACGCTCTCGTGCACCAGGAAGCGGGTCGGCGAAATGCAGACCTGGCCGGCATTGCGGAACTTGGCGGCGCCGGCGGACTTCACGGCCAGGGCGATGTCGGCGTCCTCGCAGACGATCACCGGCGCATGGCCGCCCAGCT
>JBKHXB010000168.1:0-330 GCA_046566245.1 Alphaproteobacteria bacterium | reverse complement strand
GCCCGGCTCCATGGTCACCCGCTTCATGTGCTGGCCCGCCAGGGCGGCCAGCTGCTTGCCTACCGGAGTGGAGCCGGTGAAGGTCACCTTGCGGATCACCGGGTGCGGGATCAGGTAGCTGGAGATCTCGGCCGGGTTGCCATAGACCAGGCCCAGCACGCCAGGGGGCAGGCCGGCGTCGGCAAAAGCCCGCACCAGCGCGGCGGGGGCGGCGGGCGTCTCCTCGGGCGCCTTGACCAGCATGGAGCAGCCGGCCGCCAGCGCCGCCGACACCTTGCGCACTACCTGGTTGATGGGGAAGTTCCAGGGGGTGAAGGCCGCCACCGGGCC
>JBKHXB010000167.1:0-549 GCA_046566245.1 Alphaproteobacteria bacterium | reverse complement strand
GGTCGTTGAAATCTACACCCGCATCTACCTCCGCCGCGCGGGGATGAGCGGGACCAAGCTGCGCAGCCGAAAGCAGCTCAATGAGGCCTTGGCCGGCCTCGGAAGCCCGCCCGTGAAGCTTCGGTTCGAACCGAACGACCACCAGACGGACGCGCTCGTCACGGCGGCCGGGATGCGCGAGCTTGCCCGCAACGAGCCGCGCGCCTTTGAGCCCGAGGGCCTCACTCCCCAGATTGCGCGCACCGAAGGCTGGACGTTCGGAATCCTTTGACGCAAACGGGCCAGCGCAGCCGGATTAGCTCAGTTGGTAGAGCAGCGGTTTTGTAAACCGAAGGTCGCGGGTTCGAATCCTGCATCCGGCACCGCGCTTGACCTGCGTCAACAGATCCCCATCCGGCGACGGCTAGCGCCCGGCGCTCGGAAGATGATAGGCGCGAAGGTGCGATGAGGATTCATTTTTACGGACGTCTCGCCGAGCAGCTGGGGCGCGACATCGAGCTCGATATTCGCGGCGATTGCTCGATCGCCGAGCTACGCGACCGGCTTGCG
>JBKHXB010000166.1:0-552 GCA_046566245.1 Alphaproteobacteria bacterium | reverse complement strand
GGCGGAGCCTCGCCGGGCCCGAGGAAGGACCGGGTGAGGCGGCAAGGCGGGAAAGGACCGAAAGCCGGGCGGCCGAGGCGCGGCAAGGGCCGCCGCTGATGGCGCGCGCAACCTTCGCGCGCGGGCTTCATTGATTGGGCGAGGAGACATCTATGGCCTACAAAATCGCAGTCCTCGTCGGAAGCCTTCGCGAGGCCAGCATCAACCGCAAGATCGCAAAAGCGATCTGCGCGCTCACCGGCGACGGCCTCGATTGCCGGATGGTCGAGATCGGCGACCTGCCGCTCTACAACCAGGAGCATGAAGACGACCCGCCGGCGGAATATCGGCGCTTCCGCGAGGAGGTCGGACAGGCCGACGGCGTGCTGTTCGTCAGCCCTGAATATAATCGCGGCGTCACCGGCGCCATGAAGAATGCGATCGACGTCGGCTCGCGCCCGTCGGGAAAGAGCGTGTGGAACGGCAAGCCGGCGGCGATCGTCACCGCATCGCCCGGAGCGATCGGCGGCTTTGGAGCAAGCCAGCAGATCCGCCAGTCCGCAGCCACGCTCA
>JBKHXB010000165.1:0-552 GCA_046566245.1 Alphaproteobacteria bacterium | reverse complement strand
GAGGCCGGTGGCGAGGCCGATGTCGCGCACGCCGCCGCCACCGAGACGATCGGCAGCCTCCGTGGGCTTGACGAAGACCTGGATCGCCGAGGAGAAGGCGTAGCCCAAAACCAGCGCCCACGCGGCCATCCAGAGCAGCGATGCGGTGGTGTAGACGACGTCCCAGACCGCTGCGGCGACGCCGGTCACGACCGCCCACCCACTGCCATCGGCCCCCTCTCACCGACCTCGGCGCCGTCCGCAATGGGCCCAGAGGGCGGGCTGGGTGGGGTGAACTTGCGCATCCGGTTGGCGTTGAGCACGACCGACAGGGAGCTCGCCGCCATGGCCACGGCCGCGATCATCGGACTCAGGCGGATGCCGACGAACGGGTGCAGGATCCCCGCGGCGACAGGGATCCCCGCCGCGTTGTAGGCGAAGGCGAAGAACAGGTTCTGGCGGATGTTGCGCATGGTCGCCTTGCTCAGGGCGATGGCGGTCACCAGTCCCCGCAGCTCGCCGGAGATGAGGGTGACGTCGGCCGACTCGATGGCGACGTCGGTCCCAGTGCCC
>JBKHXB010000164.1:0-555 GCA_046566245.1 Alphaproteobacteria bacterium | reverse complement strand
GGCTCGGCATGACCAGCTCGAGGGTTCCGCTATCCGGGTCGAGCGGGCCGAGCTCTGCGGGCTTCAGCCAGCCGTCAAAGGTGCGGGCGCCGAGGTCGCGGCGAAGGCCGGTCCGGATCGTGTCCCATGCCGCATCGAGCGGTGCCGCGACCTTGCTGTCGTCGAGCTGGCATGAGTCCGTCCGTCCGCCTTGCACTGGCTCGCGCCTCCCTGAACTCGCCCCTGGCTCTCAAGACAAAAGGAACCCGTTGCCCGCGATCCGAGTCGCGCGCCCGACGGTATCTTTCTCTCTTGCCCCCGGCGCGGATTCGCGCCTCGGAGGAGTGTTTTTGAAAGCCTAAGCGGACAGATTCAAGACCCGTTTTTTCACGAAAGTGAAATAAACGCACTTGACACGGAAAAATGCCGGAAACCCGCCGAATTGGCAGAAAACAGCCGAAAATGTGCTGGCGTTAACTCGCTGTTACCACGCGAATCGCGGGATTTCCTAGATTTTTGAGACGGGCCACGCGGCCATGCAATCGCGACGCGATTCCGCCGGCGATTCTGTGAGCT
>JBKHXB010000163.1:0-556 GCA_046566245.1 Alphaproteobacteria bacterium | reverse complement strand
GCGCCTCCAGGTGCTCCCGGACGGTGTTCGCGTGCAGCCCGGTCGCGTTGACCAGCGCGGCGAGCGTGGTCGGCTCCGGCTGTGCGGCGACCAGGTCGAGGACCCGCGCGCGGCTCGGCGACATCTCGCGCCGGCGTACGACGGCCCGGGCCGGGCGGGGGCCGAGGGCTCGACTATTTTTCACGGATTAGAGTGTAATAAAATACTGCCGAGCCCGCCACACGAGGTGGTGGACGCACAGCCGGAGGGACCAGACATGAACACGCTGACCATCGCCTCGGACGAGGCCGACGCCCGCGCAGCCGCCGCCGTCGAGCAGCACCACGCCGAGATGGCCGGACGGCTCCAGGCGCTCGTCGAGGGCCTCCTCGTGGGTCTGGGCGTCCTTGTAGGGTCGATCGTGGACCATCGCGTGGTACGCATCGGCGACGGCGACGATCCGCGCCCCGAGCGGGATCTCGGTGCCGCGCAGGCCGTGCGGGTAGCCACCGCCGTTGAAGCGCTCATGGTGATGGAGCACGACCGGAATCGCGTCACGCAGGCTCGATGCCTGCTC
>JBKHXB010000162.1:0-558 GCA_046566245.1 Alphaproteobacteria bacterium | reverse complement strand
CCAACGCGCCGCTGGCGGAACACAGGTTCTTTGCAGTGCCGAAGGTGATCGAATGAACAAGCGCAGCTTTTCATTCGATCATCCCGGACAGCCGCGCAGCGGCGCGTGTTCCGGGATCCACAACAGGAGACGCGGAGCCACAGCGCAGGCGTCTGCGCGCGGGGCGAAATGGACCCTGAAACAAGTTCAGGGTGACGGGTTATGAGCAACGAACTGACTAACTTCGGCGTCAAGGCGATCCGCGACGGGGTCGCCGCGGGCGATTTCACCGCGCGTGAGGTGGCGGAGGCGTTCAACGCCAACGTCGCCGCGGCAAAGGACCTCAACGCGTTCATCGTCGCCACGCCCGAAAAGGCGCTGGAAGCGGCCGAGAAGGTCGATGCCGACCGGGCGGCGGGCAAGCCGCTGGGCAGCATGGCCGGCGTGCCGATCGGGATGAAGGACCTGTTCGCCACCCGCGGCGTGCAGACCACCGCGGCGAGCCACATCCTCGAAGGGTTCGTGCCCGAGTACGAGAGCACCGTCAGCCAGAAGCTTTGGGACGCGGGCGCCGGCATG
>JBKHXB010000161.1:241-561 GCA_046566245.1 Alphaproteobacteria bacterium | reverse complement strand
GAAACCTGACCGGCGGGTTCAAGGGGCGCTTTGTGTCGTCCAGCCCGCGGCTGGTGACCGGCAATTGCTTCGTCAGCAACGTGCGCGGGGCGGCGGCGATCCAGATCGAGACCCGGCGTCCGCACGTGGTCGGCCCGCTTACAGCCAACCAATTCGCCTGCCCGGCGAGCGATTTCGCGGTTATCCAGCCGAGGCTCGAGATCGACAGCCGGTTCGGCGAGGCCTTCGACAATTATGACGCGGAGGCCCGCATCATCTCGCGCCAGCTTGTCGCCGGCGAGAGCGGCCTTGCCGCGCTCAGCGGCCGGATGAGTCTCATA
>JBKHXB010000161.1:0-231 GCA_046566245.1 Alphaproteobacteria bacterium | reverse complement strand
ATAGGCACTCCGGCAAGCGCGAGAGGCGAGGTGGATTTTGCCGCGCGAGGCGCGCGGCTGGGCACCATCACCTCCGAGGCCACCAGGGTCCGGGGCAGGTACCGGCTGAGCACGACCAAGGGCACTTTGGTGATGGTCGGCGATTATTCGGCGCGAAACGCCAGCCTTGCGCCCTCGATCACCGACCCGCTGACCAATGCCCTTGCGGCGACCAAATCGACCCCGATCGGG
>JBKHXB010000160.1:0-565 GCA_046566245.1 Alphaproteobacteria bacterium | reverse complement strand
TTGCGCCAGCGGCGGATCTCGGCGGCGAATTGACCGACCGACTGCTTGTCGATCCCGCTGATCTCGATCGTGGTCTGATCGGGGGTCTTGACGTCGAGGCCTTCCGGCACGTCGAGATCGACGTCGTGGCTGTAGCCGAGCTGCAGCTTGAGCTTCTTGCCCTGCGCCTGCGCACGATAACCGACGCCGGTGATCTGCAGGACCTTGGTGAAGCCCTCGGTCACGCCTTCGACCAGGTTCGACACCAGCGTGCGCTGCATGCCCCAGAAGGCCCGCGCCTGCTTGCTGTCGTTGGCCGGCTTGACCAGGATCTCGCCCTCTTCGACCTTGTAGTCGATGAGGTCGGACAGGCCCATAGTGAGGGTGCCCTTGGGGCCCTTCACGCTCAGCGTGCCATTGTCGATGGTGGTCGTCACCCCGCCAGGGATCGCCACCGGCTTCTTGCCGATGCGGCTCATCAGAACACCTCCGCCAGCACTTCGCCGCCGACGTTCTGGATCCGTGCCTCGGCGTCCGAGAGCACGCCCCGGGGGGTCGAGACGATGGTGATGCCGAGACCGTTGCG
>JBKHXB010000159.1:0-568 GCA_046566245.1 Alphaproteobacteria bacterium | reverse complement strand
ATCGCCGACTCGGCCTGCTTGATGAAGGTGCGTATCCGGGTGATTCGCGCATGATTGATGACCGCGCGATTGGCGTTGCGGCGGATTCGCTTCTTGGCCTGCGGCGTGTTCGCCATTCGAACCTTCCTCGAGTCTCATGAAAAAGCGGCGCTGGAGGCTGGCCCCCGCGCCGATCTCGCGTCCCCCTACAGAAGGCGGCGATTCGGGTCAATGCTGGCATCCGGGGCAATAGAAGGTCGACCGGCCGGACTGAGTGATCCGCCGTATGGTTCCGCCGCAGCGGCATTCCTTTCCTTCGCGCCCGTAAACGGCAAAGCGGGCGGAGAAATAGCCGAGCTCGCCGTCGGGCCGCGCATAGTCGCGAAGGCTCGACCCGCCGGCGTCGATCGCCTCGGCGATTACGGCGCGAACGGACTCCACCAGCCGATCGACGCTCGCCCGGGACAACCCTCCCCCCGCCCGTTTGGGATGAATTCGGGCGCGATGGAGCGCCTCGCACGCATAAATGTTGCCAAGGCCGGCAATGAGGCGCTGGTCGAGAAGAATCGACTTGATCGGCGCCGTGCGC
>JBKHXB010000158.1:0-568 GCA_046566245.1 Alphaproteobacteria bacterium | reverse complement strand
TCTCAACGGTCTTGATGGTCACTTCGCTGCAATCCTGGTTTCATACTCGTGAGGCCGAGCAGGCGGTTGGTGCGCGCGGAGGGACTCGAACCCCCACGTCTTGTCGACACTGGAACCTAAATCCAGCGCGTCTACCAGTTCCGCCACGCGCGCGCGCACGCTGTTCAAGGTGCGCGGGCCTATAGCAAGGATCGCCAAAGGGGCAAGCACGACCGAACCTTCAAGTGCTGCAACCGCCTGCCATTCCTCGCGTTTGAACGGTTCGAGGAGACGACACATCCAGGATCCACCCAAACCGCCACAGACGCCGCCCGAGACGCCGCAGCCCCCGCAGCCGGGACAGCCGGACCAGCCTCCGCCTGAAGCGCCGCCACCGCAGCCCGATATCGACGTGCCGGCGCCGGCGCCCGCGCAGCCGCCCGGGCCAGTTCCCGGAACACCGACCGCCTGAGCCGAGGGCACGCCTGCTAGGAGCGAAGGCGGGCGGAGGTGACCATCGCCTCGAGGTCGGAAAGACCGGTCGGGTAATAATGCGGGCGCACCGCGTCGAACATGATCAGATAGAGCC
>JBKHXB010000157.1:0-569 GCA_046566245.1 Alphaproteobacteria bacterium | reverse complement strand
CGGCGGCCCAGGTTCGCCTGGCGACCGAGGCGGCCAGGTTCGACGCTGTCGAAGGGCTCTCGTTCGACACCAGGCGCAAGCTCGACATCCTCAAGCAAAGCATCGTCGCCCCGGCCGTTCCCGGAGCCGAGGACGAGCTCGCCAACATCCTGACCGGCCTTCAGAGCCAGTACGGCAAGGGCAAGGGCACTTACCAGGGCAAGCCCACGCCCGGGGTCGAGCTCGAGGCGCTGATGGGCACCGTCCGCGATCCGGAGCTGCTCAAGGAGATGTGGGTCAGCTGGCACAACAATGTCGGCCGGCCGATGGCTGCCGACTATGCGCGCTTCATCGCGCTTTCCAACGCCGGGGCGCGCGAGCTCGGCTATGCCGACACCGGGGCGATGTGGCGCTCCGGCTATGACATGAGCCCGGAAGAATTCGCCGCTCTGACTGAGCGCCTGTGGAGCGAGACCAAGCCGCTCTACGACGAGCTTCACTGCTTCGTCCGCGGCGCTCTGAGCAAGAAATACGGCCCCTCGGTGCAGCCCGCCACCGGCCCGATCCGCGCCGACCTTCTGGGCAATATG
>JBKHXB010000156.1:0-572 GCA_046566245.1 Alphaproteobacteria bacterium | reverse complement strand
CCGTGCCGGTTTGAGCCGCAATGATGCGGCTCGCGCGGTCGAAACGATGCTCGACGTGATCACTTCGACGCTCAAGCGCGGCGACGAGGTCCGGCTGGTGGGTTTCGGCAATTTCTCGGTGACCCGCAGGAAGGCCTCGACGGGGCGCAACCCGCGCACCGGCGAACCGATGCAGATCAAGGCGACGTCGCAGCCGAAGTTCCGGCCGGGCAAGGTCTTGAAGGACGCAGTCCAGTAGGCTTCGAAGCGCTGGACAGCCCCGCAGCCACTCCCTATTTCCGCCACTCCGCCGAGAGCATGGGCGCGTAGCTCAGTGGTAGAGCACACCCTTCACACGGGTGGGGTCGCAAGTTCAATCCTTGCCGCGCCCACCATGCCTCGCTACTCGCCGCCCGCATAAGTATGACACGTACATCCGATGCCGCGCCGCTAGGGCGGCCTCCGATCGGCCTGTTGCGCGGAGCCAGTCTCTTTCTCGATTTCGACGGCACGCTGGTCGACATCGCGCCGCGCCCCGACGCTGTGCGGATGACCTCGCACCTGCGCGATCTTCTGGCGCAACTTCGCGACCG
>JBKHXB010000155.1:0-573 GCA_046566245.1 Alphaproteobacteria bacterium | reverse complement strand
ATGAGCGAAAAGCGGCTGGTCCACCTGGTCGACGACGACGAAGCGATTCGAAGGTCCACGGGGTTCGTCCTCAAGACCTCGGGTTACAGGGTCAAAAGCTATGAATCGGGCGCCGAGATCCTGAAGTCGCTGCCGGAGTTCGAGCCGGGCTGCATCCTGCTCGATATCCGTATGCCGGGAATGGACGGAATGGAGGTTCAGCAGGAGTTGCGCTCCCGGGGCATAACCGCTCCCGTAATCATCATGACCGGGCATGGGGACGTGGCTCTTGCCGTCCAGGCGATGAAGGCGGGCGCGGTCGACTTCATCGAAAAGCCGTTCGAGAAAGCGGTCTTGTTGTCGGCGATCGAGCAGGGCTTCGAGCGGCTGGACCACAGCGAGGCCGGACGGGCTCGGGCCGACGAGGCCGCGGTACGGCTCCAGAGCCTGACCCCGCGCGAGCGCGAGGTGCTCGACGGCCTGTCAAGGGGCCTGCCGAACAAGACGATCGCCTACGATCTCGGGATTAGCCCGCGGACGGTGGAAATCCACCGCGCGAACCTGATGACCAAGCTCGAGGCCCGAAGCCTGTCG
>JBKHXB010000154.1:0-586 GCA_046566245.1 Alphaproteobacteria bacterium | reverse complement strand
GTCTCGTAGGTGACGGCCCTCTTGTCGCTGGCGACGCGGATGTCGGGGAGCGCCAGGAACTGCAGGACATGGTCGTCGTCCCGCCAGATGGCGCGCAGTTCGTACTGCGCCCAGCTGCCCTGGAAGTTGGCGACGATCTCCTCGTCCCCGCCGCGCTCGAAGGCCAGCTCACGGTCGAGCGCGCGGGCGGGGTGGAGTCGAACCAGGGTCACGGGACCTGGGCTCGACCGACGGTGATCGGAGTCACCAGCGATGGCTACTCGCGCCAAGTGGTGACTCTGCTGGTGACTCGACAAAAACGAAAAACCCGCAAAGCCAATGGCAGTGCGGGTTTTAGCGTTTGCTCTGGCGGAGACGGAGGGATTCGAACCCTCGATGCGAGTTTTAGCCCGCATGCTCCCTTAGCAGGGGAGTGCCTTCGACCTCTCGGCCACGTCTCCTTCAGGAAGGCGCGATCATAGCGAGTTCGCGCCTTTCGGTCAAACGTGATGAAGCGATTTTATGCAGCCGCGGCGTCGAGGCCAAAAGCCTTGTGCAGCGCGCGCACGGCGAGCTCGAGGTATTTGTCCTCGATGGCCACCGAGAT
>JBKHXB010000153.1:0-587 GCA_046566245.1 Alphaproteobacteria bacterium | reverse complement strand
CCAGAGGGCCGACCTCCGGCGGTCTGGACCCCTCACGGTCCCACCCTGCAAGGATGCAGCCCATGAGCGTGCTGGCCATCGACGCAGGGACCACCGGAGTGACGGCGCTCGTCGTCACCAAGGACGGCAAGATCGCCGCGAAGGGCTACCAGGAGTTCGCCCAGCACTTCCCCAGACCCGGCTGGGTCGAGCACTCCCCCGAGGAGATCTGGCAGGCGACCCTCGAGGCCACCCGGGCGGCACTCGACGCCCACGACGGCGACCCGGTCCAGGCCGTCGGGATCACCAACCAGCGCGAGACCGTGCTGCTGTGGGACCGCGAGACGCTGGGCAGCCCGCGGCGCGCGATCGTCTGGCAGGACCGGCGTACGGCGGACGTCTGCACCCGGCTTCGCGAGGCCGGCCACGAGGAGCGGATCAGCGAGCTGACCGGGCTGCGTCTCGACCCGTACTTCTCCGGCACCAAGCTCACCTGGCTCGCCGAGAACGAGCCGAACACGTGGGCGCTCGTCGGCGACCGCTACGCGATCGGCACCGTCGACTCCTACCTCATCGCCCGCATGACCCGCGGCACGTGGCACGTCACC
>JBKHXB010000152.1:0-595 GCA_046566245.1 Alphaproteobacteria bacterium | reverse complement strand
CTCGCCAAGGCGATCGGGCGGCTGGTCGAAGCCGAGCGGCAGGTGCTGAGCGCCGGCGGGCCGGGCGTCGTCGCGGCCGAGGAAGAGCTGTTCGCGATCAGCCGCCAGGCAGCGCGGCTGCGCTGAGCCGCGTCCGTTCTAGAACCTGTCGCCGCTCAGCCGCTGGCAGATCATGTCGAGCTGGTCGAGGCTCGAATAGGCCAGGGTCACCTGGCCGCCCTTGGCGCCGTGCTTGATCGTCACCTTGAGTCCCAGCATGTCGCCGAGCTGCCGCTCGAGCGCGGCAATGTCGGCGCTGGCGCCGAGCCGGTCGGTCGTCTCGGCGCGCGCCTTCTTCGGCTTGCCGGCCTGGGCGAGCTTTTCGGTCTCGCGCACCGACAGGTCGCGGCGGATCACCTCGTCGGCGAGCGCTTCGGCGTCCGGAGCGGTGATCAGCGCCCGCGCATGGCCCATGGTCAATTGCCCGGTCCCGACCAGCAGCTGCACCTTTGCCGGTAGATCGAGCAATCTCAAAAGGTTGGCGACATGGCTGCGGGACTTGTGGATGAGCCGGCCGAGCTCTTCCTGGGTGTGGCCGTAGTCGTCGACGAGCCGC
>JBKHXB010000151.1:0-596 GCA_046566245.1 Alphaproteobacteria bacterium | reverse complement strand
GCGATCGAGAAGCTGCTTGGAGCGCCGATCGAGGGGCTTGAGTCGGACGGATCGCAGCCTCCTTCCAGGCCGAAAGCCGAAAAGCCTGAGCCCGCCAAGGGCAAAAAGCCCGAAAAGCCGGCGCAGAAGCCCGCCGCGAAGGCTCCGAAATCGGAGCGGAAGGCCGAAAAGCCGCAAAAGGGCGCGCCCAAGAGCAAGAGCGGCGGCGATCCGGCCTGGAACGGCCCGCTTCCCGACTTTCTGTCGGTCAGCGCCTCCTAGGCTCGCCGGGCCACGGCTCGCCCGGCCTGAAGGCTGAGGCCTAAAGCGGCTTGACGAACTTCAGGGTCATCCGGTCGCTCTCGCCGATGGCCAGATATTTGTCGCGGTCCTGGTCCTTCAGGCGAAGCGAGGGCGGCAGCGTCCACACCCCGTCCGGCCAGTCGGCGGTGTCCATCGGATTGGCGTTTATCGGTGACTCCGCAACGAGCCGGAAGCCCGCCTGCTGGGCAAGGCTCTTGACCGTCGACTCCTTGATGTAGCCGCTGGTCAGCTCCCGATTGGCGGCCGCGTCTTCGGGAAGCCGGTGGTCGACGATTCCGAGCACTCCGCCGGGC
>JBKHXB010000150.1:0-599 GCA_046566245.1 Alphaproteobacteria bacterium | reverse complement strand
TCGGCAAGGCCCTCGGCCTCGGTCAGGTCGATGCGCCCGTTCTCAAAAGCGCGCCGGGTGAACTCGCCCGGTTCGGCCAGGCGAAGGCCGTCGAGGCCGGCAAGCGCCGAAAGGACGGACTCCACGACCGCCCGCCCGCCGTGGCAATTGAGCTCGACCGCATCCTCGCCGGTCGAGCTTGCCGGCGAATCGAAGCGCAGCACAAGCGCCTCGTCCAGAAGCTCGCCGTCCGAAGGGCGCCGAAGCTCGCGAACCGCCGCCTCGCGCGGCAGCGGAAGCCTCCCGACAAGCGCTTCGCCGGCGCGCGCCCGGACCGCTGATGCGGATGATCGAGATCGCCGCCGGTGGCCGGCCGCTGGACAGAGCGTAGATCGTTCCCGCTTGCATCCCGGCGCCTTACCGCGCCGCAACCGCGCTGGAAAAGCCTCAAGCCAAGAGGCGGCCCAGGCCAACCTGCGGATCGACCCAGCCGTCGTAGATCATCTTCACCGCCACGTAGAGGATAACGAGAAGCCCGATATAGGCGATCCACTTGTAGCGCTCGATGTAGCGGGCGATGATGTTGGCGGCGATTCCCATCAAGGCGACCGCGAAGACCA
>JBKHXB010000149.1:0-601 GCA_046566245.1 Alphaproteobacteria bacterium | reverse complement strand
ATGTCCATCTCGCCTGCCACCCACAAAAGGTCCGGCTCGTGCGCCTCGAGGAAGCGCAAAAGCGCCGAGAGCAGGGCGGGATCGGCCGCCCGTGCGCGAAGCTCGTCTGTCCCGATTCCGGTCATGTCAAGGAACCGCCGGACGCGCCGTTCGTCGGACACGGCGGTCGCGAGCGCCCGAAGCGCCAGCGTTTCGGCCTCGGTTGGCGTTGTCATGGGCATCGCCTACACTTGCGCGATCAACTGCGAAGGGACGGATTTGGCACGAATCCTGATCGTCGAGGACAATCCGCTGAACGTCAAACTGTTCTGCGACCTTCTTGCCGCCCACGGGCACGAGCCGCGGGCGGTGACCGACGGCCGCGATGCGCTGGGCGAAGCGCGCAGGTTCGAGCCCGAGCTGGTCATCACCGATATCCAATTGCCCCACGTCACCGGCCTTGAGGTGATCCAGGGGATTCGCGGCGATAAAAAGCTCAAGGAGGTGCCGATCATGGCGGTGACCGCTTATGCCGCAGTGGCCGACGAGGAACGTATTCGCTCGGCCGGGGCCCAGGCCTATGTCTCCTAGCCGATATCGGTGGCGAAGTTCGTCGCCCAGG
>JBKHXB010000148.1:0-608 GCA_046566245.1 Alphaproteobacteria bacterium | reverse complement strand
ACCACCGTCCACACGCGGCCGGCATATTCGATCAGGAAGATGCTGGCGACGGCGAGCTCGAAGTCTCCGAACAGCAATTCCTTTCCGCCAGCAATTGTCGGCTCCGTCTCGATGACGGCTGCAAACACTGCGGCGATGATCAGGATGACGAGAATCCAGTTGACCGGCGACAGGCCCTGCCTGGGCCAGGCGGTGGGCTCGAGCTGCCGGTAAACGCGCAATCGAAGCGATCGCAACGACATCGGCAGCACCCCCTTTCCTCGCCTTGCAAGTCCCCGCGCAAGGACTGCCCCTGACCGAAGCCGGCTGCAACCCCTTCTTGAATTTCCTTCTCGCTGCGCGCCTGCGACGAGGTGCGAAAATTCAGTTCTCGATCGTCTGCTCGCCGTAGCGCGACTTGATGAAGCGCCCCTGCGTCTCGAATGCCGCGACATCCCCTTTCGCAAGATCGTCGGAAATCTCGGACAGGGCCGTCCGCGCCGCCGAAAGCCCCTCGACGAGACGCTGGTCGAGGCTTTGCCCTTCCGAATCGGCCGCTGCGCGATAGTCGGGAGGGACGTTTAGATAGCGATCGATCAGCCCGGGCAGGTGAACAGACATCAGCCGCC
>JBKHXB010000147.1:0-608 GCA_046566245.1 Alphaproteobacteria bacterium | reverse complement strand
GGATGCCCGATGATCCGCTTGGCTTGTGCAGCGCTCGCCTTGGCTCTGACGGGCCCGGCGCTTGCCGATTCCTCGCTTCCGCCGGCCGAATGGGCCAACCGCCAGCTTCCCGACGAGCGGCAGGAAGCGCGCGCTCAGGCGCTGATGGAGGAAATCCGCTGCCTCGTTTGCCAGGGGCAGTCGATCGCCGATTCCGACGCTGAAATGGCAGGCGACATGCGCGACCTCATCCGCCGAAGGATCGCCGCGGGCGGGCCGTGGGTCAGCTATCGTCCCCCGTCCGAGCCCATGACCTGGCCGCTGTGGCTGGCGCCGGTCCTGCTCCTGGTCGCAGGCGCGCTGATCGCGCGCTCGCGCCTCAAGCGAAGGGCGAAGAAATGAGCGGCTGGATCGCCTTGGCAGGCCTTTTCGCTGCAACGCTGCTCGCCCTTTACGCTATGGGCCTTCGCGGCGCGTTCCTCCAGCTTGCAGCGGCGGCCCTGCTTCTGGGAAGCGCGGGCTATGCGCTCCAGGGGCGCCCGGACCTCTCCGGGGCGCCGCGCTCGGCCGCGCGCTCGGAGCCGCCGGTCCCGCTCACTCGGCTCCGCCATGCCTTTTTCGGGCAGTTT
>JBKHXB010000146.1:0-609 GCA_046566245.1 Alphaproteobacteria bacterium | reverse complement strand
TAGCGGAGCTCGACCCGTCGGAACGGCGGGCCGATCTCGCTCGCTAGGCGCAACAGCTGGTTGTTGTCGCCGGTGCGCTGGCCGAGAAGAACCCAGATCGGCGCGGAGTCGCCCATCAGCCGGGGAGCTTGCCGAAGCGGCTTTCCAGAAGCGCACGCACTTCCTTAGCCGCCGCGATTACCGGATTGGGCGTGTCGCTGGCCTTTGGCTGATCCATACTCCCCGCGAGTCCATTTTCCATCAGATGGTTCCAGAAGCGGCGAAGGTCGCGCCTCCGGTTCGTCTCCATCTTTTGCTCGCTTCCAAGCTGCAGCCACCCCCGCCAGTTCATCTCGACCGGCACGATCCCGACCGGCTTTCCGGTGATGATCGATTCCGAGATCATCGAGATGCTGTCGCCGGTGGGAAACAGCACGTCGGCGTCGTCAAGAAGCAGTGGGAACCTTGGAAAATCGTGGCGAACGACGCGCCATTCGCACGGCCCGGCTTCGAGGCGCTCCTCGATGGCGTCGAGGACCTCCTCGCTCGTGCGGGCGCTGCGCGCCACGATCAAGGACCCGTTTGACCGGCTCGCGCGCTCCGCCAGAGTCTCCGCCGCGCGGGCGGCAT
>JBKHXB010000145.1:0-619 GCA_046566245.1 Alphaproteobacteria bacterium | reverse complement strand
GGCCGGTGCTTCGCAATAGCGCCTCGGCGACCGCCGTGTCGCCGCCGAAAAGCGCCCGCTCGAGCGCCCGGAATTCCGGCCCGTGGTTGAGGTGCCGCAAGTGCGCGACCTCGTGCGCGACGACATAGCGGCGGACCTCGGGCGCTACTAGGATCAGCCGCCAGCAGTAACGGATCCGGCCCGTGCTGCTGCAGCTCCCCCAACGCGTCCGGGCATCGCCTACGGTTACGGCGATGGGGCGGCAGCCGGCCTTTGCCGACAACTCCTCGGTTTCCGCCGACAGCCGCTCGAGCGCCAGGCGCTTGAGGAACAGTTCGATCCGGCGGGCGAAGCCCTCCGCGGGGCCGCCGCAGGCAAGCACTTCGCCCGTCAATTGCGGCACGCGCGCAGCGCCCTCGATCCAGCGAAGCTGGACGTCCGCGCCCTCGACCGGGACCAAGGCGCCGTCGACGAAGGGCTCGGCCGGCAGGACCCGTTCCATCTGGAGCTCGACCCATGCCTTCTGGGTTGCTGCCCAGGCGAGCGCGGCCGATCCGTCGACGAGCCGACGGGACCCGGCGAGCCGGTCGAAGGCGAGCCCGAGCAGGGAGACGCCCGACCCGAGCAGGACGATCAGCGG
>JBKHXB010000144.1:0-619 GCA_046566245.1 Alphaproteobacteria bacterium | reverse complement strand
CCGTCCTTTGGAGGGCAGGGCTCCACCGGCAATAAGAAAGGATTTCGCGGCGAGCGGGGTCAGCCGGTCCATCATCATGCTCCGTTCGCCTTGCGGGCCTTGGCGATCATTGCCTCGAGCTCGCTCAATTCCTCGTTGCTGAGATTGTCCGGCATGCCCTGAAGCGCGCGCGATTTTTTCGGTGAACGGTGGCGGAAGGGGTGGGATTCGAACCCACGGACGGGTTGCCCCGTCGCTAGTTTTCAAGACTAGTGCCTTAAACCACTCGGCCACCCTTCCGTTCGTGTTCCCGGCGGCTTGATTGCGGTTTTCAAGACCGCTCTTCTTTATGGCCCGCCCCCGGCAGGCAAGCCGAAGAGCGCTTAAACCGCTCGGCCACCTCTCCTTAATGTTGCGAGCGATATCGCTTCTCAAGACAGGGCGTGCAAGCTGCGGGACGGATGCGGTCGCGCCGGGCGCCCTCGGCCCCTAGGCTTTACGGGGCAGGGAGAGTGAATGTGCGGTGGACGATCGGCTGGAGCCTGGCGGGGATGGGTGCGCTCGCGCTCGGCCCTGCGGTTGCGCGCGATAGTCTGGCGCCGGCGCAGAGCGCACCCGCTCCGAAGGTCGAGGTCGCCCA
>JBKHXB010000143.1:0-624 GCA_046566245.1 Alphaproteobacteria bacterium | reverse complement strand
CGAAATTGGCGACTATGTGAACGACTTGCGCTCGCCGGGGCAATTCGCCGGCGTCTCGTTCAGCAATCTGGACGACGAACTGTGGTATGGAGCGATCGACCTAGCCTATCGGCTGGGCAACGTTTCCGTGCCGACCACGCTTTCGGCAGGTTATGCCTACACCGACAACACCCGCAATGCGATCCGTCGCGATTTTGAATGGTTTCCAACGATCGCCCTCCCGATCAGCGTCGCCCAGGAACGGATCGACTACCTGTTGAGCGATGCCAACGTCTACCTGTGGAACGTGCTCCTGCGCGAAACGACGGGTGGCCTCGGCTCGGCGGCCTATGACGCGGGTCTAAAGGTCAACGCGGGCTATGTGATGGCTGAGGTCACCGCTACGCCGACTCTCACGGTCAATCTGGGTGTGCGATACGAAAAGGGCGAACAGTCCGTCACTCCGCTTACCCTCTTCGGAGAAGAGCCGGCACCGGCGACTCAGCTGAACAAGTCCTATTGGCTGCCAGCCGGAACGATCACCTGGAATTTCGCCGAGGACATGCAGCTGCGGCTGGCAGCTTCGAAGACCATTGCCCGGCCGCAGTTCCGGGAACTTGCTCCGCAGCCTTACCGCGATACCGA
>JBKHXB010000142.1:0-630 GCA_046566245.1 Alphaproteobacteria bacterium | reverse complement strand
TCCTCCCTCGAGGAGCTGCGCCGCCTGCACGAGCGTGGCGTGCGCTACCTCACCCTGACGCACAACGAGAACCTGCCCTGGGCCGACGCCGCGACCGACGAGCCGGTGCTCGGCGGGCTCTCCGACTTCGGCAAGGACGTCGTCCGTGAGATGAACCGGCTCGGCATGCTGGTGGACCTCTCCCACGTCGCCGACGGGGTGATGCGCGACGCCCTCGACGTGACCACCGCACCGGTCGTGTTCAGCCACAGCTCGGCACGGGCCGTCTGCGACCACCCGCGCAACGTCCCCGACGACGTGCTGGCCAGGCTGCCGGACAACGGCGGCGTGTGCATGGTCAGCTTCGTGTCGTTCTTCGTCAGCCAGGCCTGGGCCGACTGGTACTACGCCTGTCTCGCGCTGACCGCCGAGCGCGGGGGCAACCCACGCGACTTCGCCGACGTGGACCCGGTCCTGCGGGAGCAGCGGCCGCTCGCCCCACCACCGCCGACGGTGGCCGAGGTGGCCGACCACGTCGAGCACGTCCGCGACGTGGCGGGGATCGGGCACGTCGGACTCGGCGGCGACTACGACGGCGCCTCCTCCTTCCCGGTCGGCATGCACGACGTGGGCGGCTACCCGGTGCTCCTC
>JBKHXB010000141.1:0-633 GCA_046566245.1 Alphaproteobacteria bacterium | reverse complement strand
GCTCGTCGACGGCACGCCAGATCGTCGCCATCCCGCCATCGCCCAGGGGAGCGATGAGCCGATATCGACCGCTGATCAGCCTACCGATCATCTCCACGCCGACGTCTCCTCGAGCTCGGGTCGTCGCCGGGGCACCCGGCGCGGGGTCAGTCTCGCAGGTCGAGCCCGCGGATGTAAGCGCGGAACTCGTCCGCCTCGTCCGACTCGAGCGCAACCGCGACGTTCGCCTTCAGCCATCCGAGCCGGGTCCCGGCATCGTGGCGGGCGCCGTCGAACTGGTAGCCGAACACGGGCTGCTCCTGGATGAGCGCGCGGATGGCGTCGGTGAGCTGGATCTCGCCCCCCGCGCCGCGGGGCGTCTGCTCGAGGATGTCGAAGACCTTCGGCGTCAGGACGTACCGGCCGAGCACGGCGAGGTCGGACGGGGCCTCGTCGACGGCGGGCTTCTCGACGAGGTTGCGGATCTCGACGAGCCGTCCCTCCTCGTGGAGCGGGTCGACGATCCCGTACCGGGTGACGTCGTCGCGCTCGACGCGCTGGACCGCGATCACCGAGCCACGGTGGGCGAGGTGCGCGTCGATGAGCTGCTTCGTGACCGGCTCACCACCCGGGTTGAGCATGACGTCGTCGGAC
>JBKHXB010000140.1:419-634 GCA_046566245.1 Alphaproteobacteria bacterium | reverse complement strand
TCGACAATCAGTTTCTCGACCGGAGTGACGAGCACATGGCTGCCATCGGGCTCCCTGCGAAGCACCGTCGAGAACAGCCGGACCATCGCCTCGCGTTCGATCGGTCGGCCCTCATGGTACCAGGTGCCGTCGCGCGCGATGCGGATATTGCTGTGGCCGCAATCGGCCGGATCCCACCTGTCGACCGGCGGCAGGCGCCGATCGTCGATCAATTG
>JBKHXB010000140.1:0-409 GCA_046566245.1 Alphaproteobacteria bacterium | reverse complement strand
AGGCTGAGACCCTTGAGCTCGATCGGCGGGTTCGATTCCGGCATCGGGCTGGATTGCGTCGTCGCGCTGCCAATGACAACAGTCGGCGATGGACGAGCATCGCCGCACTGCGATCGTCACCGGCGCCGGCAAGCGCGTCGGCGCGGTTCTCGCGTACGCGCTGGTCGAGCGCGGCTGGTCGGTGATTGGCCATGTGCGCGATGCGGCGGACGAGGTCCCGGACGGGGCCCGGAAGGTGGTGGCGGACCTGGCGCAGCTTGACTGCGCCGAGCGGATCTTCCGGGCGGCAGAAGGCCTCCCGCCGGTCCGGCTGCTGGTCAACAATGCAGCGCGCTTCGCGTCAGACGGGTTCGACTCGTTCAATCCGCGCGAGCTTCAGGCACATATGGACGTCAACCTGCGCGCCCCG
>JBKHXB010000139.1:0-635 GCA_046566245.1 Alphaproteobacteria bacterium | reverse complement strand
GCATCATTGGCACCAACATCACATCCGGTGGAACCGGGAAGAAGGAACTCTCCGAGAAGGAGACCAGGGCCAGCGCATAGGGGGCCGAGGGCCGCGCCGCGAGCGAGAGGGTCCAATCGTAGAGACGTCTGAGCATGATATTCCGATCGTTCAGGGACTCACCGCCCCGCGCCCCTTTGAGCACAAGGCGCCCGGAAAGGCGAGAGGCCCGGCATGCGGCGTCCCTTCACATCTCCCGGATTGACCAGCCTTCGCGCCTCATGGTACGTCGCAGGTCCTTGCCCCTGTGGCGGAATTGGTAGACGCGCTCGACTCAAAATCGAGTTCCGCAAGGAGTGACGGTTCGAGTCCGTCCGGGGGCACCAGCCTACGCCCTCGCGGGCTATGGCTGGCAAGGCATAGCTTGCGACGGGTGCAGGATGCCCTCCGAAGCATTGGCGAAGGAGGGCGGTTTGAGACCCGCTCTGCCTTATCCAAACAATCCCTTCTCAGAATAATCGGCATCGTCCATGCTCGGGGCGAGGAGGAAGCGCGCGTCGATGGCCGATCGCGAGGAACGCAAGGGCAGGGCGCAGGTGCCGCCGCCCGGGCCCGAGCTCGAGCCGGAGGCGACCGCCTTCCGGCGCGACCGACTG
>JBKHXB010000138.1:0-637 GCA_046566245.1 Alphaproteobacteria bacterium | reverse complement strand
TCGCCGGAATAGGCGATCATTCCGGCCGGCGAGACCGACGTGTTCCACCAGACCTTCGGCTCCTCGAAGCTTCGGCCCGGAAGGCGCTCGGGGATCGGCGTTCCGTCATAATGGCTCCCGTAGGACACCAACGGCCAGCCGTAGTTCCGGCCCTCCAGGATCAAATTGATCTCGTCGCCGCCCTTGGGGCCCATCTCTGTCGCCCACAAGCGGCCGTCCGGAGCGAAGGCGAGGCCGAGCACGTTGCGGTGGCCCATCGACCAGAATTCGGCTGCACGCCCGCCGCGCCGCGCCCAGGGATTGCCCGGCGCCGGCGTGCCGTCGAGGGTGAGTCGAAGGACCTTGCCGAGATTGACCGAATAGTCCTGCGCCGGGTCCATTTTCTGCCGGTCGCCGGAGCTCAGGAACAGATATTGCCCGTCGGGCGAGAAAGCGATCCGGTGCGAATAATGGCCGCGGCCGCTGACCTTGTCCTGCCTCCAGATCACCTGCAGCCCCTCCAGCCGGCAGCTGTCGGCCTGCTCGCAAATGAGGGTCCCGCGGCCCAGCGCAGCTCCGCGCGTGTCGCCCTCGCCCGCCTCGGCCCAGGTCAAATAAAGCGTTCCGCCGCTCGTCCGCCCCGGCGCCCAATCGGGAG
>JBKHXB010000137.1:0-638 GCA_046566245.1 Alphaproteobacteria bacterium | reverse complement strand
AACCCCGGCGATGCGGGCCTCCCGATGGAGGTGAAGTGGCAGATTCCACGCGGCTTCTCGGTCGGCGAGCTTCGCTATCCGGTTCCGGAGCGCCTCACCATCGCCGGGCTGATGAATTACGTCTACGAAAAGGATTATGCGATCCTCACCCGGCTGAAGGTGCCGGCCAATGCGAGCGGCATCGTGCCGATCCGCGCCAAGGCGCGATGGCTCGCCTGCACCGACAAGGTCTGCGTTCCCGAAAGCGGAAGCTTCGCGCTCGACCTTCCGGTCGGAACGGGCACTCCCAACCGTGCCAGGTTCGATGAGTGGAGGCGCGCTCTTCCGCGACCATTGGCGAGCACAGCCAATTTCGAGATCGATGGGAACAGACTGAAGCTGGGCATTCCGCTCCCCGAAAACGTGAAGGTCGAGGAGCCTTACGTCTTCCCGGTCACCGGCGAAGTCGTCGATTATGCCGGCAAGCAAAGCTTCAGCCGCTCCGGCGACGTGCTGATCGCCGAGCTTCCGCTAAAGGTCGATCCGCCCGGCCGCTTTTCCGCCGTTCTCGCGCTTGGCGACGGGCGCGGGCTCGCTTTCGACGCCATACCGGGCGATGTGCCGAAGTCGGGAAGCCCGATCGCAGCGCTGGGTTCGGA
>JBKHXB010000136.1:0-638 GCA_046566245.1 Alphaproteobacteria bacterium | reverse complement strand
AGGATGGAAGTGAGCCTCACCCTGCAGCGCGCTCAGCCTTGAAGCGATTGCCTCGCCAAGTTTTGCGTAGAGCTCGCTGCGGCTCTTCTGAAGCGCGGTGAGTGTTGCTCTCCTGGAGGTCAGCAGCCGATCGATCGCTTCGCTGGTCTCGCAGGAGGCAAGGATATGGGTGACTTCCTTGGCCCAGCTCTCCCAGCCCTCGGGCGGCTCGGGGATGGCCTGGCTAGGTGATGGGCTGGTGTTGAGCTTGGGCGAGCTTTGATCGCTGTCCTCCTGCGGCACGGGAACAGCGAACGCCTGCAGCATCGCCGCCTTGTAGGCAGCCGACATCGCCTTGGCGCTGCCCTTGTCGCCCTCGTCGATCGCCTCGCCAACGCTCTCGATCGTGTGGCGAGAGCCATCGAGCGCGCTGATGAGGTCATAGGCGATGTGAAGGATGGTCAGCTGGCTTGTTCTCGTCAGGCGTACCGCCTCGCGGCTCAGAACGCGTGGAAGGACGCACAGCCGGTGTTTGGCAAGAAGGGGGGCAAGAGCGCCAAGAACATCCTCGATCGAGCGGTAGTTGTAATCGCCTTCCTCATTGCGATGGGTCTTGGCGATGCCGGTGGAAGCAAGTTCGGCAGCAACAGCGTTGATTG
>JBKHXB010000135.1:0-640 GCA_046566245.1 Alphaproteobacteria bacterium | reverse complement strand
CCGCCGCCGCGCTCGTCTTCACCCGCAGTCGCTGGCAGTCCGCTATCGCGCTCGCCTACATGATCGGCATCCTGCTCCACATCGTCATTTCTCAATTGGTCTAGGTTGATGCCGCAGGGGCCCGCGCTTCAGATGCCGGTGTCCGCTTTCCACCTATTGCGGACATCAGGCGAAAAAATTCGTCATTCCCGCGAAAGCGGGAATCCCGCTTTTTCCTTCAAGCGTTGATCGTCTCGAACAGGTCGAGCCAGTTTGGGTTGGCGGCCTCGATCAGCTCGATCTTCCAGGCACGGTTCCACTTCTTGAGCGCCTTTTCGCGGGCAATCGCTTCGTAGATGGTCGGAGCCTCCTCGGCATGGACGAGCCGGGTCAACCCATAGCGCGAACAGAAGGCCGAGCCGCGCCCTTCGCGGTGTGCCACGACTCGCGCGGCGAGGTTGCTTGTCACGCCGATGTAGAGCGTTCCGCGATACCGACCCGCCATGATGTAGACCCAGCCGCGCGCCACTTGCTGTTCTCTCCCGCAAACGATTCGGCTGGGGCGAAGCCTAGCGGGATTCCCGCTTTCGCGGGAATGACGAAATAGGGGGTTGGCGAGGTGGAATCTCAACCGCCCGACCTACGCAGCCTCCGCCGGCAC
>JBKHXB010000134.1:338-644 GCA_046566245.1 Alphaproteobacteria bacterium | reverse complement strand
GCCGCAACTGCGGCAGCGCGACCTCGCCGCTGCCGGCCTCGCCCACGACCTCGATATCCGGCTGGTCCAGTGCCAGGCGCAGGCCGGTGCGGACCAACGCGTGGTCGTCGATCAGGTAAACGCGGATCACGCCGTCGTCGTCGAATGCCATCCCTGCGCTCCCCTCGCGGCAGTCCCGGCCGTCCCCGGAGCCGAGCCTACGCCGCCTCCGTGGCGCCGATCAAGTGCCGCGCCCGGCGCGGGCGCCGCCCGGGCATCGCGCATACAATCGTCCCGCCCGGAGAGGTGGCCGAGCGGTTTAAGGCA
>JBKHXB010000134.1:0-328 GCA_046566245.1 Alphaproteobacteria bacterium | reverse complement strand
CCTGTTGACACAAGTTGTTGATTCTAGGCTATTCTCGCACTTGAAAACCGGCGTGGCAGCGATGCCACCGTGGGTTCGAATCCCACCCTCTCCGCCATTGCCGCCGCCAGCCGCACGCCGGCCGCGACGCCCCTACGCGGCGCCGGCGCGGCCGGCGCAATCCAGGCGCGAGGCTTCCAGCAGCGGCGGCATGCGTTCGGCCACGTAGTCGATGAACACCCGGACCGTGGGCAGCAGGCCGCGGCGCGAGGCGAACACGGCGTGGCAGATGCCCTGCGGCAGCCGCCAGTCCGGCAGCACCACCTCCAGCTCGCCGCGCCGCACCGCA
>JBKHXB010000133.1:0-644 GCA_046566245.1 Alphaproteobacteria bacterium | reverse complement strand
GAATCGGGGTGTCAAGCCAATTTTGTGCATTGCACAAGCATCGGTCGATTGCCTGATTCTATCGTCCCCAGGAGCGCTTGCAGCGCGCCTGGCCGGCGACCGGGCGTACTGTCGCTGCGATGCGGCGGCACATGCCGGATGGCAGTGTGCGGGACCAGGATTGCCGCAGTATGACCGCAGTGCAACAACGCGGCCGGCATTGCGCCGGCCGCATCCATCCACAGGAGAGCGTCCGCCCTCAGTCGTGGCGGAACTGAGGCTTGCGCTTCTCGACGAAGGCGGCCATGCCTTCCTTCTGGTCGTTGAGCGCGAAGGCGGCGTGGAACACGCGGCGCTCGAACAGCAGGCCCTCGTTGAGGCTGCTCTCGAAGGCGCGGTTGACCGACTCCTTGATCATCATGACCACCGGCAGCGAGAAACCGGCGATGGTCTCGGCGGCGGTCATCGCTTCCTCGACCAGCTTGTCGGCCGGCACCACGCGCGACACCGTGCGCGAAGAAATCCTGCTCGAAGGCATCCCGCTGCACATCATCGACACCGCCGGCCTGCGCGACACCGCCGACGAAGTGGAACGTCTCGGCATCGCCCGCGCCTGGGCCGCGATTGAAAAAGCCGACCTCGCGCTGCTCCTGATCGATGCCCGC
>JBKHXB010000132.1:0-662 GCA_046566245.1 Alphaproteobacteria bacterium | reverse complement strand
CCGGTATTCCACCCGGACGTTCGCACCTTCGAGGTGACCAACACAAAGACCGGCGAGATCGTCGGCCTGTTCTACCTCGATAATTTCGCCCGCGAGGGGAAGAGGTCGGGCGCCTGGATGACCACCTACCGGAGCCGTGCGCGGCTTCTCGACGACACTATCGTCCTCGCCTCCAACAACAACAATTTCGTCAAGCCCGAAGCGGGCAAGCCGGTTCTCATCAGCCTCGACGATGCCGAGACCCTGTTCCACGAGTTCGGCCACGCGATCCACTATCTGCTCATTGACGTGCGCTATCCGAGCCTTGGAGGATCGCAGCGGGACTTCGTCGAATATCCGAGTCAGGTGCACGAGAATTGGCTGCTTACGCCGCCCGTGCTCGAGCGCTTCGCACGGCACTACCAGACCAACAAGCCGATGCCGCAAAGCCTGGTCGCCAAGATCCAGAAAGCGAAGACCTTCAACCAGGGCTTCGCCACCGTCGAATATCTTGCCGCGGCGCTTGTCGACATGATGCTGCACATGGATCCCAACGGCGTGATCGACCCGGACGCGTTTGAAAAGGCGGCGCTCGCGCAGATCGGGATGCCCAAGGAGATCGTGCTCAGGCACCGCCTGCCGCACTTCAATCACCTGTTCTCCTCGGACGCCTATTCGGCCGG
>JBKHXB010000131.1:0-662 GCA_046566245.1 Alphaproteobacteria bacterium | reverse complement strand
CGTGCCGGCCGACGCGGTCCGCGTCGACGGCCGCGGCAAGTGGGTCACCCCCGGCATCATCGACGTGCACTCGCACCTGGGCGTCTACCCCAGCCCGGGGATGAGCGCGCACAGCGACGGCAACGAGGCCACCGCGCCGGTCACCGCCGCGGCCTGGGCCGAGCATTCGATCTGGCCGCAGGATCCGGGCTTCGCCACCGCCCTGGCCGGCGGCGTCACCACGCTGATGATCCTGCCCGGCAGCGCCAACCTGGTCGGCGGGCGCGGGGTGACCCTGAAGAACGTGGCCGCCACCACCTACCAGGCGATGAAGTTCCCGGGCGCCCCGTGGGGTCTGAAGATGGCCTGCGGCGAGAACCCCAAGCGCGTCTACGGCCAGAAGGGCGGCCCGGCCACGCGCATGGGCAACGTCGCCGGCTACCGCGCCGCCTTCATCGACGCGGCCGAGTACCGCCGCAAGCGCGACCGCGCCAACGGCCCGGACTCCGACAAGGACAGCGGCGGCAAGCGCGATCTCAAGCTCGACACCCTGGCCGCGGCCCTGGACGGCGACATCCTGGTACACATCCACTGCTACCGCGCCGACGAAATGGCGGTGATGCTCGACCTGGCCAAGGAGTTCGGCTTCAAGGTCGCCGCCTTCCACCACGGCGTGGAGGCCT
>JBKHXB010000130.1:0-671 GCA_046566245.1 Alphaproteobacteria bacterium | reverse complement strand
GAGGAGCTGCCCGCCGACTATGGCTCCGATTCGCTCGAGATCGGCTTCAATGCCCGCTATCTGCTCGACATCCTCTCGGAGATCGACGGCGACACTGTCGAGGTGCACCTGGCCGACGCCGCCGCTCCGACGCTCCTTCGGGAGAATGACAAGTCGGACGCTTTGTATGTCTTGATGCCGATGCGGGTGTAGCTCGAGCGACCGAGCACAAGACGAGCAAAGCATAGCGAGCGAGGCTTGTGTGAGAGATGGGGAGTGCCGGCCAGCCTGCCGCGAAGCGGACAGGACTGACGGCGCGAATTTAGTTCGCGCCGGCAAGCTGGACTAAGGCAAGCCGATGCCTGCCATCACCCGCCTCTCGCTGACCGACTTCCGATCCTACGCCGACGCGCTGATCGAGCCCGGCCCCGGCTTCGTCCTGCTTTACGGCGACAATGGCGCTGGCAAGACCAACCTCTTGGAAGCCGTGTCCCTGCTCGCCCCTG
Organism: Alphaproteobacteria bacterium; assembly: GCA_046566245.1. Lineage (GTDB taxonomy): Bacteria > Pseudomonadota > Alphaproteobacteria > Sphingomonadales > Sphingomonadaceae > Sphingomicrobium. The sequence continues at coordinate 186 of JBKHXB010000130.1, read as the reverse complement.
GCCGCGGGCTTCGGCGCGCCGCCCTTGCGGACATGGCCAGGATCGGCGGCAAGGGCGGCTGGGCAGCGGCTGCTCAAATTTCCCTCCCCCTTGATGGGGGAGGGCAGGGTTGGGGTGAGGTGGGGGACGATCCGACTTCTGCGGACGCTTCACGCCACCTCCAACCCCTCCCCGCCCAGGAGGCGA
>JBKHXB010000129.1:408-698 GCA_046566245.1 Alphaproteobacteria bacterium | reverse complement strand
GAAAACCCCGACTTTCCCCTAAGAAAGCAACGGTGCCGCGAAAGGCCCGCGAAGCCCACTCGAGCCTAGTGGCGCGGGCTTTCCATGATCTCGACCAGCACCCCGCCCATGTCCTTGGGATGCACGAAGAAGACCGGCGTGCCGTGCGCGCCAATGCGCGGCTCGCCAAGCACGCGCGCGCCCTTGGCTTCCAGCTCAGCCTTGGCGGCGTGAATCTCCGGCACTTCGAAGCACACATGGTGCTGACCGCCGGCGGGGTTCTTCTCGAGGAACTTCACGATCGGCGAATT
>JBKHXB010000129.1:0-398 GCA_046566245.1 Alphaproteobacteria bacterium | reverse complement strand
GCTCCGCTCCGAACATCGTCCTGTAGAGCTCCAGGCTCTTTTCGATCGACGGGGTCGCGACCCCGACATGGTTCAGTCTTCCCAATTGCATCACCACTCTCCGTCACCCCCGCGAAAGCGGGGGTCCCGCTTCTTGTCTCGCGCGGTCAAAAAGAAAAGCGGGATTCCCGCTTTCGCGGGAATGACGGTTCAGGCCGGTTCCACCCGCACCTCGGTCGTCACCGAATTGGCGATGAAGCAGGCATCGTGGGCTTTGTGGTGAAGGTCCGCGATCTCCGCCTCGCCGGGACGCTTCTCGCCGGAGAAGGCCACCCGCGGCCGAAGCGTAATCCGCGTCATCGCCATCTTCCCGTCGTCGCGCTTCTCGAGCACCCCTTCGGCCTCGTCGACATAGGAAT
>JBKHXB010000128.1:0-716 GCA_046566245.1 Alphaproteobacteria bacterium | reverse complement strand
TCTCGAACGATACCAATTGCGGTATTGCGCGCCCGCCTCGAACTTCCACCAGTAGAGCCAATCGCCGTCGCGGATGGGCACGGACGAATCGTCCTCCTTGATCCGCCCCTTCATCTCCTCGAACAATTCGTCGATCAGGCCCTTGTTCGGCTCGGCCCATTTGTCGAAATAGTCGTTCTCGGCTTTCAGATAGGCGAGCACCTCTTCGTTGGTGACCTCGGGGTATCCGGGGTCGCGAAGCCACGCCCACGGGTCCTCGATTTCCTGGCCGTGATATTCTTTCTTGTGCGGGCGCTTGGGCGCCCTGGGCGGCGGCGGAAGCTTTGTTGTCGTCGTCATGGCCCCCGCTCTTAGCGCGCCAGCCGCTCACCGGAAGTGCAAAGCCGCTAACCGATGTCCGTTTTGGGTGGGAAACAGACATCACTCCTCCCCCTTGATGGGGGAGGCCGGGTGGGGGTGATCTGCCCGCCAGAACTGGGTTCGAAGCCCAGCACCACCCCTCAACCCCTCCTTATCGAGGGGAGGGGGAAATGTCCGCAATGCGTCGAAAACCGGCACCAGGGACGAGCGGAAAAAGTTTCCCTGTCCTACAGCACGGCTTTCGTGCTTGATCGCCGAAATGCTCCGGCAGCGGAGGCCCCGGAAAATCCAACAGATTTTCGCGTCACACGGTCAATTTGGTCAACTTCGCAGAGAGGAAAAATAGGATTTGGGAA
>JBKHXB010000127.1:230-718 GCA_046566245.1 Alphaproteobacteria bacterium | reverse complement strand
AGTGCCGTCGGCGAGGCCGTAGCGCAGGTACACGGTGCCCTTCGGACCGGCCGCCGGCGGTTCGAGCAGGGTGACGTTCGTGGGCACCGCCCCGCCGTCGAACACCTTCTTCCCCACGCCGAGCACGATCGGGTGCACCCAGAGGTCGAGGCGGTCGAAGAGCTTCTCGCGCAGCAGCGACTGCACCAGGTTCACGCTCCCGACGACCCTCACGTGCTCGTGCCGGTCACGGATCCCGCGCACTGCGCCGACCAGGTCGGGGCCGAGCTGGGTGGAGCCGGCCCACGAGAGCGCGGGCCTGCCCCGGGAGGCGACGTACTTCGGGACGCGGTTGAAGAGCGTGGCGATCTCACCCTCCTGGTGCGGCCAGTAGGCGGCGAAGATGTCGTACGTCCGCCGGCCGAGCAGGAGGGCGTCGGTGCCCTCGTAGGCGGCGCTGATCTGCGCCCCGGCGACCTCGTCCAGCAGGGGGGCCTGCCAGCCGCCGA
>JBKHXB010000127.1:0-220 GCA_046566245.1 Alphaproteobacteria bacterium | reverse complement strand
CTCGTCGGGGCTGCCGGGCGATTGCGCGACGAGGTCGAGGGTGGCGAACAGCTCGATGTGGATGAGGCCCATGTCTGCTCCCGATGATCTGGTGTCAGGGTCGTGAGGTAGACCGCGGGGCGCCCGCGAACTCATCGCTGCCGCGCCGGCCTTCCGTGAGGGCGTTCGACGCGCAAGGGTGCCGCTGGGCCCACCATCCGGACATCGAGCCGACCACATC
>JBKHXB010000126.1:0-722 GCA_046566245.1 Alphaproteobacteria bacterium | reverse complement strand
CGCGGCGCCGCGGCGAGGCCGTCATGGCGGGCTCGATCAACGCCGGCAGCGCCTTCATCGCGCGCATCGAGCGCGTGGGACCGGAAACGCAGCTCGCGGCGATCAACCGGCTGATCGACCGCGCCGGCGCCGAGCGGCCGCCCGCGGTGGATGCGGCGCAGCGCGCCTCGGGCATTTTCGTCGCCGGCGTGCTCGCCGCCGCCACCGTGCCGCTGGTGCGCACCCCCGGCGCGCCCGATTCGAGCGTGTCGCCGCTCCACCGGCTCGAGCACAAGCTCGCCCCCTTCGTGTCATTCGGCATCGTCCCCCTGTTCGGCTTCGCCAATGCCGGCGTCGCGCTCGACATGGTCGGCGCCGCCGCGCTGGCCGCGCCGCTGCCGCTGGCGATCGCGCTCGGCCTGTTCCTCGGCAAGCAGCTGGGCATCTTCGGCGCGGTCTGGCTGTGCGTGCGCACCGGCCTTGCCGGCAAGCTGCGCGGCGCGACCTGGCTGCAGATCTACGGCGTGTCGATCCTGTGCGGCATCGGCTTCACCATGAGCCTGTTCATCGGCGCGCTTGCCTTTCCCGGCCAGCCGTCGCTGCAGGAGGAGGCGAAGCTCGGCATCCTGCTCGGCTCCTTCCTGTCGGCGGTCGCGGGCTATCTCGTCCTGCGCTTCGCGCCCGGTCACCCGCAGCTGGACGAGCAGGAGTCGCTGATCGAAATCGAGATCGCGGCCGACGGC
>JBKHXB010000125.1:241-728 GCA_046566245.1 Alphaproteobacteria bacterium | reverse complement strand
GGCAAATTCTCCTACGGCTTCGTGGTCAGCGACCGCGACCGGTTCACCTTTTTCCGGACGACCGAGTTCGACACCAATTACAACGGCGGGCCTTACGGGACCGCGTTCGTCGAGTATCGGCCCGACCCGCGCTGGTCGATCACCTTCGATGTCGACAATGCGTTCGACACATGGGCGGCCCGCGATCGGCTGATTTTCCTTCCCAATCGCCTTACGCCCCAGTTCGTGTTCAACGAATTCCGCGAGCGCAACCGCCACGTCAATTTCGGCCTGACCATCAAGCGCAGCTTCGGCGGCGGCAATGGAAGCGATAAGTCCGGCTAAACGAACTGCGCACCGGGACAAGGTACTTGCGCCCCGGCAGGGGTGGCGCAGCAGAGGCGCGCCCGCTAGAGGGACGCCGTTTCCGCCGATCCTGAAGGACCCACGCCCGTGGCCGAACCTGAAGTCCTGCCCTTCGACTGGGCCGATCCGTTCGACCTTGAGT
>JBKHXB010000125.1:0-231 GCA_046566245.1 Alphaproteobacteria bacterium | reverse complement strand
CCGGCCCAATAGGCCCCTCGCGTCCGCAATTGTCGGCGGCCGGTTGTGCTAGCGTTGAGCGCAAAGCCGACGCTCGGGCCAAGCCCGGTTGATCAGGCGCGTCCGGTCATTAGCGGGCCTTTCGGGGGCGGCTGGAACTCAAGGGGCGGAATTGCCGCGCCGCGCGATCCCTCGGTCACCCTGTCGTATATCGCGGTTCCAACCGGACTGTAGGTGACGGCCTGGGTCAAA
>JBKHXB010000124.1:0-730 GCA_046566245.1 Alphaproteobacteria bacterium | reverse complement strand
GCGGATGCCGCACGAAGCCGCGATACGGGCGGTACCGGACTCGGACTCGCCATCGTCAAGCATATCGTCGAGCGCCACAAAGGAACGCTTGAGATCGACAGCTCGGCAGGCATCGGGACAACCGTAATCGTGCGACTGCCGGCATCGCGCTGATCAGCGCCTGTCACAACACTGTCACAAAAGTGCAATAGGGCCGTCAGCCACGGCGGCTAAGGCGCTTGAGCGGGACCTCACCCCAGCACGGAGAATCCAGTGAAGAAATCGTTTTTTCTGCTTCCGCTCGCGGCGCTTGCCGCGGCCTGCGGAAGCAACAGCGGCGGCGGCGGCGGCGGCACCGATTCGATCAAGATCGTCGGCTCCTCGACCGTCTATCCGTTCACGACCGCGGTGGCCGAGGAATTCCAGCGCGCCAACCCCGGCATTAGCGTCATCGTCGAATCGACCGGCACCGGGGCGGGGATGAAGCTGTTCTGCGCCGGTGCCGGGGGCGATCATCCCGACATCGTCAACGCCTCGCGCCAGATGAAGGCGAGCGAATATGAATCCTGCACCAGCGCTGGAGTCGAGAACGTCATCGAGGTCCCGGTCGGAATCGACGGCCTGACCCTGATCAGCGCGCAAAACGCTCCCGATCTCAATCTGTCGCTCGAGGACATTTACAAAGCGCTTGCCGCCAACCCCTATGGCAAGGGGCCCAACCAGGCGCGGACCTGGAAGGACGTCAATCCCT
>JBKHXB010000123.1:0-731 GCA_046566245.1 Alphaproteobacteria bacterium | reverse complement strand
AAATACAACAAGAGCGGCCTTCTGCCGCTCATATTCGCGCACCTCTTCTCGCTCTCGCAGCTTCGCGACCTGTTCGCTCGCCAGGCGGCCCAGGGCAAAGGGCCGGCCCAGGCAGCAAAGCCGCAACCCGCCGAAGCGTGACGATTCCGCGCCGGGCCGGCTTGAACGACTGGCCCGGACGCCCACTTTCGTCTGGCCCGGCGAGCCCGCGCTTCCCCTTCACGGGCTGCCTGGCGCGCACCCATGGTGCGTTCCTCCCTGAACTGCGCCGTCCCGGTGGCCGCCGGGACGGCGTTTCTTATTCCGCGGCAGCTGCGGGGCGCCGGTCGAGCAGGATCTTTCCCAGACTCTGGGTGAGGATTTGTATCAGTGCCGCAACCGAGTCGAAGCCGGGCGAGGGCTCGCCTGTCCGGTTCAGATAGAGGCGCCGGTCCACTTCGATCTGGAGCGCATGGATTCCCTTGTCCGGCCGTCCGTGCCGGTCGAGAATGTGGCCGCCCGCGAAGGGATCGTTGCAGGCGGCCGAAAAGCCGCATTTTTCGGCAAGTTCGAGCGCCGCGGCGGTCAGCCAGGGGGCTGCGCTCCTCCCGAAACGGTCTCCGAAAACGATCGGCCGGGCTCTTGACGGCGGCATCGAGTGGCAGTCGAGCAGAAGGGCACAGCCGTGCCGGTCCAATAAGAGACCGAGCTGGTCCTCAATGGCCTGATGATAGGGCCTGTAGGCGTCGGCG
>JBKHXB010000122.1:331-754 GCA_046566245.1 Alphaproteobacteria bacterium | reverse complement strand
GGCACCAGCATCCTGATGACCGCGCTGTTCTACGGTTGGGGCCTCGGGCTCTACGGCGCGCTCTCGCGCGCCCAGCTCTACCTCGTCGTGTTCGCGATGTGGGCATTGATGCTTTTGTGGTCGAAGCCTTGGCTAGACCATTACCGCTACGGCCCGTTCGAATGGCTTTGGCGGAGCCTGGCGCGGTGGAAGCTGCAGCCGATGCGCAATCGTTCCTCCCTGTCGCGAAGCGATGGGGAGGGGAACCGCGAAGCGGTGGAGGGGCCCCTCCGTCAATCACGCTGACGCGCGATTGCCACCTCCCCACGAGCTGCGCTCGCAGGGAGAATCAGATCCGCCCGAAATCCTGGTTGGCGACCTTGCGGCCGAAGCCCGCCGGTCCGGGCCGGGCCCGTGACTGAAGCGGGTTGGTCGCCTTGTCGA
>JBKHXB010000122.1:0-321 GCA_046566245.1 Alphaproteobacteria bacterium | reverse complement strand
CGTGTAGTGGATGATCAGTGCGCCGCCGGGGCTGCCGCCGCTCATCACCAGCTGGTTGGTCGCCTTGTCGAACAAGGCGACGGTCTCCTCGAACAGCCGCCTCAGCTCGACCACGTCCTTGACGAGTTCGTCGGGGAAACGGTGGGTCTCGACGCAAAAGCGGGCCGTGCTCTCGATCAACTCGGCGACGCTGGCAAGCGGCTCCGCGCCCAGCTGGCGCGCCTCGCCCTTCAGCGTGTGGGCGGGAATGACCAGCGCGGCCGTGTTCTGCTCGCGCATCGCCTGCTCGATCTGCGCGACCGACTTGATTCCGTCCTCGCG
>JBKHXB010000121.1:0-764 GCA_046566245.1 Alphaproteobacteria bacterium | reverse complement strand
GGAGCAGCTCCAGGAGCTCAAGGAGAGTGTCGAATAATGGCGCAACTCACGCTTGTCCAGGCGGTCACCGACGCGCTGCGCACCGAGATGCGGAGCGACGAGAACGTGCTCGTGTTCGGCGAGGACGTCGGCAAGAACGGCGGCGTCTTCCGCGCGACCGACGGTCTCCAGGCCGAGTTCGGCGAGGAGCGCGTCTTCGACACGCCGCTCGCGGAGGCGCTCATCCTGGGCACCGCGGTGGGCCTGGCCGCCTCCGGCATGGTCCCCGTGCCCGAGATCCAGTTCCAGGACTTCATCTTCCCCGCCTTCGACCAGATCGTGAACGAGGCGGCGAAGATCCGCTACCGCTCCGGCGGCCAGTACACGGTGCCCATGACGATCCGCACGCCCTACGGCGGCGGCATCCGCGGCGGCCACTACCACTCGCAGTCCGGCGAGGCGTACTTCACGCACACGCCCGGCCTCAAGGTCGTCGTGCCCTCGACGCCCTACGACGCGAAGGGCCTCCTCATCTCGAGCATCCGCGACAACGACCCGACCATCTTCATGGAGCCCAAGCGCGTCTACCGCGCCATCCGCGAGGAGGTCCCCGAGGAGGCCTACACGGTGCCCCTCGGCAAGGCCCGCCTCGCGCGCGAGGGCGACGACATCACGCTCGTCACGTGGGGCGCCATGACGCACGTCGCGCTCGAGGCCGCGAAGCAGGCGCAGGAGGAGGGCGTCTCGTGCGAGGTCCTCGACCTCCGCACGCTCCTGCCCTTCGA
>JBKHXB010000120.1:0-780 GCA_046566245.1 Alphaproteobacteria bacterium | reverse complement strand
GCTCCTCCGCGGACCAGCGCCGGGCCCGCAGCTCGTCGACGAGCAACGGGTAGCCGCTGACGTCCTCCATCCCGCGCGGGAACGACGAGGCCCCGTCGTAGTCCCCGCCGAGCCCCACGTGCTCGACCCCGGCCACCTCGCGCACGTGCTCGACGTGGTCGGCCACCTCGGCCACGGTCGGCGGCGGAGGGGCGAAGGGGCGCCGCTCGCGCAGGACCGGGTCCACGTCGGCGAAGTCGCGGTGGTCGCCGCCCCGCTCGGCGGTCAGCGCGAGGCAGGTGAAGTACCAGTCGGCCCAGGCCTGGCTGACGAAGAGGGACACGAAGCTGACCATGCAGACGCCGCCGTTGCCCGCCAGCCGGACCAGCACGTCGTCGGGGACGTTGCGCGGGTGGTCGCACACCGCGCGCGCCGAGCTGTGGCTGAAGATCACCGGCGCGGTCGTGACCTCCAGCGCGTCGCGCATCACGCCGTCCGCGACGTGCGAGAGGTCCACCAGCATCCCTAGCCGGTTCATCTCCCGGACGACGTCACGGCCGAAGTCCGAGAGGCCGCCCAGCACCGGCTCGTCGGTGGCGGCGTCGGCCCACGGCAGGTTCTCGTTGTGGGTGAGGGTCAGGTAGCGGACCCCGCGGGCGTGCAGGGCGCGCAGCTCGTCGAGGGAGGAGTCGATGCAGTGCCCACCCTCGGCGCCCAGCAGCGAGGCGATCCGGCCGTCTGCCAGCGCGGCGTCGACGTCGGCGGCCGAGGTGCACAGCGCGAGGGCGTCCGGCATGGCCG
>JBKHXB010000119.1:0-799 GCA_046566245.1 Alphaproteobacteria bacterium | reverse complement strand
GCGGCCCGCGCACCTACGTCGTGGCGGGCGGCATCGACAGCGAGTTCACGTTTCAGACGTTCGTCGCCGCGGACCACGTCCGCGCGATGGGGTTCCCGTCGAGCACGTCCGTCTTCGTGCGCGTCGCCGAGGGCGCCGGCCCGTTCGAGCAGACCCGCCGCGTCGTGGCGGAGGGCCCCTACGACGAGCTTCGCCGCCGCATCGACGCGCCGGTGGGGGAGGCGGCGTGACCGCGACCGTCCCGCCGCCGGGCACCGTCGAGGTCGACCTCGATGAGCGCCGGCGCGACATCCGCCGGGCCAAGGCGCGCGCTACCGGCCTGCTCGTGGTCGTCACGGCGGCGTTCCTCGTCGTCGCGGTCACGACCGAGGACGCCGGCGCCACCGGCTACCTGCGCGCCGGCCTCGAGGCGGCGATGGTCGGCGGGCTGGCCGACTGGTTCGCCGTCGTCGCCATCTTCCGCCACCCCCTCGGCATCCCCATCCCGCACACGGCGGTGATCGTCACCCGCAAGGACGCCTTCGGCCAGACGCTGGGCCAGTTCGTGCGGGAGAACTTCATGGACCCGGACACCATCGGCGCCCGGGTGCGGGGCGCCGGCGTGGCCGACCGGGCCTCGGCGTGGGTGCTCGAGCGCGACGTCGACGGACGGCCGGTGAACGCCGACCGGCTCGCCGGCCACGCCGCCGAGCTCGTGGTCCGGCTGGCCGAGGCGGTGGAGGACGACGACCTCGTCCACGTCGTCGAGACGGCGGTGCGGCGGCGGCTCGAGGGCGTCGACGTCGCGCCTCTCGCCGCC
>JBKHXB010000118.1:0-800 GCA_046566245.1 Alphaproteobacteria bacterium | reverse complement strand
GCTGATCGGAGGATGTCCGGGGGACATCCGAGAACGACGACCACGCGCAGCCATGCCGGGGGCATGGCGTTTTTGACAATCACCTGCAGCCGCTCCGGGGAAGCGCTCGTCGGCGGCTTTGAGCTCCTGGAGCGCGACGACGTCGGGCCCGAACGCCTTCAGCCAGCGAAGGAGGATGTGCAGCCGGGCGGCGATCCCGTTGATATTGTAGCTGGCGATTCGAAGGGTGCGCTTTGCCATGTCTGGGCCAACGACTCGGGGGGCAGACTTATCCCCAGGCTTATGCACGTTTCGGCCCACAATTTTCTTCGCTTACGTGAAAATACGGACTCGACGCGGCCGGCGAATCGGCTATTGTCAAACCGTGCTTCAGGTCTTCGGACCTGGAGCATGGGAACCCCGCCGGGTCAAACCGGCGGGGTTTACCTTTTCCGGGCTCCGGACATCCCTATAAGTCGTATCGACTTAAGCGGCGAGCAGGTCTTCTTCGTCTTGCTTGTCCTTCGCCCTGGAGTCGGCGGGCGCCTGGCCATTGCCATGGTTCCGATCTGCCTCCCCTGCCTCGGCTGGCGGGCGCTTCGCGGCGGGGAAAAGCCAGCGGGCGAGAGCGAGCGCAACGCCCAGGGCGAGATAGGAAGCGAGGATCGCGACCGGGTTCCACAGCAGCATCGCCGAAAACGGGATCCGCAGCCAGTTCGGGTTGAAGCCGAGCTCCTCTCCGATCCCTTCGAACACGCCGAGGAAGGTGTCGCCCCGCAGGGGCAGCGGGACGTCCCTCTCATCAGCGGATGGCGCTGGGC
>JBKHXB010000117.1:0-830 GCA_046566245.1 Alphaproteobacteria bacterium | reverse complement strand
CGCGGCGACCGCGCCCGGCGACACCACGGCTCGCTATCAATCGGGCAGCCCGGACGCCGGGATCGCCAGTTTCTATTTGGTGAACACGACCAAGCTCGACCAGCGGCCCTTGTGGGAGATCCCAGCGCTGACCGTCCACGAAGCGGTGCCCGGCCATCACATGCAGATCGCCACCCAGCAGGAGCTGGAGATGCCGGCCTGGCGCAAATACGGCAGCTTCTTCACCGCCTTTTCCGAGGGCTGGGGCCTCTATTCCGAGCGGCTCGGTATCGAGATGGGGCTCTATGACACACCGCAGAAAGACATGGGGCGGCTGGGCTATGAGATGTGGCGGGCAGCGCGGCTGGTCGTCGACACCGGCATCCATTCCAAAGGCTGGACCAAGGAACAGGCGGTCGCCTTCATGAAGGACAACACGACCCTGACCGACGCCAATATCGACGCGGAAGTGAACCGGTACATCTCGAATCCCGGCCAGGCGCTCGCCTACAAGATCGGTGAGCTGAAGATCCGCGAGCTCAGGGCCCAAGCGGAGCGCGAGCTCGGCACGAAGTTCGACCTCCGCCGCTTCCACGATGCGATCCTCGGCCAGGGCTCGGTCCCGCTCGACGCGCTCGAGGCGCAGATCGGCCTGTGGATCGCCGCGGAGAAGGCCCGGCCCTGAACCCGCGGCCTGCGGGAACCGCGCAGCAATGCGTTCGTTCGTTACGCAAGCCGAACAGGTGCAACAGGGAGGAGCTTCATGGCCGAAGACCGCGAGAAGGAACATACGACCATCATCGAGCGTGACGGCGGCGGCGGGGGCGGCGGAGTCCTTGCGGTCGTCATCC
>JBKHXB010000116.1:0-1035 GCA_046566245.1 Alphaproteobacteria bacterium | reverse complement strand
TTCCCCCTCTTCCAGGGGCGGCAGGGCGGCGCGGTCCACCTCGACAAGCGCGCCTCGAAGGCCCTCCGCGGCCGACCTGTCCGCGATCCCTTCTATCCGGGCGATCGCTCCGGACGTTCCGGCGCGAACATTTTCCAGGACGCGCTCCTGGCCGCCGATGAAGATCTTTTTGTGACGGGCGAGGTTCTCGGCACTGTCCGTGAACAGCTTCAAGCGAAGTTCGCCCCTGACGCCATGCGCTCCGGCGACGGCGGCAAGGGCGATTCGCTTCAAGAGTTCCTCCCTATCGCGCAGCGATGGGGAGGGGGACCAGCGCAGCTGGTGGAGGGGTAGTTGGCGGCATTCAACTTGACCCCTCCACCATCGAATCTGCGTTCGATAGTCCCCCTCCCCATCGCTGCGCGATAGGGAGGAACGGGTTAGCGCACATAGCTTGCGCCGTTGACGTCGATGACGCAGCCGGTCGCCGAGGGCGGAGCCTCGGTCGCCAGCCAGCGTATGGTTTCCCCCACTTCGTCGGTGGTCGCGACTCGGCCCGGCGGAATATCGGCGAGGATCGCCGCCCCGCCGCGGCCCTGCAGATAGTCGTCGGTCATCTCCGACACGGTGAAGCCGGGCGCCACCGCGAAGGCGAGGATGTTCTCGCTCGCATAGGCGCGGGCGATGGTCCGGGTCATCGCCACCAGCGCCGCCTTGGAAGCGGCATAATGCCAGTGGGCCGGCGAATCGCCGCGAAAGGCCGCGCGGCTGGCGACATTGACGATCCGCCCGCCTTGCCCCTGCTCGCGGAAGTGAAGCACGGCGAGCCGGGCGAGGTCGGCGGGCGCCTGCAGGTTGATCGCCAGGGTGCGGGCCCAGGCCGAATGCCAGTCGGAGTCGGGCGAATCCTCGGGGATGGCTTCGTAGATTCCGGCATTGTTGACGAGGACGTCGATTCGTCCGCCGAGGCGCTCCAGGGCAGCGTCCCAGACTGCGCGAGCGGACCTGGGGTCGGCGAGATCGCCGCCGACCAGATCGCCGGCGCCCTTGCTCGAA
>JBKHXB010000115.1:0-1167 GCA_046566245.1 Alphaproteobacteria bacterium | reverse complement strand
TTCGCCGATTTCAGCCGCTCCTCGATGACCTCGGCATAGCTGCGGTGGGCGGGAAGCTCGGAATCGCGCCAAACGCCATAGCCGGACTCGTGAAGCGCCTGCTCAACCCGCAGCGCCTGCTCTTCGCTCGATCGCGCGTAGGAGATGAACACGTCGGACACGTCGGTGGCGTTTCCCCTTCCACCTCGAATCTTTACAGGCGAGCCTCGACAAAGGATAGCCAACGCCTTGATCCGCCGCCTCTTCCCCACCCTGCTCTACGAAGCCGAAATCGACGCGGACCTTCCGGGCGAGCTCGCCCGCTCGATCCGTTCGCTCGCCCGCGACGATTCGGCCGGCAGGCGCTGGAGCCGCAACCACAATTACCCCGGTTACACCAGCTACGCCTCGCTCGGCGATCTGCCGAGGCGCGATCCCGCCTTCGCCGACCTTTCGAAGCACCTGACCCGCCACGCCCGCGCTTTTGCAACCGAGCTGGGCTGGGACCTAAAGCCGCGGCTCGACAGCCTGTGGGCCAATCTGTTGAAAACCAGGGGACATCATTCTGGACACATTCATCCGCACAGCATCCTGTCGGGGACCCTCTATGTCGAGGTGCCGAAGGGATCGGGACCGATCCGCTTCGAGGACCCGCGCCTTGCGATGATGATGGCCGCGCCGACCCGGCCCGGAACCTTCGTCACGATCGAGCCGAGGCCTGGCCTCCTGCTGATGTGGGAAAGCTGGCTTCGCCACGAGGTGCTCGCCGGTTCAGGCCGCGGCGAGCGGCTCAGCGTCAGCTTCAATTTCGCCTGATCAGCGGGCGAAGATGATGAAGCCCTTGGTTCGCGCGCCTTTGGTGCCCCCTTTCCACGGCTGGTCGTAGGAAAAGCTCAGCCGATAGGTTCCGGGCGCACTGGCGACGAAGCGGAAGCGCTGGACTTGCGCGCTTCCCGGCATGCTTTTCTTGGCGGAAACCGGCTTCAGGCTGGTGAGCCCCGGCACCGGGCGCGTGGGAATCCAGGAAAACCCCGTTCCGGACTGCGCGCGCAGGCGGATCTCGATCGGCAGTCCGACGCGCGCCGAGACGAGGCTGCGAGAATCTTCGTTGAGGACGATCGCCGGCTGCGTTTTCGACGGGCTGGCGGCTGCCGGTGCGGCCGCGACGGCAACGGCCAGTGCCAGCCC
>JBKHXB010000114.1:0-1191 GCA_046566245.1 Alphaproteobacteria bacterium | reverse complement strand
TTCGCGGGAAATCAGCGCATCTATCTTAGCTTCGCCGAGGCCGGGGCGGGCGAGACCAGCGGCGCCGCGCTTGGCCACGGGCGGCTGGTGCTCGGCAATGGGCAGCCGCGGATCGAAGGCTTCACGGTGATCTGGAGGCAGCAGCCCAAAGTCACCGGCAACGGCCATTTTTCGCACCGGATCGCCTTCGCGCCCGACGGGACGATGTTCGTCTCCTCGGGCGACCGGCAGAAAATGGACCCGGCGCAGGACCGTAACAGCGACCTCGGCAAGGTCATCCGCATGGACGCGCAAGGGCGCAGGCTCGGCGGCCGCTTCCACACGATGGGCCACCGCAACGTGCTCGGCCTCGCCTTCGATTCCGACGGCCGGCTGTGGGCGAGCGAGATGGGGCCGCGCGGTGGCGACGAGCTCAACCTGATCGTCGCCGGAAAGAATTACGGCTGGCCCGAGGCCTCGTATGGGACCCATTATGACGGGCGCGACATCCCCGACGACCATCGGGGCCACGGCTTCGAGGAGCCCAGGGCCTGGTGGACCCCGTCGATCTCGCCCGGGGGCCTCCTCATCTACACGGGCGACCTCTTCGACGACTGGAAGGGGGATGCCTTTCTCCCCGCCTTGTCTGGTCAGGCGCTGATCCGCGTCGACCTCGACGGCGAGAGCGCACGCAAGGCCGAGCAATGGGACATGGAAGCGCGGATCCGCGCCGCCGAGCAGGGGCCGGGCGGCGAGATCTATTTGCTCGAGGACGGCGAGGCGCCGGGGCGGGGGAGGCTGCTGAGGCTCACTCCCGTCCGTGACTGACCGGCTAGTCGACCGGCTGAGGAATGGTGCGGAGGTAGGGCTTCACCGTCTTCCACCCGCCCGGGAATTTCTCCTTGGCGGCCTCGTCGCTGACCGACGGCGGGATGATGCACTCCTCGCCGGGACGCCAGTTGACCGGAGTCGCCACGCCGTGCCGCTCGGTCAGCTGCACGGAATCGAGCAACCGTAGAATCTCGTCGAAATTGCGGCCGGAGCTCATCGGATAGCTGAACATCGCCCGGATCTTGTTGTCGGGCCCGATGATAAATACGGTGCGCACTGTTGCGTTGGCGGCTGCGGTCCGTCCCTCGGTTTCGGACTCCTCGGCGGGAAGCATGTTGTAGAGCTTCGACACCTTGAGGTCATAGTCACCGATCATCGGGA
>JBKHXB010000113.1:0-1246 GCA_046566245.1 Alphaproteobacteria bacterium | reverse complement strand
TCCTGATCATCGTGGTCCTGGTCCTGCTGTTCGTGTTCCGCGACCAGCTTGGGTTCGGAGCGAGCAAGACCGAAGTCCAGGTCCCCGACGAGATCAACGTCAACGTCAATTAGGCTTGCCACGGGGCGGTCGGCGGTCGCCCGCCGCCCCGGCAGTCAGACGCGCGGTAGGCGAGTCCCGCGCGTGACGGGCGCAGCCCCTCATTCGAAGGGTGCTGCGCCCGTTTGAGTTTGCGCCTGCGAGCGATTAACGCCGCGGGCATGAGCGACGCGTTCCACTACATAACCGGTTTCGGCGGCCATTTCGAAAGCGAGGCAGTTGAAGGCGCGCTTCCCAAGGGGCGCAACTCTCCGCAACGGCCGGCCTTCGGCCTTTATGCCGAGCAGCTTTCGGGAAGCGCGTTCACAGCGCCGAGGCAGGAGAACAAGCGAAGCTGGCTCTATCGCCTGCGCCCGACCGCCGACCACCGCCCCTTCAAACGCTATGAGGACGCACCGCTGTTCGCGCCGCGTGCGGCTGACGGACCGCTTGCCCCCAACCGGCTCCGCTGGGACCCGCCAGCCGACCTGCCGCAGGGCAAGGATTTCATCGACGGGATGGCGACGATGCTGGTCACCCGACCGGCCGAGGACCTCGAGGGCGTCTCCGTCCATCTCTACCGCGCCGACAGGTCGATGGCGCGCATATTCGTCGATTCCGACGGCGAGCTGCTGATCATCCCGCAAGCGGGTACGCTCCGGATCGCGACCGAGCTCGGAATGATGGAGGTCGCCCCTGGCTGGATCGCGCTGATCCCGCGCGGAGTGAAATTCCGGGTCGAGGTGGAGGGCGATTCGCGCGGCTATGTCGCCGAGAACCAGGGCCTTCCCTTCCGGCTGCCCGAGCTTGGCCCGATCGGGGCCAACGGGCTTGCCAACCCGCGCGACTTCGAAGCGCCGGTCGCCTGGTTCGAGGACAAGGACCAGCCGACCGAGGTCGTCCAAAAGTCGCTCGGTCACCTGTGGACGACGACTCTCGACCATTCGCCGCTCGACGTCGTCGCCTGGCACGGCAGTTACGCGCCCTGGCGGTACGACCTGTCCAGGTTCAACGCGATCGGCACCGTCAGCTTCGACCATCCCGACCCGTCGATCTTCACGGTCCTTACGAGCCCGAGCAACGTGCCGGGCCGGGCCAATGCCGATTTCGTTATCTTCCCGCCGCGCTGGATGGTCGCCGAGGATACGTTCCGGCCGCCCTGGTTCCA
>JBKHXB010000112.1:276-1287 GCA_046566245.1 Alphaproteobacteria bacterium | reverse complement strand
CAAAGTCCGCCTTGTCGTGGAACGGCTGCGTCTCGCCGATCCCGGCATAATAGTCGTGATAGCTGCCAAGCGTCGAATAGAGCATCTGGCGCTGGCCGAAGCGGTTGCCCTCGATGCTGTTCTGGAGGGTCCGCTTGAGGATCGCGTAATTGGTCTGGTCGGCGGGCGTAAGCGATGCCTGGGGAATGGCGTTCAGCCGGTCGAGGAAGGCCTTTGCGAGCGCGGCCTGCCGGTCCATCGCCGCAAGGCTGAGCTCGTCGAGCTGCGCGTCATAGGTTTCCACCCCGGCAGAGGTCGCAAGCAGCGGCGATTCCTTGAGCATCGCCGCCCAATAATCGTCCATTAGTGCGTCGAAGTCCTCGAGCGGCCCGGCGACCGCCGGCGACGCAAGAAAAATCGAAGCTGCGCCGATCAGCGCGAGCGGAAGTTTGCGCAATGGAACCTCCCCTGGTGAGCGGCAAGCCTAGTCGAGCACGTCGTTGACTCGCAATGCGCCGGAGCGCAGCTTTTTTTTCGACCGGAGGGGAGATGGCGTCGATCTTTCTTAGCTATGCTCGCGAGGATCGCGACGTTGCCGAAACCCTTGCCCGCATCCTGGAGGAGGCGGGGCACCGCGTTTGGTGGGATCGCCGCATCGACGGCGGCGAGGAGTTCGCTGCGGAAATCGAGTCCCAGCTCGACGATTCGGATGTCGTCGTCGTCGCCTGGTCGAGGACTTCGCTGAAGTCGCGCTGGGTCCGCGATGAAGCCGCAGTCGGTGGCGACAAGGGAATCCTCGTTCCGGTGACGATCGACGGTTCGAGGCCGCCGATGGGCTTTCGCCAGTTTCACACATTGGACCTGACCGATTGGAAAGGCGGCAAGCGCGATCGCCGCACCGACGAGCTGCTCCATTCGGTGGGGCGGCGGGCCGAGGGAAAGCGGACGGGTAGGCCAGCCGACCAGCTGGACCCTTCCCGGCGTTTTTCCGTTCCGGCCGGCAGGCCGCTGTGGCTGTTGGCTGCAGCCTTG
>JBKHXB010000112.1:0-266 GCA_046566245.1 Alphaproteobacteria bacterium | reverse complement strand
TGGTCCTGGCGATCGGCGCTGCGGCTTATTTCATGCTCGCGAGAGAGCGTCCGGGCGGGCCTCAACCCAGGGCGGCAATCGCGATACTGCCTTTCACCCAGGCTTCGTCGGATCCCGAGCTGCGCCAGCTGGCCGCGCAAACGCGCGATTCGCTCGCCCACGCGCTGTCGCAGAGCGGAATGCCGGTCCGGCTCCCGGACGCCCGTTCCGATCGCGAGCGGTCGGCCAGCGATTTCGTCATTTCGGGTGAAGTCGGGAGGAATGCG
>JBKHXB010000111.1:0-2178 GCA_046566245.1 Alphaproteobacteria bacterium | reverse complement strand
TTCGCGGCGAACTCCCGCACCTCCTGGGTGATCTTCATGCTGCAGAATTTGGGCCCGCACATCGAGCAGAAGTGCGCCGTCTTGGCCGGTTCCGCCGGGAGGGTCTCGTCGTGGAATTCCTCGGCGGTCACGGGATCCAGCGAGAGCGTGAACTGGTCGCGCCAGCGGAACTCGAAGCGGGCGCGGCTGAGCGCGTCGTCGCGGACCTTGGCGGCCGGGTGGCCCTTGGCGAGGTCGGCGGCGTGGGCGGCGAGCTTGTAGGTGACGACGCCGACCTTGACGTCGTCGCGGTCGGGAAGCCCGAGATGCTCCTTGGGCGTCACGTAACAGAGCATGGCGGTGCCGAACCAGCCGATCATCGCCGCGCCGATGCCGCTGGTGATATGGTCGTAGCCCGGCGCGACGTCGGTCACGAGCGGGCCAAGCGTATAGAAGGGCGCCTCCCCACACTCGCGGAGTTGCTTGTCCATGTTGATCTTGATCTTGTGCATCGGCACGTGGCCGGGGCCCTCGATCATCACCTGGCAGTCGTGAGCCCAGGCCTTCTTCGTCAGCTCGCCAAGCGTGTAGAGTTCCGCGAACTGCGCCTCGTCATTGGCGTCGGCGATGGAACCGGGGCGGAGGCCGTCGCCGAGGCTGAAGGCCACGTCATAGGCCTTCATGATCTCGCAGATCTCGTCGAAGCGCTCGTAGAGGAAGCTCTCCTTGTGGTGGGCGAGGCACCACTTGGCCATGATGGAGCCGCCGCGGCTGACGATTCCCGTCACGCGCTTGGCTGTCAGCGGCACGTAGGGCAGGCGGACGCCCGCGTGGATGGTGAAATAGTCGACGCCCTGCTCGGCCTGCTCGATCAGAGTGTCGGCGAAGATTTCCCAGGTCAGGTCCTCGGCGATCCCGCCGACCTTCTCCAGCGCCTGGTAGATCGGCACGGTGCCGATCGGCACGGGCGAATTGCGGACGATCCATTCGCGCGTGTCGTGGATGTTGCGCCCGGTCGAAAGGTCCATGACCGTGTCCGCGCCCCAGCGGATCGCCCAGACCATCTTGTCGACCTCGGCCGCGACGTCGGAGGCGACGGCGGAATTGCCGATGTTGGCGTTGATCTTGACCAGGAAGTTGCGGCCGATCGCCATCGGCTCGGACTCGGGATGGTTGATGTTGGCGGGGATGATGGCGCGGCCGCGGGCGACCTCGTCGCGCACGAACTCCGGCGTGATGAAGTCGGGGATGGCGGCGCCGAACGACACGCCGTCGCGGGCCTGGCTCTCGCGGACGGCCTCCCGGCCCAGGTTCTCGCGAATCGCGACATAGTCCATCTCGGGAGTGACGATGCCGCGCCGCGCATAGTGCATCTGCGTGACGTTGCGGCCGGGCCTGGCGCGAAGCACGCGCTTGCGGACGGCGGGGAAGGCGGAGACTCCGCCCGAACGATCGGGCCCGAGCCGGCCATTGTCCTCGGGGCGGACCTCGCGTTGCGGCACTTCCTCGACGTCGCCGCGGCCGCGAATCCATTTCGCCCGGAGCTCGGGAAGCCCGGCCATGATGTCGATGCGCGCGGCCGGGTCGGTGTAGGGCCCGCTGGTGTCGTAGAGGATGACCGGCGGCTCTCCCGACGAGGGCTCGAGGTCGACCGCGCGCATAGCGACGCGGATTCCCTCGCGGCCCTCGCGGTAGATCTTTCGGCTGCCCCGGATCGGGCCGGTGGTGACCTTGAGTTCGGTTCTTGCGGGCGCGTCGGCCATCCTGATCTCTCCCTACGGCCGGATTAGCGGCATCAGGTTCAGCGGGTCCTGCGCTGCTGCGCCGATCTCAGCCGCGCGTAAGCGGCTCCCCGGGAAGAGTCGTCCCTAAAGAAAAGGCCTTCGGCTTTCCAGCCGGAAGGCCAGGGAGTTAGAGAACTTTTTCGATCGCCTTGGAGAAATCATCACAGAGCGAGAGCGTACCCTCGCGATCATAGTGAAACTCGTCAATGAATCCGATGTTGTTCTTGATGCCGGGTCCAGCCAGCGGCACTCCAAGCGTTTGGGCCAACGATACTCGCCGGGAATGATAATCCTTTACAAATTTCCTGTGCGTTTCGAACTGCCTCTCTTGTGCTCGGGTTGTGGCTTTTCCAAGTTCGGATTCGCGCTCGATCGAGCTTGGCTTGCGCTTCTCGAAAAAGGTAGTGTCGTCGGC
>JBKHXB010000110.1:0-2200 GCA_046566245.1 Alphaproteobacteria bacterium | reverse complement strand
CAAATATTATTGCAACAAGGGCGTGACGCTCCGCGTCGTCTTCGACCGCAACAAGGCGACCGTAACCCCCAAGGGCGGCGAGCCGATCACCTTGAAGCAGGGGATGGCCGCTGACGGCTTCCTCTACGCCAAGGGCAAGTACAGCCTGCGCGGCCGCGGCAACACGGCGACCTGGACCGTGGGCAGCAAGAAGCCGCTCAACTGCACCTCGCCGAACTGACGGCCGGGTTTGCCCTATTCGGCCGCGGCGCGGACCGGGGCGGGCCGCGCCCCGCGCCCGATCCCGCTATAGTCGAGGCCGGCGCGCTCCGCCTCCTCGCGGTCGTAGACGTTCCTCAGGTCCACCAGCACCCGCCCGCGCATCCTGCCCGCGACCTCGGCGAGGTCGAGCGCGCGGAACTCGTCCCACTCGGTCACGATCACCAGCGCGTCCGCCCCCTCCGCGACGGACTCGGCATCGGGCGCATATTCGATGCCGTTGAACACCTGCCGCGCCTGGTCCATCGCCGCGGGGTCGAAGGCGGTGATGCTCGCTCCCTGCTCGAGCAGCAACTTGACCAGCGGGATCGACGGCGCGTCCCGCATGTCGTCGGTGTTCGGCTTGAAGGCGAGGCCGAGGATTCCGATCCGCTTGCCCTTGACGCTGCCGCCGAGCGCGTCGACGACCCGGCCGGCCATGCTCATCTTGCGCTCGTCGTTCACCTCGACGACCGTGCGGACGATGCGCTGCTCGACCCCCGCCTCGTCCGCGGTGCGCAACAGCGCCAGCGTGTCCTTGGGGAAGCAGCTGCCGCCATAACCGGGGCCCGCGTGAAGGAACTTGGGGCCGATGCGGTTGTCCAGCCCGATGCCGCGTGCCACTTCCTGCACGTCGGCACCGACCGCTTCGCAAAGGTTCGCGATCTCGTTGATGAAGCTGATCTTCGTCGCGAGGAAGGCGTTCGCGGCATATTTGGTGAGCTCGGCCGTCCGCCGGCCCATGAACAGGATCGGCGCCTTGTTGAGAAACAGCGGCCGGTAAATCTCGCGGAGCACCTCGCGGGCCGTTTCGTCCTCGGCGCCGACGACGATCCGGTCGGGGTGCTTGAAATCGGCGATCGCGGCGCCTTCGCGCAGGAACTCGGGGTTGGACGCGACCCTGGTGCCTTCCGGCGCGCCCTCCTGCGCGAGGATCCTCGCGATCTCGTCGCCGGTGCCCACGGGAACGGTCGATTTGGTGATGACGACGGCCGGCTTCTTCAGCGACCGAGCGAGCTCGCGCACGGCGTCATAGACGTAAGTGAGGTCGGCATGGCCGTCGCCGCGCCGCGCAGGGGTCCCGACGGCGATGAACACGGCCTCGGCCCCGTCGACGCCCTCCGCGAGGCTGGTCGTGAATGACAGCCGCCCGCGCTCGGCGTTCATCTTGACGAGGCTTTCGAGCCCAGGCTCCCAGATTGGCATGAGCCCGGAATTCAACGCGTCGATCTTGGACGAATCCTTGTCGATGCACGTCACATGGTGGCCGAAATCGGCGAAGCAGGCCCCGGAGACGAGCCCGACATAGCCGGTTCCGATCATCGCGATGCGCATTCGACAAGCTCCCCTCGCTTACAGGTGAAGCGGCTCTTAGCCGCTGCATCGGCAGGTGAACAGCATTTGCGTCCGCTGGGCTTCCAGCCTGCAAGCCTTTCAGGAGTCTCGCTTTTGCCCGCGACTTCGGTTACAGGCGCGCGCCTCTTTCCGATGAACACCGTCACTCTCCCCAAGCCGCCCCGCGTGGGCCTGGTCTCTCTCGGCTGTCCCAAGGCCCTGGTCGACAGCGAGCGGATCATGACCAAGCTGCGCTCCGACGGCTACGACATGTCGCCCGACTATGCGGGGGCGGACGTCGTGCTGGTCAATACCTGCGGCTTCCTCGACAGTGCCAAGGCCGAAAGCCTGGAAGCCATCGGCGAGGCGATTGCCGAGAACGGCCGCGTCGTCGTCACCGGCTGCATGGGCAAGGACGCGGATCTGATCCGCGAGCGCTTCCCGCAGGTGCTCGCAGTCACCGGGCCGCAGCAATATGAAGAGGTCGTCGCAGCGGTCCACGAGGCCGCGCCTCCCGCCGCCTCGCCCTTCGTCGACCTGGTCCCGGAAGCGGGCCTCAAGCTCACTCCGCGGCACTACAGCTATCTGAAGATTTCGGAAGGGTGCAACCACCGCTGCGCCTTCTGCA
>JBKHXB010000109.1:0-2218 GCA_046566245.1 Alphaproteobacteria bacterium | reverse complement strand
GCTGCGGTGCGTGCGGATCGAATGGCCCGGCTGCTCGGCGTTGATGTAATAGCCGGGTATGTCGCTTCCGAGAGGCGCGACGATCGTCGGCTCCGCCATCGGGAAGTTGGTGGCGAAATAGCCTCCCGTCATTCCGAGCGGCAGGTTGGTCGCCATGATCACGTGCCTGGCTTTGACGCTTCCCTTCGCGGTCTTGATCCGGCAGGGCTCCCATTCGGTGACCCGGCTGTCCTCGAACACGTGGCAGCCCTCGCCCGGGATCGTCGCCGCAAGTCCCGCCACATATTTCACCGGGTGGAACTGCGCCTGGTTGTCCCAGCGCATTGCCGCCAGCACTTCGAATGGAAGTCCCGTGTCCCGCGTAAGCGAGGCGGGGAGGCCCAGTTTCCTGGCAAGCTCCACTTCCTCCTCGAGCGCCTTCACGCTCTTTTCCTCGCGTGTGTAGACAAAGGCGGGCTTGCGCTCGAAGTCCGCGTCCAGCCCGAAGCGGCGGACCATCCCGTCGATCACGTTAAGGCCGGTTTCCTGGGCCTCGGCATAGACGCGCGCCCCTGGCTCGCCGAACTTGTCCCTGATCGTCGTGTAGCGAAGTCCATGCTGCGACGAGACCTTTGCCGTCGCCCTGCCGCTTACGCCGCGCCCGACCCGCCGCGCTTCCACCACGGCGACCGTCAGTCCGCGGTCCTTGAGCTCGCGCGCAGCGCTTATGCCGACGATTCCGCCCCCGATGATCGCCACGTCGACGCTGAGGTCGCCCTCCAGCGAGGGGAAACGCTGTGCCCTAACCCCCTCGTCCCAGTAGACCTCATTCTGCTGCTTGTCGCTCATCGAAGCCTCCGGTGGGGAGACGGAGCGGCAAGTGGAAAGTTCCAATTGATGGAAATGCTTGTGTTCGCCTGCATCGGTGAAAACCCCGATTTTCAGACATGTGCTAATCCCGTCTAAGGCACGATGAGCACGAGCTTCCACGGCGGTGGTGGTCGCCCGAGCGGGGGAGACCACCGATGATCAAGCTGACCCTGCAACTGTCGACGGCTGTCGCCCTGGCGATGCTCGCGACTTCGCCCGGCACTGCCGCCAAGCTCCGCCTGCCGCCAGCGCAAACGCCGAAGGACGAAATCTATTCGCCGGGCGCCGTCGCGATGGAGCTCGAAAAGCGCGGCTACCGGATCGAATCGATGAAACGGCAAGGAACGGCCTATTCGATCAAGGCCACGGGGCGGAGCGGCAACAAGGTGCAGCTCATGGTGGATGGCCGAAGCAGCGAGATCGTCGGACTCGCAGTGCTTTCCGCCGCGGCAAACATGGTCGCTGCGATCGCCGGCGTCATGAAGACCGGCAAGAATGCCCGCTACGTCGACGACTGGCACCCCTTCGGGATTATCGTCCCCGAGATCTACCAGGTCCGCTGGACCCCGATCGTCACCTGGACCGCCGGGCCAGTCTACGTTGACGCCGTCTGGACTGGCCGCGGCTATCGCTACGCGGTCCCGTATCGCTCAATCAGGCCCGGCCGCGGAGGCCTGAGCCGGACGACGATCGCGCCGGCCCGGCTGCAGCAGCCGCTCTACGGCGTCTATGACTCCAGCGGTGTCGAGATGGAGACCGTGTCCATTTCCGAGGACACGACCATCATCAGCGAAGTCACGACCGAAGAAACGACCTATTCTGCCGAGTTCGAGGCGATGGAGGAGAGCTATCTCGGCGGCGAGCTCGCCGAGGAGAGCTTCGAGGAAGTGTCGGATTACGACGCGGAAGACGGCGACCTGGCGTTCGCAGACGATGCGAACGACGGATACGATTCCGACCTCTATGAGGCCGATGACGATTCCGGCCTCGACGAAACCGATGTCGCGGACGACGGCGGGGAAGCCGATGTCGCGGGTGAAACCGAGGAAGTCGACGACGCCGATGACGCTGACGAGGCGGACGAGAGCGACGATGTCGAAGATGAGCCGGACGAAGCCGAAGAAGTCGAGGAAGCCGAGGAAGAGGCGGACGAGCCTGACGAGGCTTATGACGATTCCGGCGACGATTATGGGGACGACGACGGCGGCGACGATTACGACGACGGCGGCGACGAACCCGATCTCTCGCTAGGCCGCTAGTCGGAACACCGTACAACCCGTTTCGGAATGGGAGTGCATTGCGAGGCGGATCTCATTGGCGACTAGCGTCAAACCGTTGACTCGAATAGCACTCGTTCGATGTCGCTTGT
>JBKHXB010000108.1:0-2240 GCA_046566245.1 Alphaproteobacteria bacterium | reverse complement strand
GACCGGGCCGACCTGCCGCCGCTCGGCGAGGGC
This sequence comes from Alphaproteobacteria bacterium, assembly GCA_046566245.1. Taxonomy (GTDB): domain Bacteria; phylum Pseudomonadota; class Alphaproteobacteria; order Sphingomonadales; family Sphingomonadaceae; genus Sphingomicrobium. The sequence goes on along the minus strand of JBKHXB010000108.1, from coordinate 2,207 downwards.
GAATATTATCACGCCGACCTCATTGGCCTGCCCTGCTTCGACCGCGAGGGCAGGGAAGTTGGCAATGTCTCCGCTGTAGAGAATTACGGTGCGGGCGACCTGTTGGAGATCGAGCGGCCCGGCGGAAAGCGCTCGCTGATCCCGTTTCGCGAGGGCCTTGCCGACCTCGCGGACGGGCGGATCGTGCTGGATCCCGAATTCTTGGCGTGATTCCCCCTCCCTTAACGGGGAGGGCTTAGATCACCGCAGCAACGGCTTGTCCTTCGCCAGGTCGTTGCGGATGGTCGTCGCCGCGACTCCGCCTTCGCCCATCGCATGGCTGATCTGGTCGAGCCCGATGACGACGTCGCCCGCCGCATAAAGCCCTTCGACGCTGGTCCGCTGATGCGCATCGACCCCGAGACAGCCCTGCTCGTTAAGGCGCGCTCCGAGCATTTCGGCGAGCTGGGTGTGGGTGTCCGACCCCAGCGCCGGATAGACGCTGTCGAACGAATGAGTCCCCTCCGCGGTCTCGACGATGATGCAGTCCTTGGAGATCGCCACCGCCTGGGCGGGCCCGTCAACGGCCCCGATCCCCGCCTCTTCGAGCCTTTGCCAATCCTCCTTTGAGAGCTTGAGCCTTTTGTCCGGGGCGATCAGGGTCACGTGGGGCGTGTAGCCGCGAAGGAAGACGGCCTCCGTTACGCCGTGCCTGTCGCTTCCGATCACACCGACTTTCTTGTCGGTGACTTCATAGCCGTCGCAAATCGGGCAATAGCGGATCAGCCCGCGCGACAAGGCCTCGTCGTGGAGCTCCTCGTCCATCGGCGGACGGCGGTTGGTGACGCCGGTGGCGAGGAGCACCGTCCTCGCTTTCGCCTGTCCCGATCCCCAGGTGGCGGTGAACAGGCCGCTTTCCTCGTCCTTTTCGAGCTTCGTCACCCGGTCGCTGACGATCTTGGCGCCATATTTTTGCGCCTGCGCCCGCATCCGCTCGAGCAGCTCCTTGCCGCTGATCCCGTCGGGAAAGCCCGCGTGGTTATGCGTGCACGGAATCCAGCCGGCGCGGCTCTTGCCCGCGTCGACGACGAGGATGTCGAGGTGGAAACGGGCGAGGTAGATCGCGGCGGTGAGGCCCGCCGGGCCCCCGCCGATCACCAGGCAGTCGAGAATCGGCTCGTCCATCCGCTGCCCAATGGATTGCGGGGCCACCGGTTCCGGCCTAGCTCGCGGCCATGACTTTCCGGGCCAGCGTCCTCACCCTCTATCCGGAGATGTTCCCGGGCCCGCTCGGGGTCAGCCTGGCCGGCCGGGCGCTGGAGCAGGGCATCTGGTCGCTCGAAGCGGTGCACATCCGCGACTTCGCGACCGACAAGCACCGCAGTGTCGACGACACGCCCGCCGGCGGCGGCGCCGGCATGGTCCTTCGGCCAGACGTGCTCGCGGCGGCGCTCGATAGCGTCGCTGACGGACGGCCGATGCTCGCCCTCACGCCCCGCGGGGCGCCGCTCACGCAGAAGCGGGTCCGGAAGCTCGCGGCCGGCGAAGGGGTGATCCTGCTGTGCGGCCGCTTCGAGGGATTCGACGAGCGCATTTTCGAAGCGCGGCCGGTCGAGCCGGTGTCGATCGGCGACTATGTGCTGTCGGGCGGGGAGATCGGCGCGATGGCGATCCTCGATGCTTGCGTGCGGCTTCTTCCCGGGGTAATGGGCGCCGCCTCCAGCGGAGAGGAGGAGAGCTTCGAACAGGGGCTGCTCGAATATCCGCATTATACCCGACCTCTTGACTGGGAAGGGCGCACGATCCCCGAAGTGCTGCGATCGGGGGATCATGCGAAGATCGCTGCGTGGCGACGCGAACGCGCGATCGAAGACACACGGCTAAGGCGGCCGGACCTGATCGAGCGCCACGGGGGCGCATCGCAGGCACCGCCCTCTGGCGCGCGGCGACGAGATGAAGGCAAAGAGAAATGAACCTGATCGAGACCCTTGAGCGCGAGGCCATCGAGGCGCTGACCGCAGACAAGAAGATCCCCGATTTCCGGCCCGGCGACACGCTTCGCGTCGGCGTCAAGGTGGTCGAAGGCGACCGCAGCCGGGTGCAGAATTTCGAGGGCGTGTGCATCGCCCGCTCGAACAAGGGCGTCGGCTCCAGCTTCACCGTCCGCAAGATCAGCTTTGGCGAGGGCGTCGAGCGGGTCTTCCCGCTTTATTCGCCGGCGATCGAAT
>JBKHXB010000107.1:0-2244 GCA_046566245.1 Alphaproteobacteria bacterium | reverse complement strand
TTCCTGAGCAGCATCGCGCATTTGCCGCCGAGATCGGCGACCAGGCGCTCGCGCTCGTCGAGGTCGACCGCGACGCCCTCATAATCGTGATAGGCGACCTCGTCGCGGATCAGCATCGCCGTCTGGGTGAGCGGCAGCAGCCCTTCGGAATGCGCGGCCACGGCCTGGCCGGCGGGGGTGTGCAGGTGCATCACCGCATGCGCGTCCTCGCGCGCCATGTGGATCGCCGAATGGATGGTGAAGCCGGCCGGGTTGGTGATGAAGGGCGTCGGCTCGACCGGGTTGCCGTGGACGTCGACCTTGACCAGCGACGAGGCGGTCACCTCCTCGAACATCAGCTGGTAGGGATTGAGCAGGAAATGATGCTCCGGCCCCGGAATCCGCGCAGAAAGATGCGTGAAGATGAGGTCGTCCCAGCCATAATGCGCGACCATTCGGTAAGCGCAGGCAAGATCGACCCGGATCGCCCATTCCTCCTCGCTCACCTTGCCTTCGAGCGACGGGATTTCGAGCCGGTCCATTGCGGCGGCCTCGCCGATCCCGCGGTTCATCTCGTCGACCCGGTTCATGCGGGTTCCTTCACTTTTTCAGGGTGCGCCGCGGCGAAGGCGTCGAGCGCGTTGGCGTTTGCCTCCGCCCGAAGCAGCGTCGGATAGGGGTCGAGCGGCACGTCGAACCGCCGCGCATTGTAGAGCTGCGGGACGAGGCAGATGTCGGCGATCGTCGGCGAATCGCCGAACAGGAAAGCGCCGGCGCGCGGGCTCGCCATGGCCTCGAGCGGGCCAAGCCCCTCGCGGATCCAGTGGCGGTACCAGTCGTCGACCTGCTCCTGCGAGGCGCCGAACTCGCTCTTGAGATACTTGAGCACGCGCAGGTTGTTGATCGGGTGAATGTCGCAGGCGACCGCCATCGCTATCGCCCGGACATGCGCTCCGTCGGCCGGCTCGCGCGGCATCAGCGGGGGCTCCGGAAAGCGCTGGTCGAGATAGACGATGATCGCCAGGCTCTGCGTCAGGAGATGGCCGTCGATCTCAAGGCAAGGCACCAGCCCCTGCGGGTTGAGAGCGCGGTACTCGCCGGATTTCTGCTCCGATTCCAGCAGGTTGACCGGCCGGCTCTCATAATCGACGCGCTTGAGATTGAGCGCGATTCGAACGCGGTAGGCGGCCGAGGACCGCCAATAATCGTAAAGGACCGGACGGCTCATGCCCTGACCTTTAGCGCGGAGCGAAAGCGCGTGACACCCTTCACCGCTCGTCCTGAGTAGCGGCTGAGCTCATCGAGGCCGCGTATCGAAGGACGGTCCTTCGATACGGCACCTCGCTTCGCTTCGCTCGGTCAGTGCCTACTCAGGATGAGCGGTTTGGTTATCCAATGAACGGCGCCACCACTTGCGGGGGGACCCGGACGGGCCGCCCGCTCGACCTCTCGATGATCGCCCAGACGGTGCGCGACCGCACGCATGGCTTCCCGTCCGCGCCGGTGAACTCGACGAAGCGGTCGAAGCGCGCGCCCTGCGGAGAATCGCCGACCCAGGTCCTGCAGGTCACGAGGTCGCCCTCCAGCGCCGCGCGGAGGTAATCGATCTCGTGGCGGACGACGACCCAGAAATAGGCCTCGTCATGTTCTTTGCGCGCGACCGAGCGCCAGTGGGCGACCGCGATTTCCTGGATCCACTGCACCCACACGGCATTGTTGACGTGGCCGAGCTCGTCGATGTGCTCCGCCTCGGCCGTGAACCTCATTTCGAAGACGGGACGGCCCGTCACCGTCACTTCACCTGCGTAAGCACGAAGGCGAAAGCCTCGGCAAGCTCGCGCAGGCTCTCCCACCGCCCCGACTTGCCGCCGTGCCCCGCGCCCATGTTGGTTTTGAGCAGCAGCAGATTGCCGTCGGTCTTGGTGGCGCGGAGCTTCGCCGCCCACTTGGCCGGCTCCCAATAGGTCACGCGCGGGTCATTGAGGCCGCCGGTGATCAGCATCGGCGGATAGTCCTGCGCCTTCACATTGTCGTAGGGCGAATAGCTGCGGATATAGTCGGACGCCGCCTTGTCGGTGATCGGATTGCCCCATTCGGGCCATTCGCCGGGGGTGAGCGGCAGAGTTGCATCGAGCATCGTGGCCAGCACGTCCACGAACGGCACGTGCGCCACGACCGCGCCCCACAGCTCTGGATTCGAGTTGATCACCGCGCCCATCAGTTCGCCGCCGGCCGAGCCGCCGGAGATGCTGATCCGCCCGGGTT
>JBKHXB010000106.1:0-2395 GCA_046566245.1 Alphaproteobacteria bacterium | reverse complement strand
ATCACCTTCATCCAGAGCCGCGTGCCCGACCCGTTCCGGCGCAACCTGCTGTTTGACCTCAACGAAGTGGCGGCGCTCGAGGGTCTGAAGATGGACCCGGAGAATTACAGCCGGCTGCAGCTCGTCCAGCAGAACCTGCTGCGGTACTGGGCGGACAAGCCCTAGGCCGCCTTCTTCAGGTGCCTCCGGCCGAGAAGCTCGGCGATTTGGACGGCGTTTAGTGCCGCGCCCTTGCGCAGGTTGTCGCTGACCACCCACATCGACAGGCCGTGCTCGACGGTGGGGTCGTCGCGCACGCGGCTCACATAGGTCGCATATTCGCCGACGCACTCGACCGGGGTGACGTAGCCGCCGTCCTCGCGCTTATCGACGAGCATGACGCCGGGCGCCTCGCGCAGGATCTCCTGCGCCCTTTCGGCGGAAAGCTCCTCCTCGAACTCGACGTTCACCGCCTCGCTGTGGCCGACGAAGACCGGCACCCGGACGCAGGTCGCCGTGAGCTTGATCTCCGGGTCGAGGATTTTTTTCGTCTCCACGACCATCTTCCATTCCTCCTTGGTCGACCCGTCGTCGAGGAAGGTGTCGATGTGCGGGATGACGTTGAAGGCGATCTGCTTGGTAAAGAAGTCGGGCTCATTCGGGTCGCCGACGAAGATGTTGCGCGACTGTTCGAACAGCTCGTCCATGCCCGCCTTCCCCGCGCCCGAGACGGACTGGTAGGTCGCAACCACGACGCGCTTGATCCGCGCGGCGTCGTGGAGCGGCTTCAAGGCCACGACCAGCTGGGCGGTCGAGCAATTGGGGTTGGCAATGATGTTCTTCTTCCGATAGCCGTCGATGGCGTCCGGGTTCACTTCCGGCACGATCAGCGGGACATCCGGGTCCATCCGGTAGAGCGATGAGTTGTCGATGACCGTGCAGCCCGCTTCCGCAGCCTTTGGAACGTAGCTTTCGGACACTTTCGAGCCAGCCGCGAACAGCGCCATGTCCCAGCCCGAGAAATCGAAATGCTCGATGTTCTTCACCCGGAGCTCGCGGCCGCTGTCGCCGAAGTCGATCAGGTCGCCTGTCGAGCGCGCCGATGCGACAGCGGCGATGTCGTCGAGCGGGAATTGGCGCTCGGCGAGGATGTTGAGGATTTCCCGGCCGACATTGCCGGTGGCGCCCACGACGGCGACGCGATAGCCCATTACCAATCTCCTTGCCTCAGACGCGCCTATCGCACGCGAGCGGCGAAATCGAGAGTGGATTGCCGCCAACCCGTTGCGCCCGACTCGCCATCCTCTGCTATAGCCGGGAAGTGGCGCGTCGGCGCCCGTCCGCCGAAAGCGCGCCCGAGACAAGGAGGGTGCGATGGCAAGCAGGCCGCTTTCCCCTGCCAAGAGGGCCCGCCGGCCCAAGACGATCCCGGTCCGGAAGGTGCGCGTCGAGGATCTCGACCAGTCGCTGAGCGAGGGCTGGCGCGACTTCATGGACATGCGCGGCGACATCATCTTCCTCGCGCTCCTCTATCCGCTGATCGGGATTGTCGCAGCCGTCGTGTCGGTCGGGAGCCCGCTTCTGCCGCTCTTCCTTCCGATCGCGGCCGGAGTCGGGCTGCTCGGGCCGGTCGCCGCCGTCGGCTTCTACGAGATGGCGCGGAGGAGAGAGATGGGATTGACGTCCAACTGGGCGCATTTCCTGGCCGTGCGCAAGCGCCCGTCGTTCGAGGAGATCGCCTCGGTGTCGGGCCTGCTGCTGGCGATCTTCGGGCTGTGGCTGTTCGCGGCCGGAGCGCTCTACGTCGCCCTGTTCGGCTGGCATTATGCGGATTCGGTTACCGAATTCCTTCGCGAGATACTGACCACCGGACGCGGCTGGGCGCTGATCGTCATCGGCGGAGCGATCGGCGCGGTCTTCGCAACGATCGTCCTCGCCGTCAGCGTCGTGTCCATGCCGATGCTCGTCGACTGCGACGTCGGCGCGTCGGACGCGGTGCGGACCTCGGTTCGCGCGGTGCGCGAGAACCCGGGCGCGATGCTGCGCTGGGGAATTATCGTCGCGGCGCTTCTGATCGCGGGATCGATCCCGCTGTTCATCGGGCTCGCCGTCGTGCTTCCCTGGCTCGGCTATTCGACCTGGCACCTCTACACGAGGCTGGTCGACAGGAGCGCGATCCCAGCGCGCAAGCGCCGCCGGGACTAGGCCTCGGTCTTCGCCGCCTTCTTCTCGCTCCCCGGAGCCTCGGCTTCGGCGCCCTGCCCGCCGGGTATGTCGCGCTGGATCGTCCGGCGCTCGGCAATGCGGGCGGCCTTACCGGTGCGGCCGCGCAGGTAATAGAGCTTGGCCCGGCGGACGGCGCCGCGGCGGACGACCTCGATCGAATCGATCGCCGGCGAGTAGAGCGGGAAGACGC
>JBKHXB010000105.1:0-2510 GCA_046566245.1 Alphaproteobacteria bacterium | reverse complement strand
GGAAGCCCTGCTTCCCGCATCAGCTCGGCAAGCCGGACGGGGACGGAAGGATCGCGCTCGGACGGCTTGACGATGAAGGCGTTGCCGCAGGCGATCGCCGGTCCGAACATCCACATCGGGATCATCGCCGGGAAGTTGAACGGCGTGATCCCGGCGCCGATGCCGAGCGGCTGGCGCATCGAATAGACGTCGATCCCAGGGCCGGCGCCGACCGTATATTCGCCCTTGAGCGACTGCGGGATTCCGCAGCAATACTCGATGACCTCGAGCCCGCGCTGGATGTCGCCCTTGGCGTCAGCGATGACCTTGCCATGCTCGCTGCTCAGCAGCTCGGCGAGCGAATCCATGTTCGCCTCGACCAGCTCCTTGAACTTGAACATCACCCGGGCGCGGCGCTGCGGATTGGTCGCAGCCCACGCCGGCTGGGCAGCCTTCGCCGCATCGACCGCCTTTTCCAGCTCGGCCGCCGAGCCGAGCTTGACCTTCGCTTGCACTTCGCCCCGGTTGGGGTCGAAAACGTCGCCGGTGCGGCCGCCGGCGGCATAGGCTTCGCCGGCGATGAAATGGTCGATGTCACGCAACATTGGCCTGGTCCTGGAATCGTGAGTTTGGGGTCGCGGTTCCCCTAGACCCGGGACGCGGCAAATGCCAGAGAACCCCTCCCCCTTTGATGGGGGAGGGCCGGGTGGGGGTGAAGTCCCCGCCGCTCCGCCCTGCGACAAACTCCACCCCGCCCCCGTCCCCTCCCCATCGAGGGGAGGGGAGAAAGAAGTGCCCATGCGTCAGTTAGCGCTCATTGTCCTTGTTCCCGCTCTCATCGGCGCCGCGCCGCCACCCGCACCGCCGCCGTCCCAGCCTTACGACCAGCTCCGCCAGATCGTCGCTCCGGTCAGCGGCGCGGAGATGAAGAAGGTCGTCGAGAAGCTGGTGAGCTTCGGGACTCGGCACACGCTCTCCTCGCAGACCGACCCGAAGCGCGGGATCGGCGCGGCGCTCAATTGGACCGAGGCGAGGTTCAAGAGCTTCGGGCTTCCGTCCGTGCGCCCCTGCGACACGGTGACCGGACGGCGGGTGCCCACGCCGACCAGGGTCTGCAATGCCGTCGCGATCCAGCGCGGGACGGAGCGGCCCAACGACGTCGTCATCATCACCGGCCATATCGACAGCCGCGTCAGCGACGTGATGAACGCGACGTCGGACGCGCCCGGAGCGAACGACGACGGGTCCGGAACCGCGGCGGTGATCGAGGCGGCGCGGGTGCTTTCGAAGCGCAAGTTCCCGGCAACGATCGTCTACGCCGCGCTCTCGGGCGAGGAGCAGGGGCTGCTCGGCGGCAAGATCATGGCCGAATACGCCAAGGCGCAGGGCTGGAACGTTGTCGCCAACCTCAACAACGACATCATCGGCAACAGCTGCGGCTCCGATGGCGTCTGCAACGACAAGCAGGTTCGCGTCTTCTCCGAAGGGCCGCGATGGCAGGGGCACGAAGAACTCGCGGCCCAGATCCGCAGCCTCGGCGGCGAGAACGATGCGCCGTCACGCAACATCTCGCGCTGGCTCGACGGGCTGGCCGACAATCTCGCCATCGGCCTCGACGTGATGCAGGTCTGGCGCAACGACCGCTTCGGGCGCGGCGGCGACCACACCGAATTCCTCAACGCGGGATATCCAGCGATTCGCCTCTCGGTCGCGGTCGAGGATTACGAGCACCAGCACCAGGACCTCAGGACCGAAAACGGCATCAAGTATGGCGACACGGTCGACGAGATGGACTTCGCCTATCTTGAGAAAGTGACGAAACTGAACGTCGCCGCGCTCGCCGCGCTCGCCAGCGCCCCGCCGCCGCTCGAGCCGAAGGTCGAGGGGGCGGTGAGCACGGATACGGTCGTCAGTTGGCAATATGTCCCGCGAGTGGACACATACGTCGTCCGCTGGCGCCCGACCGACGCTGCGAATTGGACTAAGAGCTCCGTATCACCGCGTTGCATAACGCTCACGCATCACGGACCGATCGAAATGGGCGGACTCTGCTCGGTCGTCCTGCGGGGAATCCGCGTCGACGACTGGGTGTTCGGCGTCTCGTCGGTCAGCAAGGACGGTTACGAAAGCCCGGTCGCCTCGGCTGTGCCCGGCGGCGCGTTCAAGCCCTACGTGGCGCCGGAGAAGAAGCCCTGACCGTCACCCTGAACTTGTTTCAGGGTCCATTCTGGAGCCGCGCGCCGCACTTCAGAACAATGGATGCTGAAACCAGTTCAGCATGACAGGGGCAAAGGACACCGACTCCCCGGCCGAGCAACAGCCGCTCGCGGGGATTGCGCTTCGGCTCCTAACCGCGCTCCTGCTCGCAGTCATGTTCGCGCTCGTGAAGCTGGCGGCGACCCGCGGCGTGAACATCATCGAGAGCCTCTTCTACCGCCAGTGCGGCTCGGCGCTTTGCGCGGCAGTCCTTGTCGCGGCCGGGCCGGGCTTCGCCTCGCTCCGCACGCGGCGCGTCTGGGCGCATATCGGCC
>JBKHXB010000104.1:0-2690 GCA_046566245.1 Alphaproteobacteria bacterium | reverse complement strand
CATCATCGCCGCCGACACGGCGAAGTTCGGCCAGCCCGAGATCAAGCTCGGCGTCAGCCCGGGAATGGGCGGCTCGCAGCGCCTGACCTGGGCGATCGGCAAGGCCAAGGCGATGGAGATGTGCCTGACCGGGCGGATGATGGACGCGCGCGAGGCGGAACAGTCCGGCCTGGTGGCGAAGGTCGTGCCCGCGGACACGCTTCTCGAGCAAGCAATGAAAACCGCGGAGACGATCGCCGGAATGCCGCCGCTTGCCGCGATCGCGGTCAAGGAAATGATCAACGCCGCCTTCGAAATCCCGTTGAGCCAGGGCCTGCGCTTCGAGCGGCGGCTGTTCCATGGCCTGTTCGGGACCGAGGACCAGAAGGAAGGCATGACCGCCTTCGTCGAGAAGCGGCCCGGCAAGTGGAAGGGGCGGTAAGATGGCAAGTATCGCATTCATCGGCCTTGGCCACATGGGCGGCGGAATGGCGCCGAACCTCGTCAAGGCGGGCCACGAAGTCCGGGCGTTCGACCTCTCGGACGAGGCGCTCGACCATGCGGTCGAGGCGGGATGCACGCGGGCCGGATCGACCGAGGAAGCGGTCGAGAACGCGGATGTCGTCATTACCATGCTGCCCGCGGCCCGGCATGTGCTCGAGGTCTATCGCGACCATGTGTTCGGCTCGGCGAGCGAAGGCGCGCTCCTCATCGACTGCTCCACGATCGACGTCGAGAGCGCGCGCACGATCGAGCAGGAAGCTGCGGGCCGTGGCCTGGAAATGGTCGACGCGCCCGTATCCGGCGGGATCGCCGCCGCGGCTGGCGGCACGCTGACCTTCATGGTCGGCGGCTCCGACAAGGCGTTCGAGCGCGCGAGGCCGATCCTCGAGCCGATGGCCAAGGCCGTGATCCACGCCGGCGGCCCCGGCGCCGGGCAGGCCGCGAAAATCTGCAACAACATGATCCTCGGGGCGACGATGGTGGTGACCTGCGAAGCCTTCGTCCTCGCCCAGAAGCTTGGGCTCGACCCGCAGGTCTTCTTTGACATTTCGTCCAAGGCCTCGGGCCAGAGCTGGTCGATGACGAGCTATTGCCCGGTCCCGGGCGTCGGGCCGGAGACCCCGGCTGACCGCGATTACGAAGGCGGCTTCGCTGCGGCGCTGATGCTCAAGGACCTCAAGCTCGCGATGGAGGCGGCAAAGCAGGTCGGGCTGGAGCTGGAAATGGGGGAGGAGGCCGAGGAGGAATATGAAAAATTCGTCGAAGCCGGCGGAGGCAACAAGGACTTCTCCGGCATCATCAAGATGATCGAGGGAAGCTGGACGAAACCCGAGTGAAGGAGAAAAGCATGAGATTGCTGTGCGCCGCCGCGACGATTGCCCTGCTTGCAGGATGCAGGGAGCAGCCGGCTTCCGAAAGGCTCGCAAACCAGTCGGACGAGGCGGCCGAAGCCGCCAACGAAAGCGCGACAGCGACGGCTGCAGCCCCGCTCGGGGCCCCTGTCTCGGGCGACGATGCGAAGAAGATCATGCACGACCGGCACGAGGGGATGGAGGACATTGGCGACGCGATGAAGCTCGTCAGCCGCGAGCTGAAGGGCGACGCGCCCGACCTCGCCAAGGTTCGCGAAGGCGCCAGCACCATCGCCCGCCTCGCGCCGCAGGTGACCGGCTGGTTCCCGCCGGGCACCGGCCCCGACGTCGGCAAGACCGAGGCGAAGGCGGAAATCTGGCAGAAGCCGGAGGATTTCGCGGCCAAGCGCGAGGCCTTCTTGAAAGCCGCCGCCGCGTTCGATTCCGCAGCGAAGGGCAGCGACCTCGTCGCCATCCGCGCCGCCCACGGCGAACTCGGCAAGACCTGCAAGGCCTGCCACGACCTCTATCGTGAAAAGGACGAGTAGCGAGCCGCGGCAAGCCCTCGTCTGGGACTTGCCGACCCGCTTGTTCCACTGGCTCCTCGTCCTTCTCTTCGCCTTCAGCTGGTGGTCGGGCAAGAACGAGGAAGTCGAACTTCACATCTGGTCGGGGATCGCGGTCCTCACGTTGCTCGTCTTCCGCCTGCTGTGGGGGTTGTTCGGAAGCTCGACCGCGCGATTCAGCGCCTTCCTGCGAGGCCCCGCAGCGGTCGCCGCCTACCTCCGCAACGCTCGCAGTTGGAACAAGGCGGGTCACACGCCCCTGGGAGCGCTCAGCGTCGTCGGACTGTTGCTCGTTTTGGCAGCGCAGGTGATCACGGGCCTGTTCCAGACCGATGACGACGGATTGGTCGAAGGCCCGCTCGCGCACATGGTCAGCTTCGAGACCGCCGAAGCGATGAACGAACTCCACGAAATCGTTTTCGATGTCCTGCTGGCGCTTGTGGCGCTGCATGTCGCCGCAATCCTGTTTTATCGCCTTATCCTCGACAGGAAACTGACGAAGCCGATGATCACTGGCCGCGCGGTGATCGACCCATCCGCCGAGCCGATGCGCCCCGCAAAATGGTGGGTCGCGCTGCTCTGCCTGGCGGCGTCGATCGCGCTCAGCCGCTGGATAGTCGCCGGAGCGCCGCCCTTCGGTTCTTGATTGAACCCGGCCGCGGGGCCACATCGACGCAATGCTGATCCGCACCGAACACACGCCCAACCCGGCGACACGCAAGTTCCTTCCCGGTAGGACGGTGATGGAAACGGGAACCCGCGACTTCGCCGACGCGGACAGCGCGACCGC
>JBKHXB010000103.1:0-2774 GCA_046566245.1 Alphaproteobacteria bacterium | reverse complement strand
CCTTGTCGCCGGTCCCGCCATCCGTCAGGCCCGCGCCGTCGCGAGGGGAACCACATTCGTCTCGTCAGAAGGCGTGACTAACTTTCCAATGTGCGCCGCCCATGCGTCCAGCGCGGCCCGCTTCTCGTCGCGCCAGTCATGCCGCTGATAGACACCCGCCACACCAGCCTTCGAGCCGGACACATGGTTCAGGATCGCTTCGGTGACTTCAAACCGGACGCCAAGGCGCTGCATCCCCGTTGCCAGGGTGCGCCTCAGATCATGGACGCGCCACGGTTCAATCTCCACTTGCTCGGGATCGTCGCCAGCCTTTTCGGCCTCAGCACGGGCGATCTTGAGCATCTGCTTATCGAGCCGCGCCTTGCCCCGTGAATAGCCCGATACTGGCGTTTCGCCTGTGGTCGTAAAGACCAGCCCACGGCGCGGCCATTTCTCGTCTTTCGCAATCCCGTCCAGCTCGGCAATCATCAGGTCCGAAAGCGGAATGACGCTGGCGATCCCGTTCTTTGAGCGCGTTGCGGGCAAATGCCATTCGGACGTGTCCCGGTTCAGTTCTTTCCAATTAAGGCCGGCGACCTCTTCGCGCCGTTGTCCGGTTCCGATGAGCAGCCGGTAGAGCGCCGCAAAGGGATACCCCAGCTTGTCCGCCGCCAACCAGGCCAGCCGCAGCTCCCAGTCCTTCAGAACCCTATCTCGCGAGTCCGGGGCCGGGGGAACCTCAAACCCTTCCAGTGGTGAGCGGTCCATATCTCCACGCCCCACCGCCCAGCGGAACAGGCGGCTTAAGATCGCATAGAGTTTGCGTCGCAACGCCACTCGCTTGGCCGGGATCGTATCGAACAGGCTGGCAACTTCGCCCCGGCTGATTGCGGGGAGAGGCTTGGACTTGAAGAACGGGCGAAGGTGGAGCCGAAACACCGCCTCGGCATCGTCATAGGAAGTCTTGCGGTTGCGCCGCTCGTATTCGTCCAGAAAGCGATCGGCATAGGCTCCGAAGGCGAGGTCAGACGACACCCGACGCCTATCGTCGCGCTCCTCCAGCGGGTCGCGGCCTTGGCGAACCATCTGCAAGAGCCGCCTCGCTTCATCGCGGGCAGCGTCCGCCGTCCACGGGCTGCCATAGGTGCCAAGGGTGTAGCGCTTCGTCTTGTGACCGCGACCGCCCATGCGGTATTGAATGACAAAGACCTTGTTGCCCGCTGGCGTGACCTTGCAACCGAAGCCGCGCAGCTCGTCATCCCAAATAAAGTCGTCCCGCTTCTCGTCCTTCACCAGGCGCGGTTTTAGCGCATCGACGTTCCGCTTGTTGACCTTGCGTGTCGCCATGTCTGCGCCCTTTTCAGTAAGCACCCAACAATCACGGTAGCGGAACCGCCGCGCAAGGGCAAGCAAGAACAGGCAAGGAACATTGGCGGATTACCGCCGATCGCGGAAACTCAGCACCGCCCCGGCGCAACTCAGGGCAAGATTGAGCCGCTACTTTGTAAACCGAAGGTCGCGGGTTCGAATCCTGCATCCGGCACCGTCGCCAAGCGGAGGATGTCCGGGGGACATCCGAGCATGGCGACCTCGCGCAGCCAGTGCTCCGAATCGCTGAGCATGGAGCCCCTGCCATCTTGACCTGCGTCAATAAGCCGCGCGCCGCTGCGGCTAGCGCCGCGCGGGAAGAAAATGATAGGCGCGAAGGTGCGATGAAGATCCAGTTCTATGGTCGCCTGGCGGAACGTTTCGGCCGCCATGTCGAGCTCGACATTCAAAGCGAATGCTCGGTCGCCGAGCTGCGCCGCCGCCTGGCGGCCGATTTCCCGGGCTTCGCCGATGTCCCCGGCAAGAGGGTTCGCGCGTGCATCGGCGACACGATCGTTGCCGACACCCACCTCGTCAGGCCCGGCGAGACGGTCGAGTTCCTCCCGCCGGTGTCGGGCGGCTGATGAACATCGAGGCCCGCCTCGAACCGCAGCGCTTCGACCCCGCGGCCGAGCTCGACGCCCTGCTGCACGTCGCTTGCGGTGACGGAGCAGTTGTCAGCTTCGTCGGGATTGCCCGGCGGCGCTCGAAGCGCGGCAGCCCGGTCGAGCGGCTGATCCTCGAGCATCATCCGAGCCTCACTGAAAAATCGCTGCATTCCATCGCGGCGGAAGGCGCGCAGCGCTTTTCGGTCACCCATCTGCGGGTGGTCCATCGCTGCGGCGAGATCCCTCCTGGCGAACCGATCGTCTTCGTCGGCACCGCATCGCCCCACCGCCGGGCTGCGTTCGAAGCGGCCGATTACCTGATGGACCGGCTGAAAACCGATGCGGTCTTCTGGAAGAAGGAAGAAGGGTCCGGGCCGGGTGAGTGGATCGAGCCGACCGAGGCCGATTATGCCGACCGTGGCCGGTGGGAGTGACAAGTGGCTGGAATCGACGAAAAGCTGACCTTCTACCCGCTTCGGATAGCCGTCCTGACGATCTCCGACACGCGCGACGAGGAAAGCGACAAGTCGGGCGCGCTGCTGGTCGAGCGCCTGACCTCCGCCGGGCATGAGCTCGCGGCCAAGGCCATCGTCCGCGACGAAATCGAAGCCATCCGCTCGGCGATCAAGGGCTGGGCCGAAGACGAAGGCGTCGACCTCGTCATTACCACTGGGGGCACCGGCTTCGCGCCGCGCGATGTGACACCCGAGGCGATCAGGCCCCTCTTTCGTCGGGAAATGGACGGGTTCTCGGTCCTGTTCCACCAGGCGAGCCTGGGAACGGTCGGAGTCTCGACGCTGCAATCACGCGCCTTCGCCG
>JBKHXB010000102.1:0-2915 GCA_046566245.1 Alphaproteobacteria bacterium | reverse complement strand
GAGCATCCGACTGTTAATCGGACGGCCGCCTGTTCGAATCAGGCCCGGGGAGCCAACTATCCTCAAAAATCTTTGTTTCACAACAGCTTATGTTGGTCGTTTGGCGAACCGGTTCGCCAAATGAAACTCAGCGCCCAATTTTCTCCAAAAATAGGGCTCCGTACGCGGCGAGTGACTTGGTCACTTGTCCGCAGCCCCGTTGCCGCTCGCCTGTTCCAACCATCAAAGGTCCGGGGGGCGACGAGATTGCTATGAGGGAGGGTTCGAGTGGGAAGACGATCTTCAGATCCGGAAAAACTTCCGCCGAATGTGACGGCCTACATGGACCGGCACGGTAAGCGCCGATACCGGTATCGAAAACACGGTTATCGTCAATATCATTTCAAGGACCACCCGGGCACGCCACGCCATCCCAGCGCTGAGTATAAGGCCGTCGTAGCCGGCGAGCGGGTCGTCGTGAGCAACGCCCCGGCCGGCACAATCCGTGACTTGGTCAATCGCTACTACAGCAGTGCCAGCTTCCGGAACCCGAGCGCCGTGACACAGGAAAAGGTCCGCGCCCGGCTTGAGGAATTTTGCCGAGCCCACGGGCCGAAGCGAGCTGCCACCCTTCGCTTCAACCATGTCGAGACAATCTTGGCCGAAAAGAGCAAGCGTCGCGTTAGTTATGCCGGGCGGATAATTGGCGGACCGAATGCCGCCAAGAGTCTCCAAAAGGACCTCATTCGCGTCTTCGATCTGGCTGTCCGACTCGAGTGGATCAGGACGAACCCGGTGAGGCTCGCCAACGGTGTGAAGGTTCCGAAAACAGGTGGCTTCCACACGTGGACCGAGGACGAAATCAAACAGTATCGCGCGCATTTTCCCCTCGGCACGATGGGCCGACTCGCTATCGAGATCATTCTATGGACGCTGCTTCGCCGCGGCGATGCCAGCAGGTTTGGGCCGCAGCATCGGACGAAGGGAAAAATTCGCGTGTGGAACCAGAAGACCAAGAAATATTCATGGCTTCCGGAACCGCCTCAGCTGACGGCCGCGATCGAAGCGATGGAGAACGCCGAGGCCGAAACCTATCTCCTCACGGTGTGGGGAAAGCCGTTTGCTAGTCCCGCGGCCTTCGGCAACTGGTTTCGTCGCCGCTGTGACGAGGCGGGGCTACCGCACTGTTCAGCGCATGGATTGCGTAAAGCGACCGCTCGTCGTCTCGCAGATCTCGGCGCCACCCAGCAGGAGTTGAAGGCGGCTGGCAATTGGTCCCACGACAAAGATGTCGCGATCTACACCGCAGCGGCGGACCAGAGGCGGCTGGCAACTCAGGCGCTAACGGACTTGGCGACTCGCGAAGCAGAGCTTCAACCAAAGCGCCCTGGGGTCTAACCATTGCCGAGCCGAGAACCACTCCGGCTGTGTCCTAGAAGCCACATCTGCACGTAATACGCGCACTTTCGCACGTAAACTCGGGAGGCGCCTATTTACAAAGCGTCGCCTTTTGCCGCATGGGTGTGGCCGGGCGCCGCAACGCCCGACCACTGCAACCCCTCTCGAGGAGAAGTCACAATGCTGGATTTAGTTACTGAAGCGAAGAACGTCACGATCAAAAAGTTCGATACGGTCGAGGGCGCCCAGCGCGCTGCGAGCCAAGAAGCAGCCGCAACCGGCGGCACGATGCTCCCGGCAATCATGTTCAGGCAAGGCCAGCGGTGGATGCTGACAACCGCCTTCTTGATCCCGCTCATTCGCACGCGCCTGCAAACCAATCACGCGCAGCGGAAAGGCGGCGTCGATGAGGTTCGTGCAGCCACCAACAGGCCGGTGATGCCGGACCACGTCGAGAATGTGAAAAACTATCTGAAAGCAAACGTCGGACGGAAATACATCCTGCCGCCGCTGACGCTCAACGCGAGGCAGCCCATCAGCGTTTACCTGGCCGACTTCGGTTCGACGGTGACTGCGGTCACGATCGTCATCCCAGCAAACGTACGCCTCGAGATCACCGACGGCGGTCACCGGAAGAATGCGCTAGACCTCGCGGCCGACGAGATCCCCGAAGAATTGCTCGAGCAGTTTTACGGCGACGCGGTTTCGGTGATGATCACGATCGAGGACGATATGGCGCAGATCCACCAGGATTTCGCCGATGCCTCGAAGACCAAAGCCCTCCCTAAGAGCCAGCTCGCTGCCTACGACCGGCGCAACCCCGCTAACGGCATTGTGCTGGACCTGATTGATCGCTGCGCCGTCTTCAAAGGGAAGATCGACAGCACGAGTACGACGCTGTCGAAGAACTCGAACAAGCTGTTCCTGACCAATCAGGTCCGCCAGCTCGTGAAGGAGCTTCTGGTTGGCAGCTACGCGATGCCTGACGATCAGTTTGAAGCAAAGGCCAAGGAAATTTTGGGCAGCAGCGAAACGCCGCAATACACGGCCGAGCTCGAGCGGTTTGTCGCGTACGTTGACCGGATCACCCAGGCGATCCCAATCCTGCGGCAGATCGCGTCCAATCCGACGGAGGGGGTCGCAAGCAATCGCATTTCGGACCTCCGCGCGCAGGGATGGGTTTGCCTGACGGCTACGGGGTTGGTGATCCTCGGCCGAATTGGGCACGACCTTTTCAAGAACGAGACGGCGGACTGGGAAGCGTATGCCGACCGTCTTGGCAATCTCGATTGGCGCCGCGCTGGCTCCTTGTGGGAAGGCAACATCGTCCAGGGCGGAAAGATGATGACGCAGCAGACGCCGGTCAAAGGCGCCGTCGCTGCGGTTCGGGATGCAATTGGTCTGCCGTCGCCGGAAGACCTGCTCAGCCCCGAGCCGGTCGCCGCATAATCTCCCTTCCGCGCTAGAGTTAGCCCTCCCCCCTCCCCCCGGGGGAGGGCTTTCTTGTATGCGGCTGGCTACCAAGCGCGCCAAAAAGG
>JBKHXB010000101.1:0-3045 GCA_046566245.1 Alphaproteobacteria bacterium | reverse complement strand
TGAAGTTCTTGAGCTCGCCCGCCCGCGCCTTCGCGTACAGGCCCTTTGTGTCGCGTTTTTCCGCCTCTTCCAGCGGCGTGTCCACGAACACCTCGATGAACTCGCCCTCGGGAAGCATGCGCCGAACCATTTCCCGCTCCGCGCGGAACGGCGAAATGAAGGCGGTGAGGACGATCAGGCCCGCGTCCGCCATCAGCTTCGCCACCTCGCCGACGCGGCGGATGTTCTCGATCCTGTCGGCCTCGGTGAAGCCGAGGTCGCGATTGAGCCCGTGGCGGATATTGTCGCCGTCCAGCAGGAAGGTGTGACGGCCCCGCGCCGCCAGCTTCTTTTCGACGATATTGGCGATGGTCGACTTGCCGGCGCCCGAAAGCCCGGTGAACCACAGCACCGCCGGCTTCTGCCCTTTGAGCGCGGCATGGGTCTCGCGCCCGACCTCGAGATGCTGGCGGTGGATGTTGAGTGCCCGCCGAAGCGCGAAATGCAGCATCCCTGCGCCGACGGTCGCGTTGGTTTCCTTGTCGATCAGGATGAAGCCGCCGAGAACGCGGTTCGGGCTTTTGCCCTCGACCGCATAGGGCTCGAACACGATTTCCCTATCCGTCGAGATCTCCGCGACCCCGATCGAATTGAGGCTCAGCGTCTTCGCCGCGAGGTGGTCGAGCGTGTTGACGTTGACCTCGTATTTCGGCTCCTGGATCATCGCGGTCACGGTCTGGGTGCCGATCTTCATCCAGTAGCCGCGGCCGGGGAGCAGTTCCTCCTCGTTCATCCAGACGATGGTCGCCTCGAATTGGTCTGAGCTTTCCGGGGGATCCCCGGCCGCCGCGATCACGTCCCCGCGAGAGCAATCGACTTCGTCCTCGAGCGTGACCGTGACCGACTGGCCTGCGACCGCTTCTTCCAGGTCGCCTTCGGGATTGGCTGGGGACGGCATGCTCACGACCCGGGCGATCCGGGTCGTCCGGCCTGAGGGAAGCACGCGGACCTCGGTTCCCGGGCCCAGGCTGCCCGTGGCGATCTGGCCGGCGAAGCCGCGGAACGACTGGTTGGGGCGGTTCACCCATTGCACCGGCATGCGCAGCGGCTTTGCAGCGTCGGCGCTGACGTCGATTTCGACCGTGTCGAGATACTCGAGCAGGGTCTGCCCGCTGTACCAGGGCGTGTTCTCGCTCCGCGTGGTCACATTGTCGCCGGCGACTCCCGAAAGCGGGATCGCGGTCCACTCGCCGATGCCGATCTTGTCCGCGAATTGCCGGTATTCGTCGCAGATCGAGCGGAAGGCGGCCTCGTCATAATCGACCAGGTCCATCTTCGTGACCGCGAGCACGAAGCGGCGGATTCCGACGAGGTTGGCGAGATAGGAATGGCGACGCGTCTGCGTCAGGACGCCCTTTCGCGCGTCGATCAGAAGGACGGCCACGTCGGCGGTCGAAGCGCCGGTCACCATGTTGCGCGTATATTGCTCGTGGCCGGGCGTGTCGGCGACGATGAACTTGCGCTTCTCGCTCGTGAAGAATCGATAGGCGACATCGATCGTGATCCCCTGCTCGCGCTCGGCGGAAAGCCCGTCCACGAGCAGCGCGAAGTCCAGCTTCTTGCCCTGCGTCCCTGCCTTCTTGGACTCCGCTTCGAGCGCCTCGAGCTGGTCGTCGAAAATCTGCCGGCAGTCGTAAAGCAGCCGACCGATCAGCGTCGACTTGCCGTCGTCGACGCTGCCGCAGGTGATGAAACGGAGCATTTCCTTGGACTCGTGGCGGGCGAGCCATTCCGAGACGTCGCGCGCGATGAGCTCGCGGTCCTGCTCGAGCACGCGCGCCATCAGAAATAGCCCTCCTGCTTCTTCTTCTCCATCGACGCGCTGCCCGAATCCTTGTCGATCGCCCGCCCTTGGCGCTCCGACGTGGTCGTCAGGAGCATTTCCGCGACGACCTCCTCCACCGTCGCCGCCTCGCTCTCCACCGCCCCTGTGAGCGGGTAGCAGCCGAGCGTCCGGAAGCGGACCTTGCGCGGCACCGGCTTTTCGCCGCCCAGCGGGAAGCGGTCGTCGTCCACCATCAGGATCAGTCCCTCACGGACCACGGTCAGTCGCTCCTCGGCGAAATAGAGCGGGACGATCTCGATCTTCTCGCGCAGGATGTATTGCCAGATGTCGAGCTCGGTCCAGTTGGACAGCGGGAAGACCCGTACGCTCTCCCCGCGGTTCTTCTTGACGTTGTAAAGCGCCCACAGTTCGGGCCGCTGGCGCTTCGGGTCCCAGCGGTGGTTGGCGTTGCGAAAGCTGAAGATGCGCTCCTTCGCGCGGCTCTTTTCCTCGTCTCGCCTGGCGCCGCCGAAGGCCGCGTCGAAGCCATATTTCTCCAGCGCCTGCTTGAGCCCTTCCGTCTTCCACATGTCGGTGTGCAAGGGGCCATGGTCGAACGGGTTGATGCCCTTCGCCTCGGCCTCCGGGTTGCGATAGACGATCAGCTCGATGGCGGGGTCGGCCGCGACCTTGTCGCGAAGCTCGTACATCGCCCGGAACTTCCAGGTCGTGTCGACGTGAAGCAGAGGGAACGGCAGCGGCGCTGGATAGAAGGCCTTGCGCGCAAGGTGCAGCATCACCGCCGAATCCTTGCCGATGGAATAAAGCATCACCGGCCGCTCGGCCTCCGCGACCGTTTCGCGCATGATGTGGATGCTTTCGGCTTCAAGCCGGTCGAGATGAGTCAGCTTCTGCATGTTTTCCTTGGGCGAATCGCGGCCGCGGCCCCCTATTTCCGATAATAGTCGCGGAACCATTCGACAAATGCCGCTACCCCTTCGCGGATGCCGATTTCGGGTTTGTAACCGGTAAGTTCAACGAGCAGGCTTGCGTCGGCCCAGGTCATTTCAACATCGCCGGGCTGCATCGGCATGTAGTTTCGGATTGCCTGCTTCCCGAGCTGTTCTTCAATGATTTCGATGAAATCGAGTAACCGGACAGGTTCAGAATTGCCTATATTGACGATCCGGAATGGCGCAACCGGGCTGAGCGAATCCTTGTCTGATATCTCGCGCGGCGAG
>JBKHXB010000100.1:0-3060 GCA_046566245.1 Alphaproteobacteria bacterium | reverse complement strand
GCAGTTACGGCGTTGACGCTCGGAGTGAGTTACGATCCGATTGCAGCGGGTCTCCGCACTTACCCCGGCCTGCCGCACCGCATGGAGCGGGTGCGCGAGAAGGACGGCGTGCTGTTCGTCAACGACAGCAAGGCGACCAACCCGACCGCGACCGCTCCGGCGCTCGCGGCCTTCCCCAGCATCCGCTGGATCCTCGGCGGGCAGGCGAAGACGGACGATCTCGACGAGTGCGCTCCGCACTTTGGCCATGTCCGCTCGGCCTACACCATCGGTGAGGCGGCGGAGCTGTTCGAGAGGCTGCTCGCGCCGCACATCCCTGTGAAAAATTGTGGAAAACTCGACGTCGCCGTGCGCGAGGCGGCGAAGGACGCGAAGGCCGGTGATACAGTCCTGCTGTCGCCGGCCTGCGCGAGCTTCGACCAGTTCCGCGACTTCGAGGACCGCGGCGACCAGTTCAAGGCCTTGGTGGGGGCATTATGACGGGGCTGATTTCAGACAGGCTGAAAGCCAAGATCACGGTCGACGCGAACCGCTACGGCCGATCGGACCGCTCGCCGGTCGGGCGCTGGTTCTGGGAAATCGACCGCGTGCTGCTGCTGCTCCTGGCCGCGCTGATCGGCATCGGCCTGATCGCCGTCGCCGCCGCCTCGCCGGCCGCGGCCCTGCGCTATTCGGGCGGAAACGTCCGCGTCCCCGAGCTCTATTATTTCTATCGCCAGCTCGCATGGATCGCGGTCGGCGTGCCGGTGATGATCGGCATTTCGATGCTGTCGCGCGAACGGGCGCGGCGCCTGTCGCTGTTCGGCGCGGCCTTCTTTTTCGTGCTCATGCTCTTCGTCCCGGTAATCGGTCCAGAGATCAACGGCGCCCGCCGCTGGATCGAGCTTCCGATCGGCCAGCTGCAGCCGTCCGAGTTCCTGAAGCCCTTCTTCGTCGTCGCCCTTGCCTGGCTGCTCAGCCTCCGCGAGGTCGACAAGTCGATCCCGGTCTATTGGCTGTCCGCCGCGCTCACCGGCGCGGTCGCTTTCCTGCTGATGAAGCAGCCGGACTTCGGCTCGACGATCATTTTCGGGGCGGTGTGGATCGCGCTGCTCGCCGTGGCCGGGGTCTCGCTTCGGGTCCTGGGCGGATTGGCGCTGCTGGCGGTCGCCGGGATCGTCGCGGCTTATTTCTTTTACGACGTCGCGACGCAGCGCATCGACGGTTTCCTGTTCGGCGAGGGCGACACCTTCCAGACCGACAATGCGATGCGGACGCTGACCGCCGGCGGGCTGTTCGGGATGGGGCCGGGGGCGGGCACCCGCAAGTTCGGGCTTCCGGAGCCGCAGACCGACTATATCTTCTCGGTGATCGGCGAGGAGTTCGGGCTGATCGCCTGCCTTGCGATCGCGATCCTCTACCTGACCATCGTCGCGCGCGTGCTGGTCAAGCTGCTCGACGAGGATTCGCCTTTCGCGATCCTCGCCGGCTCGGGCCTCGTCCTCATGTTCGGTTTGCAGGCGCTGATCAACATGGCGGTCAACGTGCAGATCGCGCCGTCCAAGGGCATGACACTGCCGTTCATCAGCTACGGCGGCAGCTCGATGCTCGCGCTTTCGATCGGCATGGGCTTGCTACTCGCCTTCACCCGCCGCAATCCGTATCTGACCCGCTCGCCCTATGTGGTGAAGTGGAGCGGAGAGAGCCAAGCTTAAGGCCAATTGATGGCGAAGATGGATTTTGTCCTGGCTGCCGGTGGGACCGGCGGGCACATGGTTCCGGCGCATGCGCTTGCGTCGGAACTGCGCGCGCGCGGCCACGGCGTGCTCGTCATCACCGACGCGCGCGGAGCGAAGATCCCGGGCCTGTTCGACAAGGTGCCGGTGCACGTTCTCCCCGCGGGGCGGCTCGGCGGCGGGCCGATCGGCTGGGCCAAGGCCTTCTTCTCGGTTCTCGCCGGTCGGCGCGAGGCGCGGGCGATCTATCGCGACCACCGGCCCAACGCGGTCGTCGGCTTCGGCGGCTATCCCGCCTTCCCAGCGCTGCTCGCGGCGAGCTCGATGGGAATCCCCACCGTTCTTCACGAGCAGAACGCGGTGCTGGGCCGGGTCAACCGGATGCTCGCCGGCAACGCGACTGCGATCGGCACCGCCTATGACGAGATCGACCGGCTGAAGCCCGCTCTCCAGGACAAGGTCGTGCTGGTCGGCAACCCGGTCCGCGACGACATCGCCCGGATCGGCGAGATGCCGTTTCCCCCGTTCGACGATACCGCACCGCTCAAGATCCTCGTGACCGGTGGAAGCCAGGGCGCGAGCGTGCTCGGGCAGGTCGTCCCGAGCGGGCTCGGAATGCTCGATGCCTCGCTCAGGCTCCGCCTGCAGGTGGTGCAGCAATGCCGTCCGGACGACATCGAGGCGATCCGCGCCCGCTATGCGGAGCTCGGAATCCCGGCCGAGCTGATGACCTACATTCTCGACATGCCGGAAAAGCTCGCCGACGCGCATCTGGTGATTGGGCGGGCCGGGGCTTCGACCATCGCCGAACTGACCGCCGCGGGCCGGCCCGCGATCCTGGTGCCGTTCGCGGCGGCGACCGACGACCACCAGACGGCCAATGCGCGCGAAATGGTGCGGGCAGGCGGCGCCCGCGCGATCGCCCAGAGCGAGTTCACGCCCGAAGCCCTTGCCCGGCAGATCGAGGCGATCGCAGGCGACCCGGAAGCGCTTGCCAATGCCGCCGCGCGCTCGCTGTCGGTCGGCCGGCCGCACGCCGCTCGTGACCTCGCAGACCTTGTCGAGCGTGTCGGTGGCGGTCTGTCGCCAGTAGCGGTCGGACCGGCGCTCGAGCCGCGCACGGCGCCCGCCTTCGCCGGACCCGGAGTGCCGGCATGAAGGCTTTGGGCACCGACATCGGCACCATCCATTTCGTCGGCATCGGCGGGATCGGAATGTCGGGAATCGCGGAAGTGATGCACCAGCTCGGCTATTCGGTGCAGGGCTCCGACATCGCCGAAAGCTATGTCGTCGAGAAGCTCCGCAAGGCCGGGATACCCGTGGTCATCGGCCAGAGCGCGGATAA
>JBKHXB010000099.1:0-3318 GCA_046566245.1 Alphaproteobacteria bacterium | reverse complement strand
GGTCCGGGCGCTCGCGCTGCTGACCGAGGCAGCGATCGCGCTCGACTCCAACGACCGCGATACCGCGCTCGCCAATTACCGCGCGATCACCGCCGATTCCGGGATGCCGGAATCCTATCGCGACCTCGCCCTGATCCGGGCGACCGCGCTCGAATTCGACAAGCTCAGGCCCGAGGAGGTGATCAGCCGCCTCGAGCCCCTGACCAAGCCCGACAGCCCGTGGTTCGGGACTGCCGGGGAAATGACGGCGATGGCCCATTTGAAGCAGGGCAAGAAGGAGCAGGCGGGCCGGCTGTTCGCGGCGATCGCCGCCAATGCCCAGGCGCCCGAGTCGCTTCGCAACCGCGCGGTGCAGATCGCAGGCTCGCTCGGCGTCGACGCGAGCGCCGCCATTCCGAAGCCCGCACAGCCAGGAAACTAAGCGAATGAAATCGATGAAGCTCCGTATCGTTGTTCTCACCGCCGCGGCCCTCGCGGTGAGCGGGTGCAGCCTGTTCAAGCGCGGAAGCCGGCCTTCGACGCCGGTGGTGGGTGAGCGAATCGCGGTCCTCACCAGCGAGAGCGACGTCGAGGTGGACGCGACCACCGCCTCGCTGCCGATGTCGCTGCCGGCGCCGGTCGCGAACAGCGAGTGGGCGCAGCGCGGCGGCAACGCCTCCAAGTCGATGGGCCATGTCGAGCTCGGAAGCGCGCTCGGCCAGGCCTGGGAGGTATCGATCGGCCGCGGGACAACGCTGGCCGCAAGGCTGGGCGCCGGTCCGGTCGTGGCGGACGGGCGCGTCTATACCATCGACACGAGCGCCACGGTGCGCGCCTTCGACGCGCAGACCGGAAGGCAGGCATGGGCGACCCAGTTCGGGACCGAGCGCGGAAACGAGGCGGCGCTGTTCGGCGGCGGCCTCGCCTTCGGGAACGGCCGGATTTACGCGACCAATGGCCTCGGCTTCGTCGCGGCGCTCGACGCGACCAATGGCGGCATCGCCTGGCAGGTGCGCCCGGGTGGACCCTTGCGGGGCTCGCCGACGATCGCCGGCGACGCGCTCTACGTGATGAGCCAGGACAACCAGATCTACTCGCTCAAGACCGCCGACGGCACGACCAACTGGAGCCAGGCCGCGGCGCTCGAGATCGCGGGCGTGTTCGGGGTCGCCTCGCCGGCCTTCGCGCAGGGGACCGTGGTCGCCGGATTCTCGTCGGGCGAGCTCAACGCCTACCGCTACGAGAACGGGCGCCTTGTCTGGCAGGACGCGCTTTCGCGGACCAGCATCCGCACCAGTGTTTCGTCGCTCTCGGACATCAACGCCGACCCCGTGATCGACAGCGGGCAGGTGATCGCGATCGGACAGGGCGGGCGGATGGTCGCGCTCGAGCTGATCAGCGGGCAGCGGATGTGGGAGCTCAACCTCGCGGGCATTTCGACTCCCTGGGTTGCCGGCGACTGGGTGTTCGTCGTCACCGAGGACGCCAAGGCGATGGCGATCGCGCGGGCCACCGGCAAGATCCGCTGGATCACGCAGCTTCCCCAGTTCCGCAAGGAGAAGAGCAAGACGGGGCAGCTCAGCTATGTCGGGCCGGTGCTCGCCGGCGGTCGGCTGATCGTTGCCAGCTCCAACGGCGCGCTGATCAATATCGACCCAGTGTCGGGCGCCGTCCAGAGCCAGACCAGCATCCGGGCGCCCGTCACGCTTCCGTTCGCGGTCGCCAACTCCACCCTGTACGTGCTGGACGACGACGGCAGGCTGCACGCGTTCCGCTAAGGCGATGAGGCAGGTGAAATCGCTGGGACCTCTCCCGCTTGCGGAGAGGGCCTGCTAGGCGGCGGCCATGCCGCTACCCACCGTCGCCATCGTCGGCCGTCCGAACGTCGGCAAATCGACCCTGTTCAACCGGCTCGTCGGCCGGCGGCTGGCGCTCGTCGACGACCGGCCCGGCGTGACCCGCGACCGCCGCGAAGGCGAGGCCCGGCTGCTGGGCCTCGACTTCAAGGTGATCGACACCGCCGGCTATGAGGACGAGGATCCTCACACCCTTCCCGGCCGGATGCGCAAGCAGACGGAAGCTGCTGTCCGCGAAGCGGATGTCGCGCTGTTCCTGATCGACGCGCGCGAGGGCGTAACGCCGCTCGATTCCGAGATCGCGCGCTGGTTGCGGGCGGCGAAGACGCCGGTCGTGCTCGTCGCCAACAAGGCCGAATCGCGCGCCTCGGAGGCGGGCCTGCTCGATTCCTACCGTCTCGGCCTCGGCGAGCCGGTGGCGATCAGCGCCGAGCATGGCGAGGGCGTCGCCGACCTATTCGAAGCGCTGCGGCCGTTGATCGAGGCAGCCAGCGAAAGCTCGGACGCGGTTGGTGACGACGATGAGCCCGCCGACGAGCGGGCGCCGCTCAAGCTCGCCGTCGTCGGACGGCCGAACGCGGGCAAGTCGACCCTGGTCAACCGGATGCTCGGTGAGGACCGGCTGGTCACCGGCCCGGAAGCGGGGATCACGCGCGATTCGATCGCGCTCGACTGGGAATGGCAGGGAAGGGCGGTGCGCATTGTCGATACCGCCGGCCTTCGCAAGCGCGCCAAGATCACCGACAAGCTCGAGAAACTGTCGAGCGCCGACGCGCGCCGCGCGATCGACCTCGCGGAAGTCGTAGTGCTTCTGCTCGATGCGACCCGCGGGCTCGAGGCGCAGGATCTCAAGATCGCCGAGCTGGTGATCGAGGAAGGCCGCGCGCTGATCGTGGCGATCAACAAGTGGGACGTGGCCGAGAATGCGTCGGCCCTGTTCAACGGGATCAAGGCGGCGCTCGAGGAGGGCCTTGCGCAAGTAAAGGGCGTGCCTGTGCTCACGGTCTCGGCGAAGACTGGCAAGGGCATCGACCAGCTGCTCGGCGCGGCCTTCGAGCTGCGCGAACAGTGGTCGCGGCGGATCGCGACTGGCGAGCTCAACCGCTGGTTCGAGGACACGGTCGAGGCCAACCCGCCGCCGGCGCCAGGGGGAAAGCGGATAAAGCTTCGCTACATCACCCAGGTGAAGACGAGGCCTCCGAGCTTCGTCGTCTTCGGAACGCGCACGCACGAGCTTCCCGAAAGCTATCGCCGCTATCTCACCAACTCCATGCGCCGCGACCTCGGCCTGGGGCCCGTTCCGCTCAGGCTGACGCTGCGCTCGCCCAGGAATCCCTTCGACCGCGGACGCGGGGCGGACCGCTAAGCCAAATTTTACTCTTTGCGCGTAGCTGCGGTGCGTGTGGACCATTGCCCGGGACTCGGGCGCGAGGAGAGCCAGGTGAGCGACGGCCAGGACATCGTCGACTGGGTACATTTCGAG
>JBKHXB010000098.1:0-3360 GCA_046566245.1 Alphaproteobacteria bacterium | reverse complement strand
CTCGCTGGTGGTGATGCCCTGCTCGTCGAGCAGCGCGTAGCCGGTGTCGTTGCCGGCGGGCAGGCCCTTGCCGCTCATCGACAGCCGCAGGTCGTAGACCTGCCCGTTCGGCACCATGATCGTCCCGCCGCCGTCGGCGAGCTCGTAGGCGATCCGCGGCGCAGCGACCCTGGGCCTCGCCGGCTCGAGGGCCTCGACCACGTCCGCCGCGTCCTGGACGAGAGTCGCGCCGTCGCGGATCAGCTGGTTGCAGCCCCGCGCCCGTGGATCGAGCGGCGAGCCGGGCACCGCCATCACCTCGCGCCCTGCCTCGGCAGCGAGCCGCGCCGTGATCAGGGAGCCGGACCGTGGCGCCGCCTCGACGACCACCGTCCCCATGGTCAGTCCCGCGATAATCCGGTTGCGGTAAGGGAAGTGGCGCGCCCTGGGCTCGGTGCCGGGCGGCATCTCCGCCAGGACCGGCCCTTCTCGAACAGGGTCATCTGCCGCGCCTCGTTCTCGGGCGGATAGCAAACGTCGATCCCGCCAGCGATCACCGCGATCGTGCCGCTTTCCAGCGCCCCGTCGTGCGCCGCCGAGTCGATACCGCGCGCGAGGCCGGAGACGACCACCAGCCCCTCCCGCCCAAGGTCGTGCGCCAGGCTCCGCGCGAAGCGGCACGCGGCGGCAGACGCGTTGCGCGCGCCGACGATGGCCACGGACGGACGGTCGAGGTGCCCGATGTCGCCCTTCGCCACCAGCAGGGGCGGCGCGTCGTCGAGCTGGGCGAGCAGCGGCGGGTAAAGCCCCTGTCCGAGCACCAGGTAGCGCGCGCCGAGCTTTTCCACCCGCGACCGCTCGCGCTCGGCCTCGTCTCGCCCGAACAGCCTCGGCGCGCTCCCTCCGCCGCGCCGAGCAAGGTCCGGGATTGCGCCAAGCGCCGCCGAAGCCGAGCCGAAGCGCGCGATCAGCTGGCGATACGTGACCGGGCCGATGGAGGGCGAGCGGATCAGCCGGATCCGGTCGATAAGGTCGTCGCTCAACTTCCTCCCTTTCCCACCCTGCCTTCGGTCCCGGCGCGGAGCCGGGCGATGTTCTCGCGATGCTTCCAGACGACCAGAAGCGCAAAACCGAGCAGGAGCGGGAACAGGGCTGTGTTGCCAATGATGACGGCCGCGATTGGCGCGCTGAGCGCGGCCGAGATTCCGGCCACTGACGAGATTCGGAACGCCAGGAGCAGGAGGAGCCAGACGAGCGCATAGACGAGCGCCCCGGTCGGCCATAGCACGAGCAGGATTCCGAACAGGGTCGCAACGCCCTTGCCGCCGCGGAATTTCAGCCAGACCGGGTAAAGATGGCCGACGAGCGCCCCGGCTGCCGCGGCTTGGTCGCCGGCGGGGACCCCGGGCATGAAGTTCTGGGCGATCCACACGGCCGCGGCGCCTTTCAGCGCGTCGAGCAGGAGGGTTGCCGCGGCAAGCCCCTTGCCCCCGGCGCGAAGGACGTTGGTCGCGCCGATGTTGCCGGAGCCGACCTTGCGGACGTCGCCCCGCCCCGCGAGCCGCGTCAGCAGCAGCCCGAACGGGATCGACCCGAGCAAATAGCCGGCCGCAAAGGCGAGTAGCAGGTCGGTTGTCATCCGCTGCAGGTCGTAGCAAACCGAATTAAAGGCGCAATGTCATCCTCCCCGCGATTTCGCGGGGAGGGGGACCAGCGGAGCTGGTGGAGGGGTCTTGTCAGTCACGGAAGCCCGCGGTCTTCGCAAGCGCATGAGCCCAACCGAAATCAGGCTTTGGCGTGTCCTCCGCCAACGCCCTGAAGGGCTACGCTTCAGAAGGCAGCATCCCTTTGGCCCATTCGTATTCGACTTCTATTGCAAGTCGGCGGGCCTCGCGATCGAGATAGACGGCATTGGGCATGACATGGGCAATAACCCGCAAAGGGACGCGCGACGCGACGATTGGGTTCGGCGTCAGGGCATCGAGACAATCCGTATAGCCGCTAGCGACGTGCGAACGGATCTTGACGCCGTGGTGACCCACATCGTCAGCCGATGCATGGACAGAACCCCTCCCCCGCACTTCGTGCGGTCCCCCTCCCCGTCAAACGCCGGGGAGGATGTAGCGAAGTGAAACCCTCCGCCCCCCTCCTCTTCTTCGATTCCGGGGTCGGCGGGCTGTCCGTGCTCGAGCCGACGCGGGCGCTGCTTCCCAACGCGCCGATCGTCTACGTCGCCGACAATGCCGGCTATCCCTACGGCACCAAGTCGGAGGCCGAGATCGCCTCGCGGGTCCCCGCCCTTCTCGGCCGCATGGTCGAGCGCTTCCGGCCGCGGCTCGTGGTCATCGCCTGCAACACCGCCTGCACGATCGCGCTGGACCACGTCCGGGCGGCGCTCGACGTCCCGGTCGTCGGGACGGTCCCCGCGATCAAGCCCGCCGCGGAGACGACGAAAAGCGGCGTCATCGGGGTGCTCGGGACCGAGGCAACCATCCGCCAGCCCTATGTCGACGACCTCACGAAGCGCTTCGCATCGCACTGCGCGGTCGTCCGCCACGGCTCGGCCGAGCTGGTCGATCTCGCCGAGGCGAAGCTCGCAGGCGAGCCAATCTCGGTCGAGGAGGTTCGCGCCGCCGCTTTGCCCCTGTTCGAGGCCGAGGGAGCCGATGGCATGGACACGGTCGTCCTCGCCTGCACCCACTTCCCGCTTCTGCGGGAGGAGCTGGAGGCCGCATTCCCCGGCATCACCTGGGTCGACGGCGGCCCGGGGATCGCGCGCCGCGTCGCGTTCCTGACAAGCGGCCAGCCCTGGCCTTCCGCGCCGTCCGCCGGGACGATGCTTTTCACCGCCGAGCCGCGCTCTTCGTCGCTCGCCGCCCTCGGCCGCTACGGAATCGAGAATGTGCAAGCGCTTTGACGGCCAGTTTGCGAGTCGTTCGCAATGGCCTTCCTCGCGGAGCAAATGTAATGGGCGCGCCGGAGGGGATCAGGACATTCCCCTAATCGATTGGCCCGGCCTCATCGGATAAACACACACACGATGGACTATGAGAGCATCTTCAAGTCGGCGATAGACCGCCTGCACGCGGAAGGTCGCTATCGCGTGTTCATAGACATCATCCGCAACAAGGGTTCGTTTCCCAACGCACTGTGCTTCGGCGGCAACGGCCCGAAGCCGGTGACCGTCTGGTGCTCCAACGACTATCTCGGCATGGGCAAGCATCCGTCCGTGATCCAGGCCATGCAGCAGGCCGCCGCCCAGTTCGGCGCCGGCGCCGGCGGCACGCGCAATATTTCCGGCAACAGCCATGCCGTGGTCGAACTGGAAGCCGAACTGGCCGATCTGCACGGCAAGGAAGCCGCCCTGGCCTTCATGTCGGG
>JBKHXB010000097.1:0-3550 GCA_046566245.1 Alphaproteobacteria bacterium | reverse complement strand
AGCTATATCAAGATGTGTATCGACGAAGGCGGCGAACTGGTGGTGGACGGCCGCGGCTTCTCCCTTCAGGGTCATGAGAAGGGCTGGTTCATCGGCCCGACCTTCTTCGACCATGTGAAGCCGCACTTCCAATCCTACCAGGAGGAGATTTTCGGCCCCGTCCTGCAGATGGTCCGCGCCGAGACGTTCGAGGACGCGGTCCGGCTCCCATCCGAGCACCAATATGGCAACGGGGTCGCCATCTTCACCCGCAACGGCCACGCGGCGCGCGAGTTCGCGCTTCGGGTCAACGTCGGAATGGTCGGGGTCAACGTGCCAATCCCGGTTCCGGTCGCCTATCACACGTTCGGCGGGTGGAAGCGCTCGGGCTTCGGCGACATCGACCAGCACGGGCCCGAAGGCGTGCGCTTCTGGACCAAGATCAAGAAGGTCACGCAGCGCTGGCCCGACGGCGGCGGCCACGGCGAAAGCGCCTTCATCATCCCGACGATGGGGTGAAACCCGGAGGGGATCATGGCGGTTTACAGCGCATGAGGCTCGCACCGATCATCATCCTGGCTGCGGCGCTCTCCGCCTGCGGCGGCAGTGACCCGGTCGCCACAGAGGCGGCGAACACCGATTCTCTGCCATCAGTCAACGAGGATTCGGCGAGCCCGACCGGCGGCCCGCCGCCCCCCGAAAATACGGTGGCCACGAGCGAAACCGGAGAAGCGTCGCTTATTCCCGCCGCGATCCACGGCCGCTGGGGGCCGAGCCCCGCCGACTGCATCTCTACGCGCGGCGATGCCAAGGGGCTGCTCGAGATCAGCGCCGACCGGCTTCGCTTCTACGAATCGGTCGCCGTCCCTGCGCCCAACGTGCTGACCACCGAAACCTCGGTCGGCGGCGACTTCAACTTCACCGGCGAGGGCCAGAGCTGGACCAAGTATCAGAGCCTCAGGCTGCGCGGCGGGCGGCTGGTGCGGACCGAGCGCGATCCGGTGGCAAGCCTCCGCTACGTGCGCTGCGACTGACGGCCGCGCTCGAAGGGCTGGCCGAGGCAGGCAACGCAAGCTAGAGGCCGCGCCCATGCACCAGTTCGAGCTTACCGACGACCAGCTCCAGATCCAGGAGATGGCGCGCAAGTTCACCGCCGATGCGATCACCCCGTTCGCGGCCGAATGGGATGAGAAGCATATCTTCCCCAAGGAAACGATCCGCGAGGCCGCCGAGCTCGGTTTCGGAGCGATCTACGTGTCGGAGGAATCGGGCGGCATCGGCCTCGGCCGGCTCGAGGCCGCGCTGATCATGGAAGCGATGGCCTATGGCTGCCCGAGCACGAGCGCCTTCATCTCGATCCACAACATGGCCGCCTGGATGATCGACCGCTTCGGCTCCGACGAGGTGAAACACAAATATCTCCCGTCGATGCTCCCGATGGAGCGAATGGGCAGCTATTGCCTGACGGAGCCCTCTTCGGGCTCCGATGCCGCCGCGCTCAAGACGCGCGCAGTGCTGGATGGCGACCATTATGTCGTTTCAGGCTCCAAGGCGTTCATCTCGGGCGGCGGCGAGAACGACATCTACGTGACGATGGTCCGCACCGGCGAGGAGGGGCCCAAGGGGATCACCTGCCTGGTCATCGAAAAGGACATGAAGGGCGTCAGCTTCGGGGCGCAGGAGAAGAAGCTCGGCTGGCATTCGCAGCCCACCTCGCAGGTCAATTTCGACGAGGTCCGGGTGCCGGTCGAAAACCGCGTCGGGGCCGAGGGCGAAGGCTTCCGGATCGCGATGATGGGCCTCGACGGCGGCCGCCTCAACATCGGCGCCTGCTCGCTCGGCGGAGCGCAGCGCTGCCTCGACGAGGCGATTAAATATACGAAGGACCGCAAGCAGTTCGGCCGGCCGATCGCGGATTTCCAGAACACGCAGTTCATGCTCGCCGACATGGAAACCGAGCTCCAGGCCGCGCGCTACCTGCTCTACGTCGCCGCGGCCAAGGTGACCGCCGGCGCGCCCGACAAGACCCGCTTCGCCGCCATGGCCAAGCGGCTCGCGACCGACACCGGCTCGTCGGTCGTCGACCGCGCGCTGCAGCTGCATGGCGGCTACGGCTATCTGATGGACTATCCGGTCGAGCGATTCTGGCGCGACCTTCGCGTGCACTCGATCCTCGAAGGCACGAACCAGATCATGCGCGTCATCGTCAGCCGGGACCTGCTGCGGCAGTGACCGACGAAGTCCTGATCTCGGCCGAACGCGGGGTCGGAAGACTTCGGCTCAACCGCCCCAAGGCCATCCACGCGCTGACGACCGACATGTGCCGGGCGATGAGCGAAGCGCTCCTGCGCTGGCGGTCGGACCCGGAAATCCAGGCGGTCGTGATCGACCATTTCGAGGGCCGCGGCTTTTGCGCGGGCGGCGACGTCGTCATGCTCGCGAAGAGCGGCGAAGGCGACGCGAGCAAGGCGCGCGAATTCTTCTTCGCCGAGTATCGCCTCAACCACCTGCTCTTTACCTATCCCAAGCCGACGGTCGCGATCATGGACGGAATCACCATGGGCGGCGGCGTCGGCATCTCGCTGCCCTGCTCGCTGCGCGTCGCGACCGAGAACACGCGCCTTGCGATGCCCGAGACGGGGATCGGCCTGTTCCCGGACGTTGGCGGCGGCTGGTACCTGCCGCGCCTTCCCGGCCGCGTCGGCCAGTTCATGGCGCTGACCGGCGCACGGCTCGACGGGTCGGAATGCGTCTATCTTGGCCTCGCCACCCATTATGTCGCGAGCGCCAGTATCGGCGAGCTGGTCGAACGTATTCACCAGGCCCCGGACCGGGTACAGGGCACGCTGGGGGCCGCCGCCGAGACCGCGCCGGACGCGAAGATCGCCGGCAACCTGCCGACGATCACGCGGCTGTTCGCCTCCGACAGCCTCGAGGAAGTGCTTGCCGCGCTCGAGGCCGACGGCGGCGAATGGGCGCAGAAGGAGCTGGCGACCCTCGGCACCAAGAGCCCGCTTTCGTGCAAGGTGTCGCTGAGGCTGCTTGCGGAGGGCGCTAACCGCGCGAGCTTCGAGGACGAAATGCGGGCCGAATATGCGCTCGCCGGGCGGGTGGTCCGGACCCACGATTTCCGCGAGGGCGTGCACGCCCTTCTGATCCACAAGCACAACGAGCCGAAGTGGGATCCGGCCACTCCCGAAGGCGTGTCCGACGAAATGCTCGACGCCTTGTTCGCCCCCCTCCCGAAGGGCGAGCAGTGGACCCCGTTCCCGGAGACGAAGGAATGACTGACTACAAGACGATCCTGGTCGAAAAGCGCGGCGCGGTGACCCTCGTCACCATCAACCGCCCCGACGCGCTCAACGCGCTCAACAGCGAGGTGCTGAAAGATCTGATCTCGGCCTTCGCCGCATACGACGCGGACGAAAGCCAGCGCTGCCTGGTGCTGACCGGAAGCGGCGAAAAGGCTTTCGCTGCCGGCGCCGACATCAAGGAAATGCAGCCGCAGGGCTTCTCCGAAATGTATTCCAGCGACTACTTCGCCGGCTGGGAAAAGGTCACCGCGACGCGC
>JBKHXB010000096.1:0-3770 GCA_046566245.1 Alphaproteobacteria bacterium | reverse complement strand
GCGCCCGCGGCCCTCCAGCTCGCGCTCGGCCGCGGCGATTCGCGCCTTGACTGCTCCGTCCTCGAGCGGTGTCCCACCGTTGAAGCGCACGTTCTTGAGAAGCTGCGGAACCGGCTCGAATTGCCGAAGCACGCGGCTCGCCGGCTTGCCGCTCTCGACAAGGGCGGCGAGCACCTGGAGCGCCGCGACGAGCCCATCACCCGTCGTCGAATAGTCGGACAGGATGATGTGGCCGGACTGTTCGCCGCCGACATTGCAGCCGCTTCGACGCATCTCCTCCAGTACGTAGCGGTCGCCCACCTGGGTCCGGACCATTCCGATTCCCGCCTCCCCTAGCCGCCGCTCGAGGCCAAGGTTGGACATGACGGTCGCCACCACCGAGCCGCGCAATTGTTCGCGCTTCTGCCTGTCGAGCGCGATGAGTGCCATCATCTGGTCACCGTCGACGAGTTCGCCCTTCTCATCGACGACGACGATTCGGTCAGCATCGCCGTCGAGCGCGAGACCGATGTCGGCGCCGCTCGCGACAACCGTTTCCCGAAGCAGTTCCGGGTGCGTCGAACCGCAGCCCGCGTTGATATTCAGGCCGTCGGGACTGACCCCCAGCGCGATGACGTCGGCGCCAAGCTCCCACAAGGCGTCCGGAGCGACGTGATAGGCGGCCCCGTTGGCGCAATCGATGACAACTTTCAGCCCGTCGAGCCGCAGCCGTTGCGGGAAGGTGGACTTGACGTGGTGAACATAGCGGCCGCGCGCATCATCAATTCGTCTCGCCCGGCCGATCAGCTCGGGCTTGGCGAGCTTCGGTTCCTTGTCGAGCCGGCGTTCGATGGCATGCTCGGCCTCGTCGCTCAGCTTGTAACCGTCGGGCCCGAACAGCTTGATGCCGTTGTCGGCGAACGGGTTGTGCGAAGCGGAGATCATCACCCCGAGGTCGGCGCTCATCGACGTGGTCAGCATCGCGACCGCCGGAGTCGGCATCGGGCCGAGCAGGACGACGTCCATTCCGACGCTGGTGAAGCCCGCGACGAGCGCGGATTCCATCATGTAGCCAGACAGGCGCGTGTCCTTGCCGATTACGACCCGGTGGCGGTGCTCACCGCGAAGGAAGTGCGTGCCTGCCGCCTGGCCGACCCGAAGCGCGGTCTGAGCCGTCATTGGCTCGCAGTTCGTGAGCCCGCGGATGCCGTCGGTGCCGAAGAAATTACGCATCATTCGAGCCTCATAGCCCGCAATGGGGCCCGAGCGAAGGCTTAGTGCCGGTACGCCTCGGGAAGCTCGCGCCTCGGCAGGTGACGGTATCGGTCACGAAGCCTCGTTTGGTGGTTGGTCAGCGGCTGTTCGATGCCGTCAATGAACACCATCTCGGCAGCACTTCTTGGGTCGAGCGGGTCACCCGACCAGATAACCACGTCTGCGCGCCGGCCGGGGGCAAGGCTGCCGATCTCGTGACTGAGGCCGATCGCCTCGGCCGGAGCGGAGGTGATGGTCTTCAACGCCTCTCCCCAGCTCAGCCCGGTTGCGCCCGGCACCTTGGAAAGAGCAACCAGATTTCCTGCATATTGCCGTTCCCGGAACAGGTTTCGGGTCTCGTCGTCATTGATGGTGCCGATCGAGACCCGGACGCCCGCTGCGGCCAACCGCCCGACATTCGACTGGGTCGCCGCGAGCTGCTCGAAGCTCGCCGGCAGGTCATTCACCGCCGAGGCGATGACAGGAATCCCCGCGGCCGCAATCCGGTCGGCGACCATCCAGCCCTCGCTGGCGCCGACGATGACGATCTTGAGCGACGGAAACTCGCGCCTGAGGTCGATCACCTCAAGGATGTCGCTCGCCCGCTCGACATGGACCAGAAGCTGCTGGCGGCCCTGAAGGACCGGCACAAGCGCTGCAGCATCGAAGCGCGTGAGGAGCACGTCCTCACTCCGCCGCGCGTCCGGCCCATAGATGCGCGACTCGTTGGGGTTGCGGACCACAGGTTGGGTACGGGCATCCGGCTCGGACTGACGCGAAGAGCGCACCGGTTCCGCGAACCGCCGCAGCTCCGCGGCTTCGCGAAGAGCGTTGCGGAACAAGACGTGCGCCGAGGCGCGCGAACCGCCGGCTTCTCCTGCCCCCGCCTCGCCAAGCTCGACGAACTGGAAGGCGCGCGCCCTGGTGACGGCATCCATGTCCGCGCCGGTGTCGATCACTGCGCCCTGGCCCGCAAAGATGCTTTTCGCGGGCGACGGAGCGACGATCGCCCGGGTGACGCCGTCGGCGCGGTTGACCGCAACCGGCGTGTAGAGCGGGTTGATCGCCGGGGCGACGTCGATGGCGGCGCTGAACGGACCGTTCTCGGCCGCCGTATCGTCGGCTCCGCTCGCGCTAAGGTCCACTTCGGCGAGCCCCAGCCTCGAAAAGCCGGCAACGATGCCGGGTGTGACCCACTTGCCCTGGGCATCGATGACGCGCGCCCCGACGGGCACACCGCCGCCGGCGTGGGCCGCGACGATCCGCCCGTCGCGGATGACGACGGTTCCGCCCTGGATCGGGCCCGAGCCATCCCCCGTCGCAAGGATGGCGTTTGTGATTGCGATCGTTTCTGCCGCGACCGGAACGGCAGTCGCCGCGAGCAGTGTGGCAAGGGCGAGGCGGATCACTTCACATCTCCTTCGCCCGGCTGGCCAAGCTCAAAATCGCTGACCGGCTTCCGCTTCGGGTCGTTCGCGTCGTACATCAGGGCGCCGTCGATCCACACGCGCTCCGGCCGCGCGTAAACGCTGAACGGATTGTCGTTCCACAGGACGACGTCGGCCATCTTGCCCGGCTTCAGGCTTCCGGTCTTGTCGAAGATACCGAGCGCCTTTGCGGGGTTGGCGGACAGCCAGGTCCAGGCGATCGCCTCCGAAAGGTTGGGAACGCCCGCGCGGATTCCGTCCGCGAGTGCCTTCGCCGCCTCCTGGTTAAGCCGCTGGATGCCGTTCGGATCGTCGGAATGGACGATCGCGCAGGCGCCGGCATTATGAACGAAGGGAATATTCTCCTTGATCCCGTCATAGGCTTCCATCTTGAAGCCGTACCAATCGGCCCACATCGCCGAGCAGATACCGTTTTCCGCGAGCAGGTCGGCGACCTTGTAGCTTTCCACCGCGTGGTGGAACGTGCCGATCTTGTACCCGACCTCCTTCGACACATCGATCATCTGCGCCATCTCATCGCCGCGATAGCAATGGTTGTGGACGAGGATCTTGCCCTCGAGGACCCCCTTCAACGTATCCATCGCAAGGTCGCGCTCGGGCATCTCGCCGCCGTTGGCGTAATATTTGTCCCACTTGCGCTTGTAGGCCTGGGCCTTGATCCAGGTCTGCCGGACCACCGCGATATTGCCCATCCGCGTCTGCGGCATCTGGCCCTTCGAGCCATAGACGCGCTTGGGGTTCTCGCCGCACGCCATCTTCAGCCCGTAGGGCGCGCCGGGGAACTTCATCCCCTGAACCGTCCTTGACGGCACGTTCTTGAGCGTGACCGACCGGCCGCCGAATAGGTTCGCCGATCCGGGCAGGATCTGCAGGGTCGTCACTCCGCCATTGGCGAGCGCGCGTGAAAAGCCCGGGTCGTGCGGCCACACGCTATGCTCGGCCCAGACTTCGGGACGCGCGGGAGCGGTCGCCTCGTTGCCGTCGGAATGGGATTCGGTTCCGGGCGAGGGATAGTCGCCAAGGTGGCTGTGGACGTCGATGATTCCCGGCGTCACGAACTTGCCCGAGCCGTCGATTACGTTCGCGCCT
>JBKHXB010000095.1:0-3848 GCA_046566245.1 Alphaproteobacteria bacterium | reverse complement strand
CCGTTCCTTGGACGGATCCCGCTCGATCCGGCACTTCGAGAAGCATCGGACGCCGGAACGCCGCCCGCGTCGGCACAGGGGCCGGGGTCGAAGATTTTCGATGAAATCGCAGCGGTTCTTCTTTCCTCTTTGGAAACAGCCGCCCGCTGAAGCATTGTTGAATCGAAGGAGAGCCGAATGCCGCTTCGAGACGACAAGGACATCGCCGAGCTTCTCACCAGCGCGCGGACGATCGCCATGGTCGGAGCGTCGGACAGCCCGGACCGCCCTTCCTATGGCGTGATGAAGTTCCTCCAGGGCCACGGCTACCGCGTGATGCCGGTGAATCCCACCATCACCGGCGAACACGTCCATGGCGAATATGTGTGGCGCGATCTCCACCAGATCGGGGTGCCAATCGACATCGTCGACATCTTCCGGAAGTCGGAAGAAGCCGGCGAGGCCGTCGATCAGGCGATTGCGATTGGTGCCAAGGCGGTCTGGATGCAGCTCGGGGTCGTCGACCGGGACGCGGCCGCGCGCGCGGAGGCTGCGGGCCTCAAGGTCGTGATGAACCGTTGCCCGAAAATCGAGATCATGCGGCTCGGACTACCGAAGGTCGGAGAGGCCGCCGAAGCCTAGGCGGCCGCTACCGTCATTTCCGGAACCAGGATCGTGGGCGCATCCATCCCGCGGCGGAACTCGAGGTCCGATGCCGGCTCGAGAGTCGCGAACATGTCGAGAAGATTCGATGCAATCGTGATCTCCTGCACCGGCGGCCCGATCTCCCCGTTCCGGACGAGAAAGCCGACAGCGCCGCGGCTGTAGTCTCCCGTCACGCTGTTCACGCCTTGACCGATCAGCTCCGTAACGAGAAGCGCTTCGGGAAACTTGGCAACAAGCTCTGCGCGACTTCGAGTTCCCGGCGCCAGGTAGAAATTGCTCGGAGACACTCCGGGCGCGGACCCCACCCCGCGCGATGCATGCCCGGTCGGCGAGATTCCGAGCTGACGGGCCGAAGCGCTTTCGGCCATCCAGCTCCTGAGCACGCCGTCCGCGATCAATTCGACTGGTCTCACGCCCACGCCCTCGCCGTCGAATGGCCGCGAGCGCAGCCCACGGAGCCGAAGCGGGTCGTCGATTATCGCCACTCCCGGCGCGAAGACGCGCTCTCCGAGCCGATCCTGAAGGAAGCTCGATTTGCGAGCGACGGACTGGCCGCTGATCGCCCCCGCCAAGTGGCCGAGGAGAGTATGCGCGACGCGCGGGTCGAAGAGCACGGGCATCACGCCCGACTTCGGCCGAACCGGACCGAGACGAGCGACCGCCCGTTCCCCGGCCAGCCTCCCGATGCTATCCGGCGGATCGAGATCGGCGAGATGACGCGTGCCATGCCACGCATGGTCTCGCTGCATCGATGCTCCCTCCCCCGCGATCACGCTCACCGAGCAGCTGAACCCCGTAGCTTGCCACGCGGCCGCGAAACCGCTCGACGTCGCAAGCGCGAAGGTCGAGCCGGACTCGCTCGCCGAAGCACCGCTCGAGTTGGTCACGCCCTCGACCGCGCGTGCCGCTGTCTCGGAAGCTAGAGCCCGGTCCCGAAGCTCTGCGGGTGACTGCTCGGCGAGGTCGACGAGGTCGAGATCTCGGAACGGCGGATGGGCGAGGAGTTCCGCCGGAGCGAGGGCGGCATACTTGTCGTCCGGCGCTTCGGCCGCCATCGCCATGGCGCGCGACACCAGCTCGCCCAGCGCTTCCTCCGACAGGACCGAGGAAGCCACAGTTGCTGATCGCGCCCCGATGAACAGCCTCAGGCCGATTTCCTCGTCTTCGGAGCGATCGACATGCTCGAGCTCGCCAAGCCGAACCTCGACGCTGGTCGAGCGGCTGGCGGCATAGACGGAATCGGCTGCGTCGGCGCCTGCCTTGATCGCGCGTTCGACCAACCGCCCGACCGCGGCCTCGGCTTCATCCGGTGAGAGCATTCCAAAGCCCTAGCTGCTCGACAGGCCCACCACCAGCGTGGCGAGGAACACGAGCAGCCCACAGCTTCGGTTGGAGCGAAACAGGCGCAGCGCCTCCTCGCCGTCGTTCGGATCGGCGCGGAGCGCCTGGTTGGCGAGATGCACGGCCGCGGGAACCAAGGCGGCGAGGGCAAGCCAGTCCGGCCGGACCATCCAGATGGCCGCCCCCCAGCCGGCCAGGGCGAGCGCGTAAAACAGGCCAACCATGAGCGGCGCGCGATCGCCGAACAGGCGGGCAGTTGACTTCACCCCGACAAGCGCGTCGTCCTCGACGTCTTGTATGGCGTAAAGCGTGTCGTACCCGACAACCCACGCGACGCTTCCGAGCCACAGCAGCAGCGCTGGAACGTCGAGCCAGCCTGTAACCGCCGGCCAGCCGACAAGCGCCCCCCAGGAGAAGACCAGCCCCAGCCATGCCTGGGGCCACCAGGTGATCCGCTTCATGAAGGGATAGGCCGCGACCGGCGCGAGGCTGGCCAGCGAGATGATCCTCGCCACGCTATTGAGTTGAAGAAGAACGATAAGCGCGAGTGCCAGCAGCAGGGCGATCAGTGCCCATGCCGACCGGACCGACACCCGTCCGCTCGCGAGCGGCC
Organism: Alphaproteobacteria bacterium; assembly: GCA_046566245.1. GTDB lineage: Bacteria > Pseudomonadota > Alphaproteobacteria > Sphingomonadales > Sphingomonadaceae > Sphingomicrobium. Next base: position 1,249 of record JBKHXB010000095.1, on the reverse strand, counting down.
GAAGCCTCGTCCGCTCAACCCGGGAATCGAGGTCCCGGTCCACAATGTCGTTATAGACGCAGCCGGCGCTGCGCATCGCGAAGGCGCCCAGCGCGAACCACAGCAGCAGGTCCCAGTGGCTGCCGACACCAGCCAGCGCCAGGCTCCAGGCGCACGGCCAATAAAGCAGCCACGTGCCGATCGGCCGGTCCAGCCGCATCAGCGAGGCGAAAGGCCTGAGCCGTGGTGGCAGGGCGCCGATGAAGCCGCGCCGCTCGCTGTCGGGGACGATGTCGGTTATGATGGTCACGCTCGCAGCGCGTTAGCGCGCCGTTCCGATCTTGTCTCCGATCCGGTGCTAACTTGTGTTGCAGCGACCCGGCGCCGGGTCAGGGTAATAGCCATTTCCTGCAGTCCGAGTTTGCGTTCTCCGACGCCGAGGAGGGCCGATGTTGACTGAACCGCGACGGAAAAGGCGCCGGAAGAGCGAACGCGTGCCGCTTGAGGCGGATATCGTGATGCGCCGCGCGGGTTTGCCCGGTTTCCGGGTGAGAATTGAAGATATTTCTCCCGAAGGGTGCCGGATCGAATATATCGACCGCCCTCGCCCCGGGGAACGGGTCTGGGTGAAGTTTGACAACCTCGAAACGATTGGGGCGGCGGTCTGCTGGGTCCGCTCGCCGGAGGCAGGAATCCAGTTCGACACTCCCATTCACCCGGCCGTGTTCGCTTCGCTCGTCGGCACGCTCCGGTAACTGGCTGAATTCTCGTCCCGGCGCTAAGCGCTGTCTCATGCCCGCAACCCCGGCCTGGCCGCCAAAGAGCTTGCCGCGACTGTTCGTTCGCCACCCGCTCGGCGAGGGGACGCGTGTCGAGCTTGCCCCGGACCAGGCTAACTATCTCGGGAACGTGCTTCGAATGGGCGAAGGCGCGGAACTTCTCGTCTTCGACGGGCAGTCCGGCGAATGGCTGGCGCAAATCGCAGAGGCGTCGAAGAAGCGCATGACGCTGAGAATCGTCCACCTGACGCGCGAGCCGGAATCGATTCCGGACGTGTGGCTCGCCTTTGCCCCCATCAAGCGCCAGGCGACCGACTGGCTCGTGGAAAAAGCGACGGAGCTCGGGGTGTCCCGGCTTGTCCCGGTCATCACCCGCCGAACCATTGTCGAGCGGGTGAAGCTCGAGCGGCTGCAAAGCATCGCGATCGAAGCGGCCGAACAGTGCGGCCGCACCCGTCTGCCCGGCATTTCCGAGCCTTTCCCGCTTCAGG
>JBKHXB010000094.1:0-3880 GCA_046566245.1 Alphaproteobacteria bacterium | reverse complement strand
CGTTCGCCCAAAGATTGGGGCTTCGCCAGGCCGAGCGCAAGGGATATCGTGTATTATTTCGATAAGACAGATAGCCGGAGCGATCGTTACGCGACCGGTTCATCCATGCGACAGCAAGCCGCGCCTAGGAACGCTCGGGAACAAGCAGGCAAGGATCCGCCATGCGCAGGATATCGGTTGCAGTTACGGCGCTCGCGCTCGCCGCTTGCGCCGCCGCGACGCCGGCCATCGCCCAATATGGCGGATCGCCCGAAGATCAGATCGACGAGGAACCTGTCGAGGTGGGCGCGGACAAGGAACGCTACGACCTGGACCAGCTCGATCCCGGAGACGTCGGCGATCGCCGCGATGCGCTGCGCGAGCATGAGGATGAAGCCGACGACAACGACGTCGACAAGGACGACGACCGCGACGATGACCGGGACCAAGACGTTGAAGGCGGGGCCTGGCGCGGCGAGGACGGCCGGATCTATTGCCGCCGCTCCGACGGCACGACGGGGACGATCATCGGCGGCGGCGCGGGCGCCCTGATCGGCCGCGGCATCGACACGCGCGGCGAGCGCGGCACGGGCACCATCATCGGCGCGGTCGCCGGCGCCCTGCTCGGTCGCGCCATCGAGCGCGGCTCACGCTGCCGCTGACCCGTTTTCGCGGCCGGCAACCGGCCGGCCGGTTGCGAGGGCGTTCCGGTCTCCCTGTGCCGGAACGCCTTTTCGCGAAGGGCCTGGGACCTCAGGCTGTTCGGCATCCCTCAGCGCGATCATCGCGGCGGCCGCGCAGGCGATCGAGCCGTCGAAGAAGTCGCGGCTGACGCGGCGCAGCGCCGCGTCCCTGGCGGCCCTTCCGGCCTCGGTCGGACGATAGAGGAATCTCTTTCCCTCGCGCCGGCGTCGAATCACGCCCTTTGCCTCGAGCCGGCTCAGCATCGAGCGGACCGCGGCGTTGCTGATCGGATCCGGGAGCGCATCGAGGATCTCGGAGGCGCTCGCCTCGCCGCGAAGCTCGACGATCTCGGCAATCTGGCGCTCTCGTTGCGGCAGGCGTCGCGACATGGCGCCGATCTGCCGCCGGAAATCCGCCATCGCGATAATCGGGATTGCGCAAGTCCAGATCGTTCTTGCGATTTTCAGGCGCGCCTCATGCTACATTTGTAGCGAGTAATGCGGCGTTCAGGTCGGGTTTGGTTCTGTTCGCGCCAAGGGAGGACGGCAGATGCAAGCCGAACTTGCGCTCGCGCATGAGGGATGGCCGGCCAGGGAGGGGGCGCTCGACCGGCTGCTCGCCCGATATGGCCAGCTGCTCGATCCATTCGCGCCCGGTCTGGCGCTGGCGCCGGGCCTCGTCCCCGCGGGGAAGACCGATGCAGTGGATCGACTCGGCGCGGTCAAGCCGTCGACCCGGCGAGCGCTGCTTCACCGCCTCGAACGGGCGCGATCGCATCTCCATGCGCATCTCGATCGCGCGATCCCGCTCGACGAGCTCGCCTCGGTCGCCGGTCTCTCGAAATTCCATCTAGCGCGCTATTTCCGCTGCGTCTTCGACAGCCCGCCCGCGGCCTATCATCGCCGGCTGCGGCTGAAGCGGGCGGCGGAATTCCTTGCGGCCGGGGGCGGCTCGGTCGCCGATGCCGCAGAGCTTGTCGGCTATTCGGACGGGGTCGCGCTTTGCCATGCTTTTCGCAAGCAGTTCGGGGAGCCGCCGCGCGACTGGTCCGCGCGTATCGCGAACTAGGGCGCCCAGCCGGGGACCGGACGCCCAGGCGCGACGGACTGCGACTGGACCTGCCGGCGCCCGCCACCTAGCAAGGAGCCGAGGTTCACCGACGGAGATCTCCCGCATGCGCAAGCTCGTCCTCGGAATAGCCGCTCTGGCCGGACTGGCCGCCGTGGCGGCGGCGCAGGCGCCCGCGCGGACGCCCGCCGACCTGATCCGCGCCCGCCAGGCCGGCTACAAGCAGATGGCGCCGGCGATGAAGGCGGTCTTCGACCAGAGTCGCGCGAGCGAGCCGTCTTTCGACATCATCCGCGCTAATACGGCGACGATCGCGCGGATCGCCCCGCTCGTGGGCGGCTGGTTCCCGCACGGCACCGGCCCCGAAGTCGGCGTGCCGACCCGCGCCAAGCCCGAGATCTGGGCGAACCCGCAACTGTTCCGCCAGCGCGCCGCCGAACTGGTCGTCGCGGCACGCGCGCTCGACGGTGCCGCGCAGAGCGGCGACCTCGCCGCCGTCCGCGCCGCCTTTCCGGTGCTGCGCCAGGCGTGCGCCAACTGCCACGACACGTTCCGCGGGCCGGAGCTCTAACTTTGCCGAAGGACGCGGTGCCGCCGCGGCGCATTCGCGTCTGGGATTGGCCGACCCGAGCCTTTCACTGGCTGCTCGTCATCCTCCTGCCGCTGCAATGGTGGACCGGCCACGAGGAGATGATGGAGCTCCACATCGCGACCGGCCAGGTGCTGCTCGGCCTGCTGCTGTTTCGCTTGATCTGGGGCCTCGCCGGAAGCGAGACGGCGCGGTTCGCGCGGTTCCTGAAGGGCCCGGCGGCGGTCCTTGGCTATTTGCGCGGGCGCGCTGGCGGCACGATCGGCCATAACCCGCTCGGCGGCTGGAGCGTCGCGGCGATGCTGCTGCTGCTCGCCACCCAGATCGGACTCGGCTTGCTCGCCAGCGACGAGGACGGCCTTTATGCTGGCCCGCTCGCCCATCTCGTCAGCTTCGACGCTGCGATCGAAATCGCCGAGATGCACGAACTGGTGTTCAAGCTGCTTGCCGGCCTGGTCGGCCTTCACCTGTTCGCCATCGCTTATTATGCCCTGGTTCGCCGCACCGACCTCGTCACGCCGATGGTGACGGGCGCGCAGGCGGCCGAGTCGGGCGTCGAAGGGATTGCGCCCGCCGGACCGGCGCGCGTCGCGATCGCCGCCGCCCTTGCCGCGGGCATGGCCCTCCTCATCGTGAAAGCCATTTGAAACCAGGCCTTAATCTGGCGTTCAGCTCGGCGATGATCTACTGATTTACACGCATAATACAGGGGAGTTATGCGCTGCGACTTCACGGTGATGGACCAGCATCTCGAGGCGCCGCGCGGCGCGCTCAAGACCGCCAAGCTGGTTCTTTCGCGCCTCGGTCCCGGGCGCTCGATGATCGGCGCGCCGGCGCCGTCGCTCAAGCTCGTGGTCGAAGGCGAGGAACGCTACGAGGTCGATGGACGGACGGTCTGCGTTCGCCCTGGCGAGTTCCTCTATCTGGATGCCGGCGCCAGCTGCACAGGCACCAACCGCGCTCATACCACCGGCCTCTGCCTGATCCTGCCGTCCGAATTGCAGGCCGAGGCGCCGGCGCCGGGCCACGATCCGGTGCTCGGCCGGGCCCTGGTGCTGTCGACCGCGACCAGCCGGATGGGTCAGGCGCTGCGCGACTATGGCCGGCGGATCGCGCGCGATCCGGAGATCGGCGGCCTTCTCGCCGGCGAGCTGGCGGCGCGGGTGGAGCAGGCGATCGCGGAGCCGCTGACGGAGAGCCGGGCCGCGATCGAGGCGCTCGGCGCTGCGCGCCAGCAAACCCGGCGCGAGCTCTACCGCCGGCTCGAGCGCGCGCGCGGCTTTCTTCACGACCAGGATGATCGCGCGGTGAGCCTCGGCGAGCTGGCCGGAGTCGCCGGGCTCTCGCAATTCCATCTGGCGCGCTATTTCAAGCTCGCCTTCGGCCGATCGCCGATCGCCTATCATCGCGGGCTTCGGCTCGCCCGCGCGGCGCAATTCGTCGCCGCCGGCGAGGGATCGCTGGGCGAAGCGGCGCTGCGCACGCCCGAACACGAGCCAGCCGGCCGTCAGGCTGATCAGGGCGAGCAAGGCGAGCAGCGCGAACGTCCCGGGTGAGGGC
>JBKHXB010000093.1:0-3891 GCA_046566245.1 Alphaproteobacteria bacterium | reverse complement strand
GAACGGGTCTGAACCCGGAGTGGGCAGGCGCTGGGAATATTGGCGGTCTACATGGCTGTAGAAACCGCCGACCACCCATTGAAGAGGGCCCTGCCCCGTCGACGAAAGCCGGACTTCCTGCGTGAATTGCTCGAGCTTGGTGGTGTCGACGAGGTTCGAGTTCAATGCGGCGCCGCCAATGGCTGCCGGTGCCGCGCCGGCAAAGGAGACATAGACCGAGCCGGTCAAAGCCGAGGCGTCGCGGCTAACGAGGATGTCGCGATCGACGTAGCTTGTTACCGAGGTTAGCTCGACGGGGCCGAAATCGTAACTGACGACCAGATCGGCGAGCAGTGTTTCGTCGCGGAATTTCTCGCGAAACTTCAGGTATTGCTCGCGTTTGCCGAGTGTGTTGCCGCCAGTGACGAATTGGTTGTTGAAGAGGATGTAATGATCCTCACGGTTGAAACCGCCAGCTTCCACCTCCTGATAGACTACCCGGGGGGTAACCCTGAGGTTGTCCGTCGGCTCCCAAAGGAGGGAAACACGTGTGCCGATACGGTGCCCGTCGTTGACGTTCTTCTTATTGTAGGGGCCGACCGAATCGATGAATCCGCCGAACTTCGTTCCATAGGCGACAGCGCGGATCGCGGCGGTCTGGCCAAGCGGCACATTGATCGCGCCCTTCAGCCCATAACCGATGTCACCACCCTTAAGAAAGTTGACGTCGCCTTCCACCATCCCTTCTGTGCGGCCTAGCTCCGGCTGGTTGGTTATGTAGCGCAGAGTGCCGCCGACCGACCCGGCACCGAACAGCGTGCCCTGCGGCCCGCGAAGGGTCTCGATGCGGTTCAGGTCGAAAAGGTCGAAGTCCGGTGTGAACAGCGACAGCGACGTGATCGTTTCGTCGAGGTAGATGCCGACTTGTTCTTTCACGCCCGGTTGGTCACGAGCGATATGACCGGCTGAAACGCCGCGCACCGACACCTGGCTCTGTCCCGGCCCGAGGTTCTGGACGGTTAGGCCGGCGACGTTGCGCGAAATGTCCTCCAGGGTCTGCGCGTTGGCGCGCTGGATGTCCTCTTCGGTCTGCGCGTTGACCGAGAAGGGCACATCCTGCACCGTCGAGGCGCGCTTCGTCGCGGTGACGATGATGTCGTCGCCGCTGGTCTGAGCGAGCGGCTGGTCGGCCTGCTGCGCGACAGATTCCTCGGCCGTCGGCCCGGACGTTCCCGGCGGCGGAGGCGGCGGGTCCTGGGTGGCGGCAAAAGCTGGAGCGGTAATCAGCGCGATCGCGCTGCCGAGAAGAAGCTGGTTCCGAATGCGCATTTCCATCCCCGTTTTCGTGGTGTCGCGTAACCGACACGCGGTTTCGCCGAATCGGCACTGTAACGGAAGAGTCACGGGGCTTTCGGCGACCATTACGCAGCAGTCTGTTGCATGCCCGCAACAGCGACTTGAACGGCGTTAGAAAGGTAATTCTATCGCCGGGGTTGGATTGCCCGCGGCGCCGTTTCTGGAAAGGAATGAATGGCGGACAATTTCCGCCTGCTGTTCAAGGCCATAGCGTCCGAACGGTCGGCCCGGCACGACCCGATATCGGTAACGGCAGAACGGGTGCCGCATCAGCGGCAGGTAAAAACGGCCACGGGTCTGCGACTGCCAGACGTGAGTCATCTCGTGGATGAAGAAGCCCTGGACGTGCAGCGGCTCCTTGCTGAAATCCTCCGACCACAGATGTCCGCCCGGGTGAAAGTGGATGTTCCCGCACGGCGCCATCGCCACGTTCCTGGGCTGGAACGGCCACCATTTGCGACGCACGAGCTTCACCTTCGAATAATCGATCGCATCGCCGAAGACAGACCTGGCGAGGCGGATTTCTCCGGCGGTGAGGGAGCGGGACGCAGTCTCGTGCATTGCACCTCACAACGCTGAAGGCCCGGAGCCGCTGCACTTGCGAGCCTGCAATGGCGCGGCTAGGGCAGCGCGAAAGCTATAACGGAGGAAAGACCCAATGAGCGAGACTGCCGACCGGGTGAAGAAGATCGTCGTCGAGCACCTCGGGGTGGAGCCGGAGAAGGTCACCGAGGAAGCGAGCTTCATCGACGACCTCGGCGCCGACAGCCTCGACATCGTCGAGCTGGTCATGGCGTTCGAGGAAGAGTTCAACGTCGAGATCCCCGACGACGCCGCGGAGAAGATCACGACCGTCAAGGACGCGATCGACTACATCAACTCGAACCAGGGCTGACCGGACGCCTCAGGCCGCCCGGACAGAGGCCGATGATGCGGCACAGACGGCTTCCCGGAACCCCTGGGGAGCCGTTTGCTTTTGAACATACGGAGACATGGCAATGCGTCGTGTAGTTGTGACGGGTCTGGGCCTGGTGACGCCGCTCGGCGGCGACGTCGAGACGAGCTGGCGCAACATCCTGGCGGGCAAGAGCGGCGCCGGGCCGATCACCAAGTTCGATGCGTCGGACCAGAAGTGCCGGATCGCCTGCGAAGTGAAGCCGGCGGACCATGAATATGGCTTCGACCCGGGCAAGCGCGTCGATCACAAGACACAGCGCCAGGTCGATCCGTTCATCATCTACGGGCTCGATGCCGCCGGGCAGGCGATCGAGGATGCGGGCCTGTCCGAGATGGACGAGGCGACGCGGCTGCGCGCCGGCGTTTCGATCGGCTCCGGGATCGGGGGTTTGCCGGGGATCGAGAAAGAGAGTGTCAATCTCCATGAAAACGGACCGGGCCGGGTCAGCCCGCACTTCGTCCACGGCCGGCTGATCAACCTCATCTCCGGCCAGGTCTCGATCAAATACGGCCTGATGGGCCCCAATCACGCGGTCGTCACCGCCTGTTCGACTGGCGCGCACTCGATCGGCGACGCCGCCCGGATGATCAAGGACGGTGACGCCGACATCATGCTCGCGGGCGGCGCCGAGGCGACGATCTGCCCGATCGGGATCGCCGGCTTTGCCCAGGCGCGCGCGCTTTCGACCAATTTCAACGACCAGCCGGAAAAGGCGAGCCGCCCTTATGACAAGGACCGCGACGGTTTCGTCATGGGCGAGGGCGCGGGCGTCGTCGTGCTCGAGGAATATGAGCACGCGAAGAAGCGCGGCGCGAAAATCTATGCGGAGGTCGTCGGCTACGGGCTGTCGGGCGACGCCTATCACGTGACCGCGCCCCACCCCGAGGGCTCCGGCGCCTATCGGGCGATGGAGATGGCGCTCAAGAAGTCGGGGCTGCAGCCGTCCGATATCGATTACATCAACGCCCACGGCACCTCGACACCGCTTGGCGACGAGCTTGAGCTCGGGGCGGTTCGCCGCCTGTTCGGGAACGCGATCGGAAGCCTGTCGATGAGCTCGACCAAGTCGGCGATCGGGCACCTGCTTGGCGGCGCCGGGGCGGTCGAGAGCATCTTCTGCATCCTCGCGCTTCGCGACCAGATCGTCCCGCCGACCCTCAACCTCGACAATCCGAGCGAGGGGACGGAAGGCGTCGACCTCGTCCCGCACAAGGCGAAGGAACGGCAGGTCCGGGCCGTTCTGAACAACAGCTTCGGCTTCGGCGGGACCAACGCTTCTCTGATCATGAAGGCGGTGTGAAGCGCGTCCTTAGGATTGCCGCTGTCGCGCTCGTCCTTGGCGCCCTCGCGGCGCTGATCATGCTGTGGTGGACGCCGGGGCCGAAGCCGGGCCCGCACACGATCATCATCGAGGAAGGGTCGAGCCTGGCGACCGTCGCCGAGCAGCTCGACGAAATGGGCGCCATCCCCGGCAATGCCACCAGTTTCCGGATCTTCGCGCGCCTGCTTGGCTCGTCGGACCCGATCCAGGCCGGCGAGTTCGCGACCTTCGGTAGTCCGAGCCGCATGATCTCGATTTTCGGGCAACGGTTCATCAC
>JBKHXB010000092.1:0-4360 GCA_046566245.1 Alphaproteobacteria bacterium | reverse complement strand
GAAGGCGGACGCGTGGCGCAGTTCAACAAGCGCTTCGGCAGCCTGAACCTCGGCAAGAAGTAAGTCCAACTGCCTGAATGGCTAGTGCGTACCAGTCGGCTCCGACGCTGGAGACCGAGCGCTTGCGGCTGCGTGCGTGGCGCAAGGACGATCGCGAGAAGTATTTCAACATCCTCCAGGAGCCGGCGGTTTTTTGTCACTTTGGGCCCGAGCCCATGGGGATGGAGGAATGCTGGCGCCGGCTGATGGCCGCGGCCGGAGGCTGGCAACTCAACGGCTTTGGAGGCTGGGCCGTCGAGCGCAAGAGCGACGGCAAGCTGATCGGCATGACCGCGCTGTTCAACGCCTGGCGGGCGCTGGAGCCCGAGTTCGGCGAGGAGCCCGAGATGGGCTGGATCTTCTCGACCGAGGTCCATGGGCAGGGGATTGCCCTTGAAGCGTGCCGCGCCGCGCTCGACTGGGCCGAGGAAAATCTGCAGCCGACGCCGATTTGGGCGATCATCGCCCCGTCTAACGGCCCGTCCTTCCGCCTAGCCGAGAAACTCGGCTTCGAGACAGTCGGCGAAACGCTCTACAACGACGAGCCTACGGTCGTCCTTAAGCGCGCGGCGTGGGGGTGATCACCAGCCGCCTCCGCCGCCACCGCCGCCGCCGCCGCCGCTCGATCCGCCACCGCCCGACCCGCTGCTCGAGCCCGGCGCGGTGGAGGCCGAGCTGACGGTGCTCGCAAGCGAGGAACCGACGCTCCGGGTGAAGCCATCGGCGTCGTCCCACGGGCTGCGGCTTCCCGAATACCAGGCGAAGCCCTGCTGTCCCTGCGCGGCGGCGGCCGCGGCAAGCACCGGCGCGAAGCGGTCCGCCCAGCGGTTCTCGACACCCAGCGCAATCGCATAGGGCAGATACTTCTCGAAGATCTCCGGCGTGTCCTCGGGCGGATGCATCCGGTCGAGCCGATCGCGCTCGGTGATCGAGAGATACTGCTTGAAGCCGGCGATCCGGTCGAGGACCTTGCGGCCCTCCGCGGTCGGCGCCGACATCCACCAGAAAGCGGAAACGACGACCGGAAGCGACAGGACCGGCAGCAGGAGCGGGAACCACCAGCCCGTTTCGAGCGCCTTGAAAAAGAGCGGCGCGCCGAGGCCGAGCGAGGCCATGAAGGCGAGCCCCGCGAGCACGAACAGCAGGCATTTGCCCTTCGTCCCGCTGCGCCCGGCAAGAAGTAGCAGGAGCACGGTAACCACGGCCGCCCCGAGAGCCGTCCCCACCTCGAACAGGGACGCGATGCCGGTCGCAAGCGCGACCGCCGCGGCAGCAAGCCACAGGACCGCGAAGAAGGCGGCCAGGCCCGCCCCGGCCCAGCCATGGTTGCGCTTGAACATCGTTCCTTCGAACCGCCTCTTCAAATTCTCTTCCAAAGCGTTCTTCGCGCTGGAGAATTTCGAGTGGTTCTCCTGCTTCATCTCGATCGTCTCGCCGGTCGAGACAAGCTCTGCGAGGGCATCCTGCTCCTCGTCCGGGAGCGGATTGGAGCTGGCCAGGCGTTCGATGAACCGCCGGTCCTTCGACAGCCAGCCGCCGTCCTGTTCGACGATCCGGACATGGCCGCGGACCCCCATATCAACGAGCGCCGCCGCGAACGAGCGATTGTCCGCGTCCATTTCGGCGATGTAGCGGATCGCCGCCGGGCTCAGCTCGTCGGGCGGGGCGAACAGCGGCACGACCGTGCCGGGCCGCGGGTTGCGGCCGGCGCGGTGCCAGGCGACCAGATAGAAGGCGAGGAGGGCGGCAAGGCCAAGGCCGCCGACCGCGGGCGGGCCGTTGTCCGCCAGCCACCAGCCGAGCCGGGTGCTTTCGTCCGGCTCGCCGATCACTCCCTTGGGCCAGGCCGCGGCGACGGTGAGCCCTTCATAGGGCCCAAGCGGCCAAGTCGTCCGGAAGACGATTTCGCCGGGCTGCTGGCTCACGACCTCCGCATTGCTCTCGGTCGAACCCTGCGGGCCCGTGTAGACGGCGCTCTGCACGAAGGCAGCGGGCGAGGGCAGGCGGATCCGGGCTTCGGCGACGTCGATCGGGAACATCCAGCCGTTGCCGGTCGCGTTCCAGTAAAGCTCGTCGAATTCCGGGAAACGTCCGATCTGCCGCGTGGTCGTGTAGCGGATGACGTAGCGGTGCGGGCCCGGCTCGATCTCGGTCTCGGCGCTGCCGATGCGGATCCTGACGCCGTTCGAGAGAGGCTCGACCACCGCTGGCTCCGGCTGCCCGTCGCGTTCCGCGCCCTCGAAGCTGAAGCCGACGCGGGTTTGCACTCCTCCTCTGCCTTTGTAACGGGTCGGGAAGTCGCGGTAGATGCCGTGGCGGATGCTGCTTCCTTCGGAGACGATGTCGATCGTCTCCGTGACCTTCAGCGAGCTATCCTCCTGGACCGCGACGTCGCTGACGAAGCGCGTGATCCGCTCCTCGGCCAGCGCCGGGACGGCACCAAGAAGGAGGATCGCGGCGAGGAAAGCGCGGATCGCGCGCATCGTCACGCGGCCGGGCGCTGGAACGACACCTTGGGGGCGGTTTGAATGCTCTCGTCCTCGTCCTGGTAGAAGGGCTCCTCTGAAAAACCGGCGGGCCGCGCGACGAGGACGTCGGGGAAGGTCTGGATCGTCGAATTCAGGTCGCGGACGGTCGCGTTGTAATAGCGGCGGGCCGACTGCAGCTCGGTCTCGATGGTCTCGAGCTGGTTCTGAAGCTCAAGGAAATTCTGGTTCGCCTTGAGGTCCGGATAGGCTTCCGCAACCGCGATCAGGCGCCCGAGAAGGGCGGTCATCTGGGCATCGGCCCGCGCGGTGTCCTCAACGCCCGCCGCCCTGGTCGCGTCGGCGCGATGGGCGGTGACCTCGTCGAACACCGCGCGCTCATGGGTCGCATAGCCTTTGACCGTCTAAACCAGGTTGGGGATGAGGTCGGCGCGGCGGCGGAGCTGCACGGTTATCCCGCTGAAGCCTTCCTTCACCAGCGCGCGAAGCCTGACCAGCCGGTTGTAGATCCCCACTGCCCAAAGCAGCAGCAGGACGATGACCCCAAGGATGATCCAGCCGCCAATGCCCATGTGCCTTACCCCCCTCTGCCGGGGAGGAGCTTAGAGGAGGTTGGGGGGTGTCGCCAAGTCCTCCCCCTCGATGGGGGAGGGTTGGGTGGGGGTGTCGGCCAAGTATGGCCGCACCGCAGGTCACCCCACCCCCTGCCCCTCCCCATCAAGGGGAGGGGAGCTAGAAAGCGGGAATCCCGGTGATCGCGCGGCCGATGATCAGCGCATGGACGTCGTGCGTGCCTTCGTAGGTGTTCACCGTTTCCAGGTTCGCGGCGTGGCGCATCACATGGAACTCGGCCGAGATGCCATTGCCGCCGTGCATGTCGCGCGCGACCCGGGCGATGTCGAGCGCCTTGCCGCAATTGTTGCGCTTGAGCAGGCTGATCGTTTCGGGGATGAGCTCGCCCGCCTCGAGCCGGCGGCCGACCCGCAGCGCCGCCTGGAGCCCGAGCGTGATCTCGGTGATCATGTTGGCGAGCTTCAGCTGGACGAGCTGGTTGGCGGCCAGAGGCTTTCCGAACTGCTTGCGGTCGAGCGTGTACTGGCGCGCGGCCTGGTAGCAGAACTCGGCCGCGCCCATCGCGCCCCAGCCGATGCCGTAGCGCGCGCGGTTGAGGCAGCCGAACGGGCCCTTGAGGCCCTCCACGTTGGGAAGCAGCGCGTCCTCGCCGACCTCGACCCCGTCCATGACGATCTCGCCGGTGATCGAGGCGCGGAGCGAGAGCTTTTCCCTGATCTTGGGCGCAGACAGGCCCTTGGCGCCTTTCTCGAGCACGAAGCCGCGGATCTTGCCGTCATGCGCGTCCGACTTCGCCCAGACGACGAAAACGTCGGCAATGGGCGAGTTGGTGATCCACATCTTGCTTCCGGTCAGCACGTAGCCGCCCTGGACCTTCTGCGCACGGGTGCGCATGCTGCCGGGATCGGACCCGGCATCGGGCTCGGTCAGGCCGAAGCAGCCGACCCATTCGCCGGTCGCGAGCTTCGGCAGGTATTTTTGCCGCTGCTCTTCGGAGCCGTAGGCGTAGATCGGGTACATGACGAGGCTGGACTGGACGCTCATCGCCGAGCGGTAGCCGCTGTCGACGCGCTCGACCGCGCGCGCGATCAGCCCGTAGCTGACGTAGCCGAGGCCGGCGCCGCCATAGTCGTTGGGGATGGTCGCTCCGAGCAATCCGAGCTCGCCCATCTCGGTCAGGATCGCGCGGTCGAAATCCTCGTCCAGATAGGCGGCCGTGACCCGCGGCTGCAGCTTTTCCTGCGCATAGCCCTCGGCGGTGT
>JBKHXB010000091.1:0-4545 GCA_046566245.1 Alphaproteobacteria bacterium | reverse complement strand
CGGGCCGCCGAGGAGTCCAGCGGCGCAAACGGTTTCCGGCGTTCCGCCCACTGGAAGTGGGCCGGACCCGGCGATGACAGCCGAAGCCGCGACGAAATGCGCGCCCTGGCGGTGCTCGAGGTAGACAGCGACGCCGATTTCAAAACCATTCGCGGCGCCTATCGCAACCTCGCAAAGCAGCATCACCCTGACCTCAAGCAGGGAGACAAGGAGGCCGAGGCCCGGTTTCGCGAAATCCAGGCGGCCTACGATGTTCTCAAGAAAGCAGAAGAGCGGCGCGCAGGGCATCCGGGGTGATGGCCGAGCACCGCTCTCGACGAGCCGCTAGCGGTTGAGCATGAAGGTGGCGGAGCTGAGCGCGATCGGCCGGCCCTCATTGCCGTGAGCAACCCCGCGGACGAATGCGATCCGCCGCGTAAGCTTTACGCATTCGCAGCGGGCGACGATCGTCTCGCCGCGTAGGGCAGGGCGGAGATAGTCGAGCCTGAGATCGACTGTGACGATCGGCACGAACTTGTCGAGACTCACCCAGACAGACGTGCCGCTGGCCGTGTCGATAAGGCTGACGACGGCTCCCGACGCGAGCACGCCGGTCTCTGGAATCCCAACGAGCTCCTCGCGCCAGGGGAGGGCCAGCTCGGCCCAATTGTTTCCCGATTCGCGAAATTCGAGGCCGAGCGCGCGTCCATGGCCGACGCGCTTGGCAAGCTGGAAGAACTGGTGCGGGTCGAAGCCGGCCGCCGGGGCGCTCATGCGGCCAGCCGCCTCGCGGTCTCCCGGATCAGCGTGATCATATTGGGCACACCCTGCGTCCGGTTGGCGCTTAGGTGCTTGCGAAGCTCGAAGGGCGCCAGCGCGGCATCGACATCGGTCGCCGCCACTTCTTCGGCGGGCTTGTCCTGGACGGTCGAAAGGACAAGCGCGACAATGCCCTTCGTGATTGCCGCGTTGCTGTCGGCAAGGAAGTGCAGGCGTCCGTCCGCGGTCGTCGTTGGGTAGACCCAGACCGAGGCAGAGCAGCCGCGCACCTTGGTCGCCTCAGTCTTCAGCGCGTCGGGCATCGGCTCGAGCTTGCGGCCCAAATCGATCAGTAGCCGGTAACGGTCCTCGCCATCGAGGAGTTCGTATTCATCGAGGATTTCGCTGACCGGGGGCAGAGCCATGGCTTTGAAATAGGGGCTCCCCGCTCCGGTGTCACCGCCGCTACCGGTCGCGAAGGTCGTCGATCTGCTTCGCGAGGCTGTTTTCCTTCTCGACGGTGATCCGCTCGAGCACCTTGATGCGCTCCTTGAGCTCCTTCACTTCCTCGCGTAGCCGCAGCGTTTCTGCCCGCTCCTCCGGGGGAATCTCCGCTCCCTCGCCGCGATGGGCATATCTGGCGCGAACGACCGAGGCGATCATGACGATCGCGACGATCAGGACCACCATTTCAAACGGGTTCATTCTGCTTTCTCTCCGCTCTCGATCCGCTTGTGGTCGCGGAGCGATTCCATCTGTGCGGCCGTCGGCGTCCCACCGTGGGTCACGATCTGCTTCAGTAGCGGCACCCGTTGCTCCTGCTCATGCGTTCGGGCGGCATATTGCGCGGCCTTCTCGGCAGCAAGTCCCACCTCGTCGGGCCAATCACGCGCGGCCGCCCTTGTCTGCGAGCGCGTTGATTTCCCGCTCGAGGAGTGAGGGCTGGTCAGTCACGATCCGCTCGATCGTCTCGAGCCGGTCCTTCATCGAGCCAATTTCGGCGCGAAGCTGGGCATTCTCATTGGTCAGCAACTTGATGCGCTCAGCCGCCTCGCGATCGGTTTTCGGATGAAGCGGCGTCCCCCAGCTCGTTTCGAGCGGATAGCCGTTCTTGATCTTGAGCCAGGTCGTGAAGACCCACCCGCCAACGCTGATCGCGGTGACCAGCGCGATCCATGGGAACAACTCGAGCACGAACTGAAACCTATCCGGGTCCATGGTCCCTCCCTAGCGTAGCTGCTCGATCTCGCGGGCGAGCGAACGGTTTTCCAAGGTCACATAATGTTCGATCTGGGCGAGGCGGCGGTCGATGTCGCGGAAACGCGACTTGATGTCCCTGGCAGTCCGTGACGGCGAGGTGCGGACGCCCTGCCAGAACTTCTTCTCCTCCGGGTCGGAATCCTGGAGTTCCCGCGGCTTGTCGTGGGCGATCCAGCCGGTGATGAAATAGACCGGGATCAGGGCGCCGCCGCCCATGAAGATCCCGAGGATCAGAAGGATTCGGATGAGCGTGACGTCGAAGCCGGTGTAGTCGGCAAGGCCGGCGCAAACGCCCATGACCTTGCCATGCTTCTTGTCGAGATAGAATTTCGTCCGGCTGGGCGGCTGCGTGCTCATGCCTTTTCTCCGCGGCGCGAGCGGGTGGTCGAGGTCAGGACCGGGTCGGCGAGCGGGGCGCCGGCCTCGGGGAGGCACGCCTGCTGCCATGCGGGGTTCTCGGCAGTCATGATCCGCTCGATCGTGCATAGCCGGTCATCCAGACGGCGCGCCATGTCGTGAAGCTCGTCGAGCAGCTGCTCGTCCCCGACCGTCAGCGTCTTCGCCTGCTTCCACTTGGTCACGTAGTGGAAGATCAGCCACGGCAGGCCCAGGAACAGGACGACGATGGCGATAACCGGGATGAAAACCTCGTATTCCATTTACTTTTTCCCCTTCGCGGCCATCGCGGCCTTCATGGCTTCCAGCTCCGCATCGACCTTTTCCGAGGCCTTGAGCTCGGCAATTTCTTCCTCGAGGCTCTTCGGGCCGGTCATTCCGAGGGCTTCCGCGCGACCCTCGGCGAAGTCGGCGCGGCGTTCCAGGATCTCGAAGCGGCTGAAGGCGTCCTCAGTCCGGTTGCCGTTCAGAAGCTCCCGGGCCTTGGCGCGCGTGACCGCGCTCTCCAGCCGGTGCGCGATCGCATTCTGCCGGGCGCGCGCTTCGCGCAGCTTGCCCTGGAGCTTGGCGATGTCGGCCTCGTAGCCTTTGAGCGTGTCGTCGAGGAGCTTGATCTCTTCCTTCAGGCCCTCAGCCATGTCGGCGGCCTTCTGGCGCTCGATGAGCGCGGCCTTCGCCAAATCCTCGCGTCCCTTGGAGAGGGCGAGCTCGGCCTTCTCCGTCCAGCTCGACTGGAGGTCTTCCAGCCGGGAGAGGGTACGGCGCATGTCCTTGCCATCGGCGATGGTCTTGGCCGCGCTCGCGCGCACCTCTACCAGCGTCTCCTCCATCTCGAGGATGATCATCCGGATCATCCGCGCCGGGTCTTCCGCCCGGTCGAGCAGCTCGGTCATGTTCGCCGCGAAGATGTCCCGCGTCCGGGAAAAAATACTCATTTGAAACTCCGCATTCGATCAGGGCCCTGTTGCCTAAATACCATGCACGGCTCGTGCCACTTTTTCAAAATCGCGGGTTATCCAAGAAATCCGCGAAAATCTGCCATCCGCGAACGCGAAATATGTTGCCAAATCGTGGTATTTTGCACCAACAGTCGGCCTGATTTCTGACCGGGGGTCATGGAGCGGGCCGAAACTTTCGTCGGGCAAAGCAATGCCGTCCTCGACGCTGTCGAGCGCGCGAGCCGTGCGGCTGCGCTCAATCGCCCTGTACTTGTCATCGGCGAGCGCGGCACCGGCAAGGAACTGATCGCCGAGCGCCTGCATCACCTGAGCCCGCGGTGGAGCGGGCCGCTCGTGGTGATGAACTGCGCGGCTTTGCCCGAGCATCTGATCGAGGCGGAATTGTTTGGCCACGAGGCGGGAAGCTTTACCGGAGCGACGAAGACTCGTCACGGGCGTTTCGAGGAGGCCGATAGCGGGACGCTGTTCCTCGACGAGCTCGCGACCCTGTCTTCTCCGGCGCAGGACCGGCTGCTCCGTGCGGTCGAATATGGCGAGATCACGCGCATCGGCGCGTCCAAGCCAATCACCATCGACGTGCGCATCGTGGCCGCGACCAACGAGCATCTGCCGACCCTGGTCGAAAGGGGACGGTTCCGTGCCGACCTGCTCGACCGGCTTTCCTTCGAGGTCATCACGCTCCCGCCGCTGCGCGCGCGGCAGGGCGATATCCCGCTCCTGGTCGAGCATTTCGGGCGGCGCATGGGCGTGGAGCTCGACTGGTCGAACTGGCCCGGCTTCACCGACGGGGCGATGGCCGAGCTGGAGCGCTATCCCTGGCCCGGCAACGTCCGCGAGCTTCGCAACGTTGTGGAGCGCGCGGTCTATCGCTGGGAAGACCCCGAGCGGCCGATCGATGCGATCCAGTTCGACCCGTTTCATTCCCCGTGGGCGCCGAAATCGGCCGAGCCGGCCGCTCGGGCCGAAGCCGAGGCCGCAGAGGGCGCGCCCGAGCAGCCGGCCGGAGAGCAGTCAGCGCCGCCGCAACCTCCGCTGGAAACAAATGACTTCCGCGCGGCGGTGGACGCCTATGAGCGCGCCCTGCTCGAGAGCGCGCTCCGCAGCAACCGGTTCAACCAGCGGGCGACCGCTGCAGCGATCGGCCTGAGCTACGACCAGCTGCGCCACGCCCTGAAGCGGCACAAGCTGCTCG
>JBKHXB010000090.1:0-4768 GCA_046566245.1 Alphaproteobacteria bacterium | reverse complement strand
AAGTCGTCACCCTCGCATCCATCGTCGAGAAGGAAACGGCGAAGCCATCAGAGCGGCGGACGATCGCAGGCGTCTATTGCAACCGCCTGAGGATCGGGATGAAGCTCGATGCCGATCCGACCGTTATCTATCCGATCACGAAGGGCAAGCCGCTTGGGCGGAGGATCAGGAGGTCGGAGCTGATGGCCGATACCGGCTACAACACCTACCGCCGGCCGGGGCTTCCGGCGGGCCCGATCGCCAATCCGGGCCGCGAAAGCATCGCCGCGGTGCTCGATCCTGCGCCCACCAAGGCCATCTATTTCGTCGCTGATGGGACGGGCGGCCACGTGTTCGCCGAGACCTTCGCCGAACACCAGGAGAATGTCCGGCGCTGGTACGCGATCCGGCGCGCAAGGGGAGAGATGTGAGGAACCGGGGCATTGGCCGCGCGCGCATGTTCGTCGGCGGTTTCCTTCTTGCCGCAGCGGTCATCGTCTGGGGGATCGGGATCCTGACCAGCCCGCGCGGTGAAGGCCTTACCGAAGGCCTCGACAATGTCCGGACGGCGGTCGTCATCTACCTGCGCAACAGCGCTTTCGCGACGGTCGGGCTCTGCGCCCTGGCCGCGGTTCTCCTGTTTCCCGCGCGAAGGCCGAAGATGCCGCGCCGCGATTGGGCGATCGGGATTCTGATCGCGGTGCTTGTGGCGAGCAGCCTCTACCAGCTTGTCTGGCTGCAGACGTCGGTCCTCAACTAGGTGCTGCGGCTGAGCGCTTCTGCCGGGACATAGCCGACCCGCCGCTCGGCACCCGCATAGCCCCAGGCCCAACCCGTGCTATCGTCGAGAAGCGCGAACCGCTCGCCCGCCTCGAGTTGCCGGATCGCGGGCGAGTCCAGCGACGGCGCCTCGCGCAACTCGGCCCGAGCGACGAGGCGGAGCACGAGCGGCTCCACGTAATGTGAGGCGATCACGCGCCCGGCCAGGGCCAGGTCGGCGAGATCCTTGCGGTAGGCGTGGAACGCCGGATCGGGCAGGTCCGACGGTCCGGTAAGAGCTATGCCCTCAGCGCTGGTTGGCGAAGGCCGGGGCCTGCCCGATGATCGGGCGGCTGCCCGCGGGCGACCGGTCGCTTTCGCGGAGGTTGCGCTTGAAGTCTTCAAGGAATTCCGCCCCGTCCTTTGTCCGGACGACGAACACGTTGCGGCGGTCGTCCTGGTCTCTTTCGCGGCGCAGATAGCCGAGCCCGCCAAGCGTGTTCAAGGCACGCGTGACGACCGGCTTCGATACGCCGAGCACCTTTGCGAGGCCACGCACCGTATGCGGGCCTGGTGTCAGATAGACCAGCATCAACAGCGCCATTTGGCGGTTGGTCAGATCGGGCTCACCTGATCGAACGTAGGCAATCAGGGCCCGCATCCAGGCTGACAGCGATTCGTCGGCCATTGGCAGCACCCATCTCCCTGTGCGTCGCACTTGACCCTTAAACAGGTAAAGTCAGGAAATGTTGCACCCAAGTAACCTAGGATTGGCGGGAAAAGTGCCGAAATCGGGGTCAGTGGAGCTTTCAGTCGGACGGAAACCGGCCCTGCAGCGCCGCGAAAAGCGCCCTTAAGCCGAGCGCCTCGCCACCCTTGGGACGGCCCGGCTTGGCGCTTTCACGCCAGGCGAAAGTATCCAGATGCGCCCAAAGAGTTTCTTCCGGGACAAAGCGCTTCATGAACATCGCGGCGACCACCGCGCCGGCCATTGGCGAGCCCGAGGCGTTGGCAAGGTCGGCGATGTCGCTTTTCAACATCTCGTCATAGGCGTCCCAAAGGGGCATGCGCCAAAGCGGGTCCTCGACCTCCTTCGCTGCGCTTTCGATCTGGTTGGCGAGCGCATCGTCGCTGACGAACAAGGCGGGAAGATCTGGCCCGAGCGCGATCCGCGCCGCGCCGGTGAGGGTCGCGAAGTCGACGATCAGCTCCGGCTTATCCTCTTCTGCGCGGGCGAGGGCGTCCGCGAGGATCAGCCGGCCTTCCGCGTCGGTATTGTCGATCTCGACACTGAGGCCCTTGCGCGAGCGCACGATATCGCCGGGCCTGATCGCCCCACCTGAAATCGCGTTCTCGACCGCCGGGATGAGAAGGTGAAGCCGAACCGGAAGGCGAGCCGAGGTAACAAGCCAGGCAAGCGCGAGCGCGTGCGCGGCGCCGCCCATGTCCTTCTTCATCAGCCGCATCCCGCTCGCCGGCTTGATGTCGAGACCACCGGAATCGAAACAGACGCCCTTGCCGACGATCGCGATCCTCGGGTGGTCGGGGTTGCCCCACTCGGCCTCGATCAGCCTTGGCGCCCGCTCCGGCGCGGCGGCCGCGCCGACAGCGTGGATCAGCGGATATTCGTCCCGCAGCGTGTCCCCTGAAGTGACGCGGATCTCGGCCTTCGGCTCCGCGAGCCGATCGCGCACCGCTTGCTCGAGCTCCGCCGGGCCGAGCTGCAGCGCCGGAATGTTCACCAGGTCGCGCACAAGGACCGTCGCCTCCGCGAGCCGCACGGTCGCCTCGATCGTTGCCGCCTCGGGCGTCACGAGCGTTCGCGGCCCTCGTTCGGGCTCCTCTTTCTTCGACCGGAAGGAATCGAACCGGTGCTGCGCAAGGAGCCAGCCGAGTGCCGCCTTGCCGGGCGTGCCTTCAGCAAGGCGGTAGCTGCCTTCGGGAAGGACGTCGGGAAGCTTCGCCATGCACCAGGGAGAGAGCGCCTTCACGTTGGCTACTGCGCTCACGACCTCGAACTCGCCGCCGCCGCTTCGAGGGAGGATTACGCTCGAATAGCCGGTCTTGCCGTCGAAGCGATGCGCTTCGAGCAGCGCGCGATCCTCGGCGGGCCGGGTCTTCACCCAATCCGGAAAGCTGTCCTTGTCGACAAGGTGGATCATGCGCGCTTTCTGGCCGCGGTCGGCAACCAGCATAGGTTGGAAATCGGTCATGGGCGGCGCTTTAGGGCGACCGGACGGCTGACGCTAGCGAGCGGCGGACAAGGTGCGGCTGACCGCCTCGTCCCAGCCCTGGAGCAAGCGGGCGCGCACCGCTGGATCCATGGCCGGCGAGAATTCGTCCCTTGCCCGCCATGTCCGGGCGATCTCCTCGATCCCGGACCAGAGTCCCACGCCGAGCCCGGCAAGGAAGGCGGCTCCGAGCGCCGTGGTCTCGACGTTGACCGGCCGCTGGACGCGGACATCGAGGATGTCCGCCAGGAACTGGCAAAGCCAGTCGTTGGCCGCCATCCCGCCATCGATCCGAAGTGCGGCAGGCGCGGCGCCGCCGTCGGCGACGATGGCCTCGACGAGGTCCCGCGTCTGATAGACAACCGCCTCGAGGGCCGCGCGGGCGAGATGGGCCCGGCCCGCGCCCAGAGTCAGCCCGAAGATCGCCGCGCGCGCGTCGGGGTCCCAGTGCGGCGCCCCAAGACCGACGAAGGCCGGGACGAGATAGACACCATGACTGTCCGGAACGCTCGTAGCCAGTGCCGCCGTCTCTTCTGCGCTCGCGATCAGCCCCAGCCCGTCGCGCAGCCACTTGATTGCCGCGCCGGCGATGAAGGTCGAGCCCTCGGCCGCGTAGGTCGTCTGCCCGTCGAGCCGATAACCGATGGTCGTGAGCAGCCCGCTCTTCGACTGGAGCGGCTCGCGCCCGGTGTTGGAAAGCAGGAAGCAGCCGGTTCCGTAGGTCACTTTCGCCATGCCGGGATCGAAGCAGGCCTGGCCGACCAATGCGGACTGCTGGTCGCCGGCCATACCGCTGATCGGCACCGGGCGGTCCAGGATCCCGGGCGCAGTCGAACCGAAGTCGCCGGCATTGTCCCGTACCTCCGGAAGCAGCGATGGGGGCACCCGGAACAGCTCGCACAGCTCCTCGTCCCAGCGCTGCGCCCGGATGTCGTAGAGCAAAGTCCGGGAGGCGTTGGTCGCGTCGGTCGCGTGCACCGCGCCTCTGGTCAACCGCCACAGCAGGAAGCAATCGACCGTTCCGAAGGCGAGATCTCCCCGCTCGGCCGCCTCGCGCGCGCCCGCGACATGCTCGAGAATCCAGGCGATCTTGGTCGCCGAGAAATAGGGGTCGAGGAGGAGGCCGGTTTTTGCTCGCACCAGCGGCTCGATCCCGTCGGCCTTCAGCCGCGCGCAGTCCTCCGCCGTGCGCCGGTCCTGCCAGACGATCGCGCGGTGGATCGGTTCGCCGGTCCGCCGGTCCCAGACGATCGTCGTTTCGCGCTGGTTGGTGATCCCGATCGCGGCGATCCGCGATTCGTCGAGCCCGGCCTTGGCAAGGACGTCGCGAGCAACCTGGAGCGTGCCGGCCCAGATTTCCTCGGCGTCATGCTCGACCCATCCGGGATGCGGATAATGCTGATGCAGCTCCCGCTGGGCGACCGCAACGACGCGTCCCGAGCGGTCGAACACCAGCGCCCGGGTCGAGGTCGTGCCTTCGTCGATCGCAAGGATGTGGTCGGCGGCCATCGGGGGCACCATCCAACGGCGACCGGACTAGTTCAAGCGGTCAGGCGGGAACCCCATACAAGTCGTGGGCGTCGGAATCCTCGATCAGGGCGGGCACGATATCGCCCGGCTTTAGCTGCCCGGCGTCGCGCAGGTGAACCTCGCCGTCGATTTCCGGGGCGTCGGCCTTGGAGCGGCCGGTCGCGCCGCCCGTGTCCGGATCAACCGCGTCGACCAGCACGTCGAGGGTCTTGCCGACCTTGGCTGCGAGCTTCTCCGCCGAGATCCTTGCCGATAGCTCCATGACGCGC
>JBKHXB010000089.1:2763-4789 GCA_046566245.1 Alphaproteobacteria bacterium | reverse complement strand
GCGACCTTCTACACGATGTTCAACCTGCGGCCCGTCGGCCGCTTCCACGTCCAGGTGTGCGGGACGACGCCGTGCATGCTTCGCGGCTCCGACGAGGTCTTCGCGGCCTGCCACAAGCGCGGGCTCAAGAAGGGCCACACGACCGACGACGGGCTGTTCACCCTGTCCGAGGTCGAGTGCCTGGGCGCCTGCGCCAACGCGCCGATGGTCCAGATCAACGACGACAATTACGAGGATTTGACCGAGGAGAGCATGGGCGCGATCCTCGACGCCCTCGCCCGCGGCGAAGCTCCCAGGCCCGGCCCGCAGATCGACCGCCAGACGAGCTGCCCGGTCGGCGGCCCGACCACGCTCAAGAAGATGGCCGAGCGCAATTACGACTATCGCCCGCAATGGGGCGACGCTCCGGTCGGGGAGGGGGCATGATGAAGAACGTCCTCAACATCATCATCGCGATCGTCGTCATCGTCGTCGCCTGGAAGATCCTGAAAGGCATCCTTGGCCTTGCCGTCGGAATCGCGGTCGCCGGGCTGGTTATCTACGGCGGGATGAAGCTTCTGGAGGGACCGAGGCGCTGATGGAAATCCTCGCGGTCATCCTTGCCGTCGTCGCGGCGTTCCTGGTGCTGAAATTCATCGCCGGAACGATCAAGTTCGTCGTGCTCGGCGCGATCCTGCTCGTGCTCTTCTACTTCATGACCTCGGGGTTCGGCGTATGAGCTACACCGGGCCGCTCGCGGACAAGGACCGCATCTTCACCAACCTCTACGGCTTCCAGTCGCCCTATCTGAAGGCGGCGATGGCGCGCGGCGACTGGGACAATACGAAGAAGCTGTTTCAGATCGGCCAGGACGAGATCATCGAGGCGATCAAGACCTCGGGCCTGCGCGGCCGCGGCGGGGCGGGCTTCCCGACGGGCCTCAAGTGGAGCTTCATGCCCAAGGAGCCCAAGCCCGGCAAACCGAACTTCCTGGTCATCAACGCCGACGAGTCCGAGCCCGGTTCGTGCAAGGACCGCGAGATCATCCGCCACGACCCGCACAAGCTTCTCGAAGGCGCGCTGCTGTCCGGCTTCGCGATGCGCGCGCGGGCCGGCTACATCTACATCCGCGGCGAGTTCATCCGCGAGGCCGAAGTGCTCGAGAAGGCCGTCGCCGAGGCCTATGAGGCGGGGCTGCTGGGCAAGAACGCGGCGGGCACGGGCTACGATTTCGACCTGTTCGTCCACCGCGGCGCGGGCGCCTACATCTGTGGCGAAGAGACGGCGATGCTCAACAGCCTGGAGGGCAAGAAGGGCTGGCCGCGCCTGAAGCCGCCGTTCCCGGCCGGCGCCGGCCTCTACGGCTGCCCGACCACCGTCAACAACGTCGAATCGATTGCGGTCGTGCCCACGATCCTCCGCCGCGGCGCGGCCTGGTTCGCCGGGCTAGGGCGGCCGAAGAACGAGGGCACCAAGCTGTTCCAGCTGTCGGGCCATGTGAACACGCCCTGCGTCGTCGAGGAGACCATGTCGATCAGCTTCCGCGAGCTGATCGACCGCCACGGCGGCGGAATCCGGGGCGGCTGGGACAATCTGCTCGCCGTCATCCCGGGCGGCTCGTCGGTGCCGCTCGTCCCGGCCAAGGACATCATCGACTGCCCGATGGATTTCGACGGCCTCAAGGACGTCGGCTCCGGCCTCGGCACCGCGGCCGTCATCGTCATGGACAAGTCGACCGACATCGTCCGTGCGATCAGCCGCATCTCCTATTTCTACAAGCACGAGAGCTGCGGCCAGTGCACCCCCTGCCGTGAAGGCACCGGCTGGATGTGGCGGGTGATGGAGCGCCTGCGCGAGGGCGAGGCGACCGTGGAGACGATCGACAAGCTGCTCGACGTCACCAAGCAGGTCGAGGGCCACACCATCTGCGCGCTCGGCGACGCCGCCGCCTGGCCGATCCAAGGGCTGATCCGCCACTTCCGCCCGGAGCTTGAGCGGCGAATTGCCGAGCGCAAGTCGCGCGCGATGCTGGAGGCGGCGGAATGAA
>JBKHXB010000089.1:0-2665 GCA_046566245.1 Alphaproteobacteria bacterium | reverse complement strand
TCGAGCGGCGAATTGCCGAGCGCAAGTCGCGCGCGATGCTGGAGGCGGCGGAATGAAGCTCTTCCTTCTCGTCGCCATCGTCGCGATCGTCGCGATCGTCATCATCTCGATGCAGCGCTCGGGCACACGGATCACGCGGATCGACCGACGCCGCGAGGACGAGGACGGCGAATGAGCACGGTCGAGATCATCATCCTGATCGTCGCCGGGATCGCGCTGGTCGTCGCCATCGGCTGGCGCGCGCCCGAACGCACGCCCAAGTCCCACGAAGAGGAAATCGACTGATGCCCAAGGTCACGGTCGACGGCATCGAGATCGAGGTCCCGCAGGGCGCGACCGTCCTCCAGGCCTGCGAGCTCGCGGGCAAGGAGATCCCGCGCTTCTGTTTCCACGAGCGCCTGTCGATCGCCGGCAATTGCCGCATGTGCCTGGTCGAGGTCGCCCCGGGCCCGCCCAAGCCGCAGGCGAGCTGCGCGCTTCCGGCCGCCGACGGGCAGGCGATCCGCACCGACACCGAGATGGTCAAAAAGGCGCGCGAGGGGGTGATGGAGTTCCTGCTCATCAACCACCCGCTCGACTGCCCGATCTGCGATCAGGGCGGCGAGTGCGACCTGCAGGACCAGGCGATGGCCTATGGCCGGCCGTTCTCGCGCTTCGACGAGAACAAGCGGGCGATCGACGACAAGTACATGGGCCCGGTCATCAAGACCGCGATGACCCGCTGCATCCAGTGCACGCGCTGCGTCCGCTTCGCCGAGGAAGTGGCCGGAGTGCCCGAGGTCGGGATGCTGTACCGCGGCGAGGAATCGCAGATCACGACCTATCTCGACCAGACGGTGACGACCGAGCTTGCCGGCAATCTCGCCGACGTCTGCCCGGTCGGAGCGCTGCTGCAGAAGCCGCAGATTTTCGAATCGCGCCCGTGGGAGCTGCGCCGCGTCCCGGCGATCGACGTGATGGACGCCGTCGGCTCCAACATCCGCCTCGACGTCCGCCAGCGCCAGGTCATGCGGATCCTCCCGCGCGTGAACGACGACGTGAACGAGGAGTGGATTTCGGACCGCACGCGCCACCACGCCGACGCGCTGGTCCGCAACCGGCTCGACCGGCCCTGGGTGCGGGAGAACGGAAAGCTTCGGGAGGCCGACTGGACCGAGGCGCTCGCCATTTTCGCCGACAGGCTCAAGGCGGCGGGCAAGAAGGTCGCGGCGATCGCCGGCGACCTGCTCGACGCCGAGACCATGTACGCGGCCAAGGCGCTTCTGAAGGGGCAGGGCTCGAGCCTTCTCGAGGGCCGCCAGACCGGCCTCGACTATGACACCTCGAACCTCGCCGCGGTCGCCTTCAACTCGACCATCGCCGGGATCGAGACGGCGGACGCCGTGCTTCTCGTCGGCAGCCACGTCCGCTGGGAGGCGCCGCTCGTCGCCACCCGGCTCCGCAAGGTCGCGAAGAAGGGCGGCCGGATCTTCGCGATCGGGCCCGAGGTGGACCTTGCATTGCCAGTCGAATGGCTCGGCGACGACCTCAAGATCCTCGGCAAGCTTCCCAAGGCGGTGACCGAAGCCTTCGCCAGGGCCGAGAGGCCGGCCGTAATCGTCGGCCCGGGCGCGCTCGCGGCCGGCGGGCTCGGCGCCGCGCTTGCGTTGGTCGGGCCACTAGGCCTGAGCAAAGAGGGCTGGAACGGCTTCAACGTCGTCCACACCGCAGCCTCGCGCATCGCCGGGCTGATCCTCGGCTATGCCCAGCCGGGCGGGATCGCCGACATCGAAGCGGCGAAGCCCGCGCTGGTGCTGCTTCTCGGCGCGGACGAAGTCGATCCCGCCAGATTCGAGGGCGCGTTCAAGGTCTATATCGGCCATCATGGCGACAAGGGCGCGAGGCAAGCGGACCTCGTGCTTCCCGGCGCGGCCTATTCCGAGAAGCACGGTACCTACGTGAACCTCGAAGGGCGGGTGCAGCGCGGCGAAAAGGCGGCCTTCCCGCCGGGCGTCGCGCGCGAGGACTGGACGATCCTTCGCGCCGTGTCCGAGCTCGCCGGCAAGGCATTGCAGTTCGACACGTTCGACCAACTTCGCGCCCGGATGGCCTCCGACCATCCCGAGCTTGGCAGCGAGGGCCTGCTGGAGCTGAAATGGGCTCCGCCCAAGCTGGATCCGAAGGCGTCGGGGAAGGTGCGCTATCCGATCCAGGACTTCTACCTGACCAACGCGATCACCCGCTCCAGCCCGACGATGCACGAATGCTCGCGCGTCGTTCTGCATGCCGAGCCCGAAACGCTGGAGGCGGCGGAGTGATGGAGCGAGTAACCGAAAACCTCACCCTCCCCTTGATGGGGAGGGGTAGGGGAGGGGTGATGTCGACCGTGGAGCGCGGCACATGCCTCACCCCCACCCAACCCTCCCCCATCGAGGGGGAGGGCTCCAGGAAGGAGCCGTCGTGACCGCGTGGTTCCAGACCTGGGGGATCAACTACGAATGGTCGTGGTTCATCGCCACGATCACCGGCATCCTCGTCATCGCCCTGCCGCTGATGCTCGCGGTGGCGATGATCATCTATGCCGAGCGCAAGATCTGGGCGGCGATCGCGCTTCGCCGCGGGCCCAACGTCGTCGGCCCGTGGGGCCTGCTGCAGAGCTTCGCCGACGGCCTCAAGGTCTTCCTCA
>JBKHXB010000088.1:0-5016 GCA_046566245.1 Alphaproteobacteria bacterium | reverse complement strand
GTGACGTCGATCGACTCGCCTGCGGCGGTCGTCGGCCGGCCTGCGGCGTCTCTCGATTAGCGATGCTAATCTCGGCGCCTCAGGCTGTCGGCCTTACCTCCATGATGACGTCGCCCCTCCGCAGCTTGCGGGCCTGGGCTCGCCAGAAGCCGTAGGGCTGTCCGTCGCGGATGACTCGCAGCGCGACCGCGCCCTGGAGGTCCTTGAGCGAGCGGCCGATCTCGTGCGGCTCGACCTCGCGCTCGACCAGCTGCACCTTGCCCTCGCGCGAGGCGAGGTCCTCGAGATAGTCGGCGATGTGCTGGCCGGTCTTCGACGTGGCGAGCAGCAGGCCGGCGAAGTTGAACGGGTTGACAACGACGTCGGCGCCGGCGTGGCGGGCGGGGGCCTCGTTGTCCTGCTCGTTGACGGCGATGCTGATACGAAGCTCGGGCGCGAGGTGGCGCGCGGTCAGGCAGATGAGGATCGACGTGTCGTCGCGGCCGGCGGAAATGATGAGGAGCTTGGCGCGTTCGACATGCGCCGCCCGGAGCGTCGAATCGCGGGTCGCGTCGGCCTGCATCACCGCGCAGCCGCGTTCCTCCGCGAGGGCGACCTGTTCGGGATCGCAGTCGATGACGACGATGTCCCGTGGGTCGGTGCCGAGTGCAATCAGCTCCTCGACCGCGCGGCGGTTCTTCACGCCATAGCCGGCGACGATCACGTGGTCGTGGAGCGTGCGCTGGATGCGCTTCATGATGAATCTCTCCCAGGTGCGGCGGGCGACGAACAGATAGGCCGAGCCGACGAAGATCAACAGCAGGAACAGGCGGATCGGGGTGACGACCAGCGCGTCGAACATCCGCGTACCGTCGGTGACCGGGACGATGTCGCCATAGCCCGTCGTGGTCGCGCTGATCATGGTGAAATAGATGACGTCAAGGAAGCTGACGTGGCCGTCGTGATTATCCTTCAGCCCGTCACGTTCCAGCCAGTGGACCAGGATCATCAGCAGGATGACGGCGAGCAGCGCGGCGACGCGCCAGATGATGCCGACCCAGGCGGGGAAGGGCGAGCGGCGGCGGAGCGTGATCGGCGGCGGCGAGCCAGGCATTGTGGCGGCCTAGCACGGACCGCGGCGAAGCAAAATCCAGCGTCAATTGCCGTCACGAATTGAATTCGTGACGTCAGTCCTGTCGCTACGCGAAGGCTGGCCGGCTTTCGCGCTCACTTCGACATAAGCTTCGCCTGGCAAGCCAGGCGCGCGCTTATGCTCGGGCGCTCAAGTCAGGCCGCGATTGGGTAGGGCTGGATCTCGCCCGACAGATAGAGGGAGCGGGCCTTGGTCCGCGACAGCTTGCCGGAGCTGGTGCGGGGCAGGGTACGCGGCGGCACCAGTTCGACCACGGGCGTGATGCCGGTGATCGCGTGCACCCGCGCGCGGATGTCGTCGCGAAGGCGGCCGCGCTCCTCCGGGTCCGAGACGCGGCAGTGGACGAGGACGGCCGGCGTCTCCTCGCCGGACGGGCCGGTGATCGCGAAGGCGGCGATGTCGCCGGACTTGAAGCCCGGCAGTTGCTCGACCGCCCATTCGATGTCCTGCGGCCAGTAATTGCGGCCGTTGATGATGATCATGTCCTTGGCGCGGCCGACGATGAAGATGTAGCCCCCGGACAGGTACCCCATGTCGCCGGTGTCGAGCCAGCCGTCGTCCGACAGGCAGGCGCGGGTCGATTCCTCGTCGCGGAAATAGCCGACCATGACCGCTCCGCCACGGACGAAGATACGGCCGATCGAGCGGTCGGAGAGGCGCTCGCCGTCGGCTCCCCGGACCTCGACCTCCATGCCATGAACGGGCTTCCCGCAATTGACCACCGCTCGATAGCGCTGAGGCCGCTCGCAACCGCCGCCGTTGCAGCCGGACAGCTCGTTCTCCTCGACCAGCTCCATCCGGATGCCCTCGCCCGGAGGCATGAGCGAAACCGCAAGCGTCGCTTCGGCAAGGCCGTAGCTCGGGCAGAAGGCGGCGGCGTTGAAGCCGGCGGACGCGAAGGCATCGACGAAGGCCTGCATCACGTCGGGACGGATCATGTCCGCGCCGTTGCCCGCGATGCGCCAGCGCGAGAGGTCGAAGCGGTCTTCGGCGCGGGTCTGCGAACTCATCCGGCGCGCGCAGATGTCGTAGCCGAAGGTCGGCGAATAGCTGACGCTGGTGCCTGGGTTGCGGCTGATCATGTCGAGCCAGGCGAGCGGGCGCCGGGCAAAATCCTCGGTCTTCTGGTAATCGACCGAAACCTGAAGCGCGAGCGTCGAGAGGACGCAGCCGACCAGCCCCATGTCGTGGTACCAGGGAAGCCAGGACACGCAGCGGTCGGTATCGCAAAGCTCCAGGCCGATGCCGTGCGCGCGCAAATTCTCGAGCAGCCCACGATGGGTGATCGCGACGCCATGCGGAAAGCGCGTGGAGCCGCTGGAATATTGCAGATAGGCGATCGAATCCGGGTCGAGCCGGGGTAGCTCGTGGCCGCTTTCGTCGAACGAGCCCAAATCCTCCCAGGCAACCACGCGCACCTTGCCGGCGGCCTCCTCGGCCATTTCCGAAAGCTCGGCGGGGACGAGGAACAAGGCGGGGTCGCAACTCTTGAGCTGGACCTTGAGCTGCTCGACATAGGCCTTCCGGCCCCCGAAGCTGGTGGGAAGCGGGAGCGGGACTGGCCATGCGCCCGCGTAGATCGCTCCGAAGAAGGCGGCTGCGAATTCCGGCCCGGTCTCGGCGATCAGCGCGATCCGGTCCTCCGGAGCGATGCCGAGGCCGATGAAGCGGCGGGCATTGGCAAGCGCATCCGAACGCAGCTCGGAATAGGGATAGGCCCTTACCAGAGTTCCGCGCGCGTCGTGGAAGTTCAATCCGCGACGCCCCTTGGCGGCGTAGTCGAGCGCCTCGCCAAGCGTTTCGAAGTCGGCAATCCTGCGCGGTAGGCTGTCGGTCGTCGGAGTGGCGCCCGGCGGGGCGAGGTCGGCAGTCGTTGTCGAACCGGAAATTAGCACCCGTCTGCCCCGAATAGTTTCTGCCCTTGCGGCACATCACCCCCTGCCGCTGCCCATGGGCGACGCCAGCAGCGCTCCCGAGGACTCGCTTCCTGATGGGTCGGGAGTGTGGCAACAAAAGGGCGCAATGACCACCCGAAGGTCACGAAAGCCGAGGCCCCCACTCGACAAGGGGCGCCTCGAGGAGCTCGCCCTGGCCTATGTCGGGCGGTTCGCGACGACTCGGGCGAAGCTTGCCGCCTACCTCAGCCGAAAGATCCGGGAACGCGGGTGGGCCAGCGACCGCGAACCTGAGATCGACGGCATCGTCGAGCGCCTCGCCGGCCTGGGTTACGTCGATGACGCCGCCTATGCGCTGTCGAAATCGCGATCGCTGACCGGGCGCGGGTACGGTGCCCGCAGGGTCCGGCAATCGCTTCGGGCGGCCGGGATCGAAGAGCAGGATTGCGCTCCCGCGAACTCTTTCGCAGAATCGGAAGCCGTTGATTCCGCGCTACGTTTCGCGCGGCGCCGAAGGCTTGGCCCGTTCGCGGCCGGAAGGCCGGACCCGCAAGCCAGGCAGAAGGCGCTGGCGGCGATGGTGAGGGCGGGGCACGGGTTCGAGCTTTCTCGGGCGATCGTGTCGCTTGAGCCGGGAGCGGAGCCGGATATCGAATTCCTGGCCGAACACGCCTAAGGGTAAAGTCGGATAGCCGACATGTGTTGTGAATGATAAAGCCAGCCCAGTGACCCGCCGTGTATCCGAACCCGTTGCCCAACCCGTGCCCGCGCCGGCGCCCGAGCCAGCGCCGGTGCCCGAGCCGGTCTCCGAGCCCGAGCCAGTGTCCGAGCCTGAGCCAGGGTCCGAGCCCGAAACCGAGCTCGCGCCCGTTTCCGCGCGCGTCAAATGGTTCGATGCGACCCGCGGCTTCGGATTCCTGGTCAGCGAGGCGCTCGAAGGCGACATCCTGGTCCATTTCAGCGTGCTCAAGGAGCATGGGCGACGGAGCCTGCCGGAAGGCGCGCTCGTCGAGTGCATCGCGATGCGGCTGGAACGGGGCCTGCAGGCCAAGAAGATCCTGTCGATCGACATCAGCGATGCGCCGCCGCCCCGCCGCTCGCCCCAGGCGGGTGAAAAGGCCGACCGGAGCGAGCTCGCGGCGCTCGCCGGCGACTTCGAGCCGGTGACGGTCAAATGGTTCAACCGGGCGAAGGGCTACGGCTTCCTCAACCGACCAGGGGTTGAGGGCGAGGACGTGTTCGTGCACATGGAAACCGTGCGTAACTCGGGACTTGGCGAGCTCCAGCAAGGACAGCTGGTCGAGGCTCGGATCGCGGAAGGGCGCAAGGGCCTGACGGCGGTCGAGCTGCGGCAGGCTTCGTGAATCGGGCAGCAGTTGCGATCGCAGTCCTGCTCGCGGCCTGCAGCCCGCAGGCTGCGCCGGGCGAGCCCGCGAACGCCAATGCCGAAGCCGGCCGGCCGCAGACGGGGCTGGAACTGATGCAGCTCCGAATCCGCTCTGCTGGCGCGGTGCACCGCTTCACCGTCGAGGTCGCGCGCAGCGCCGAAGAGCAGCGCATCGGAATGATGTTCCGAACCTCCGTGCCCGACGACCGCGGGATGCTGTTCCCCTATGACCCGCCGCAGCTGGTCGCTTTCTGGATGCGGAACACCTTGATCCCGCTCGACATGGTCTTCATCCGCGCCGACGGGACGATCGCCCGGATCGCGACCGCCGTGCCGTTGTCGGACGTGCCGGTTCCGTCCGGCGAGCCGGTCTCGGCAGTGCTGGAAATCCGTGGGGGCTTGGCCGCTCAGCTCGGGATCAAGGCAGGCGACAAGGTCGAGTGGTAAGGGCGGCTTAGTGTCCGTTTAGGGTGGAAAGCGGACACTAGGCCTCTGTTCGCAGGAGAAACCGATTGCCGGACAAGCTAGAGCTTGAGCGCGGACGTACTCGTCTTGAGAAAGACTCTGCGGTTCGAATCGGTCGGATACAATTCAAATCCAAG
>JBKHXB010000087.1:0-5305 GCA_046566245.1 Alphaproteobacteria bacterium | reverse complement strand
AGGAGAACGGAATCGTGGACTCTCAGAAGCGGGAGATCGCGCAGATGAATGCGATTCTGGCGCGCATGTAGAACCAGCGCGAAGCGGATTGACGTGGAGCGTCGCGGGAGGGACGAAGTCATCCCTTCGAAGGCGTTAACCAACTCTCGTAGCCAGTTCGAAACCTAGACGGCCCTATTCGGGCTCCCAAGTCTTTGTGGAGGCCGATATGCGTGGACATCTGCTCGCTGCTGGAGCCGCCGCATTCCTCTTCGCCGGAGCGGCGATCGCGGAACCCGCGAAGGCCCCCGTGCAAAAGGCCGCACAGCCCGCCGACCAGCCGGCCGAAGTCGTGGTCGCCTCAGTCGACGCGAACCGCCCGGAAGTCCCCGCTGCCGATCAGGCCAATGCAACGCCCGCGAAGAAGGCGCGCAAGCCCCGGGTAATCAGCTGCCGCTGCGGCGACCCCGCGGCCGAGGAATAAGCTAGCGCGCCTGCGCGACCTGCGGGTTCGCGGGGATCACCGGAATTTCACCGTCGCCGACCGCCGCGAACGCTGCCCAATAAACTGGGTGCGACGTGTCGGCCTCGTCCATCAGCACCCTTTGTGAAGCGCGAAGCGCGTCCACCGTCGGCGTGCCGGGCGAAGCGTTGAACAGGCCAGTGATCAGTCGCTGCGTCGCATCATAATTGTCGGGGATCGGCCAATGCGTCGCGAGCACCAGCCTTCCGCCCGCTCCTACGAACGCGCGCACGAGGCCATCGAGCGCGACGTCGCCGCCGGTGCCCAGGCCAACGTCCTGCGTGGCAGCCGCCGTGGCGGCTCCTGCCGTGTCGCAGGCCGACAGGATGACCAGGTCGGCGTCGAGCTTAAGGTCGAAGATGTCGCGGAAGGTCAGCAGGCCGTCGGAGTTCTGTCCGCCGAAGCTGGTGAGAAGCGCCGGCTGCGGCGGACACTTCGCGCGTGACGAGGTTACCACCCCGTGCGTCGCGAAATGGATGATGCGGTACTGGTCGAGATCCTTGCGCTCTTTGATCGCGACATCGGTGAAGCCGTCGCGAGTCACGACCTCAACGCCATTGGGGTCGAGGCGCGACATGATCTGCTGGGCCGCGATCAGCTCGCGAGCGGAAATCGGACGCATCCAGTTCGACTGCGGAACGATGCAGTCGCGATCGGCGGCAGCCGGTATCAGGGTCGCTTCCGCATTTGCCGGAGGCGGAGTGTTCTCGCCGAGTCCGAGATATTGCTTGGGCGCGGACGCCGGCGGCGCGCTGCGAAGATCGACGAAGGAGCGCGGCGAAACCGCCGTGCTGAACTCGCGGTCTCGCCCGAACCATTTGACGCCGCGAAAGTCGTACTCGGCGTTCTCGTCCGCCTCGGCGCGCTTGGTGTAGAGGTCCACCGACGTCTGGTCGACGACGAGCGGGCTCAGCGGCATTTTCAGCATCGCTCCGTCGGGCTCGAACACCAGGTGAGTGACCGATCCGATCTCGTTCTGGAACGGCCCGAACAGGTCGACGTACAGCTTGTGCGCAAGAGCGACGTCGTATGGGTAAATGACCTGCTGCCCGCGTTCGCGCGTCGTTATACTTTCGCGCAGCGAATCCACCTGCGATTCCAGGTCGGTCGCATTGATCGCGAGCTTGACTGCCCGTGCCGAATTCGCCGTGGCGAGAAGCGCGTAAACGTCGTCGCCGACAACGGTCATCCGGTAATAGGCCTCGCCGGGTCGAAGCGTCTTCTGCAAGTCGGCGAGCGGGATGATCATGCTCGAGACTGCCCGGTACCGCGGGTATTTCGCGAGCTCGGCCTGGGTCGCGACCGAATCCTGCTCGGCTTCCTTGAGCTCGGCGCGGAGCGCCCGGATCTTGAGGAGCTGCTCCGGCGACGGTTGAGCCTGGTCCTCAAGCCGGGC
This sequence comes from Alphaproteobacteria bacterium, assembly GCA_046566245.1. Lineage (GTDB taxonomy): Bacteria > Pseudomonadota > Alphaproteobacteria > Sphingomonadales > Sphingomonadaceae > Sphingomicrobium. The sequence goes on along the minus strand of JBKHXB010000087.1, from coordinate 3,407 downwards.
GAGCGCGATCCGGGCCCGCTCGACCTGGCGGTTCAGAGTGACCGCCTGGCGAAACAGCCGCGCGGCTTCGTCCGTGCCGCCGGTCAGCTCGCGGGCTAGGACCGCCTGCGTCTGGGCAAGCCCCGGGCGCATCATCAGCTGACTGGCCGCGAAGATCTCGGCGACGGCCGCCGGGTCGTTCCCCTTCTTGAGCAGCAGGTCGAGATAAGGCCGGAGCACGCGGGCGAATGAGGGCGGCAGGTTGCTCGCGTCGGCCTGCGAATGGACGATTTGCTTGAACATGACCTCGGCGGCTTCGAGCTGGCCAATCCGGGCCAGATAGCCAGCAAGCCGAGCTTGCGCATTGAGAAGCGCCGCCGAGCCCGGATAATTGGTCTCGAGGATCGCGACGCCTTGCTGGAACAGTTGGTCGGCTTGGGCGGAATTGCCGCTCTCTTCAGCGATCGCTCCCATGTCGCCGAGGATCTGCGCGCGCATCCACGCGATCGAGGCCACCTTCCCCCCCCTGACGGAAAGCAACTTGGCGTCCGCCTGCTGCAGGGCCTGCGTGGCGCCGGCGGTATCGCCGGTCAACCTGAGCGCGGTGCCGCGCAGCTGGAGCGCCTGGCCGTCCAGGATCTCGGCCTTCTCCTGCGGAAGCAGGTCTTCGGATCCGGCGCCGAGCTGTTGGCCGACGTTGGTTTCCGAGTTGAGGCGCTTTGCGGTCACTTCGTCGATCGCCGCGTCCCCTTCCCTGCTTTGCGCTCCGGGGACCTTCGGCATTTCCTTGTCGAGCTCGACGAGCGCTTCCTTGGGCTGGTTGCGGTTGAGCAGGTGCATGGCCCGGTAGTTGCGGAACCGGCGGGCGAAGAGCGGGTCGGGAGAGGCGACCGCGGCCGCCTTGTCGAAGAGCGAATCCGCCTCGGCATAGCGGCCGAGGTTTGACTTCTGCAGCGCTTCGTTGACTAGGACTTCGGCCTCGCTGATCAGGGCGTCGCCGGAGGTGCGCACCGCGGCGAAAAATTCCGCCGCGTCGGCATAACTGCCGACATTGTTTCGGCGATACGCTTCGGCGAGCTGGCGCCCGGGATCGAGCGTCCCCGCCTGCACGCGCGCGAAGGAGGCAGGGTCGCCCGCGCCGGTTATCGCGACCGACACTTCGCCGGGCACCGGCGCGTCCGCCACGATCGTCCTCAGGCCTAGCTGAAGCGCGCTGTCGTAGCCGGCGAGGCCTTCCGCAGTGAAGAAGTTCTTGCCTTCCCGGTATTGATAGACCCGATAGGCGACATTGAGGTCCGGCATTGTGCAGTCGACGATCTGGACCTCGCCAAGCCCTTCGACGGGACCAGTCTTCGGAGCCTCGCAACGGACCTGCTTGCTGCGCAGGCTTGCGAGCCTCGCCGCCGGGTCGCCGCTGTCGCGAAGCTTGTAGAGCTTGCCGACAGGAACGGCGGCGTCGCGGCAGGTGACCGCATAGCCGCTGTCGAACATGTCGACGAGGCCGGGATCAGTGGCGATCGGTTGGGCGGAGCAAATGGCCGAGCCGCTGCTTCCGATCCGGAAGCTGTCGCGGACGCTGAGCGGAGCGGCGGATCCCGGCGGTGAGAGCGCCGTGATCGAAACAAGTGCCGCCAGGGCGATTCCGGCGTTGCGCATCGGATTCTCCATCAATTTGGTCCGTCCGGGGTGTCGTTGCCGCTGGTGATCGGCTCGTCGATGAGCGAGTCGCTGCGCAGCGGGCTTGGATTGATCAGCTGGACGGAAGGATCGACCGAAGTCTCGCTCTCTTCGCCCTCTTCCTCCTCTTCCTCGCTGTCGTTCGGGTCACCAGGATCTTCCGAACCAGGGCTTGTCGATATCGGGCCGAGCACCGTGTCGCCGTTCAGCACCTCCTGCGGCGGCGGTGGCGGCGGTGGCGGTGGCGGTGGCGGCGGTGGCGGCGGCGGCGGCGGCGGCGGTGGCGGCGGTGGCGGGGGCGGCGGCGGTGGCGGCGGCGGCGGCGGTGGCGGCGGTGTCTCACACCCTCCGATCGGACAGCCATTGATATTGGAAATAGGCGTGGTGGGCCCGGTGACGCTTACAACGTCGGCGAATCCGTCTCCGCCGACGATCGTTCCGTCCGACTTGACCTGCCGACCATGGACGATGACGTTCGCCGGGTCGCTTCCCTCATTGACCACGGTCAGGCCGCCGTCGCCGACGGAAATTCCCGCCGGATCCTCGCTAGTCCCCGAGTTCTGGACGAGGAAGCTGCTGCCGAGCATCGTCACGGCGACTCCGCCGGCCTGGACGTAGCCATTGGGATTGACGGTCCCGTTGTTGGTCGCGAGCGCGGTCTCGAGCCCGGTGAAATTCGGATCGATCAGAAGCTGGTCGATGATCGACTGCTGGGCGACCCAGATATCGTGCGCGACGAGCGAGAGCGTTCCCGACAGGTCGCCAAGACTGTCGGTCATGATGATGCTGCCCGTGTCGGTGATCACGGCGATAACCTCGCCGGCGTTGAGCGACAGCGAATCCGTCGCGCCGGCGTTGACGAAGGCGATGTCGCCCTCGACGAAGATCGAGCCGCCGGTGTTCACAGTGACATTGCCGGAGCCGTCCGGGCCGGTGTTCTGGCTGCCCTGGATCTGCACGTTGCCGACATGGACGTCGGGCGCGGGGCCTTCGCCCGTCGGCAGCGCGTTGATCACGATCGCCGCCGTGGCGATGTTGCCGTCCTCGTCGAGCGTGTACGCACCCCCTGGAGCGATGATCTCGCCGATATAGAGGCCAAGGTCGTTGACGGCATTGAGCGTGATGAGATTGGTCACGCCCTTGACGCCGAGCGAGGCTCCAAGCCCGATGTTGATGTCGGACGAGGTCACTGTGATGGTCGGCGCGCTGACGATGCCCAGGAAGCTGGCGAGCCCGCCTGCGGTGAAGGTGGCGGTGTTGCTCGCAGTAATGTCGCCCGTGGCCGTGACGGAGCCGCCGGTGCCCTGGGCGCTAACCTCCAGGTCCGCGAAGTTCGCCGCTGCCTCGGACGCGACGGTGATTTGCGCGTCTCCGCCGTCCGTGCCGCCGGCTGTGGCTCCCGCGCCTGCGAATGCGTTCGCCGTGATCGAGGAAAGACCCGTGGCGTTCAGGGTCCCGTTCACCGCGAGCGTCGAGTTTCCGCCCGTCGCGGCGCCGCCCTGGTTCGCTCCGTTGCCGCCGGTCGCGCTGGTCCGCACTTCAAGGTCGACGGCATCCAGCGTGCCGTTGACGGTCAGCGTTGCGGTGCCGCCCTCGGCATCGCCGCCGACGTCGGTGCCCTCGCCGCCGAGCGCTCCCGCGGAGGCCTGGACCCTGCCGGCAACGTCGAGCGAGCCGTTCACGATGACCGAGACGCTCCCCGCGTCGGCCGATCCGCCGGTCGCTCCGTTCCCGCCCTGCGCGAACGAGCT
>JBKHXB010000086.1:0-5371 GCA_046566245.1 Alphaproteobacteria bacterium | reverse complement strand
CCGCGGAGCCTATTGGCGCAGCCGGAAAAGGCGGTGGAAGGCAAGGGATGACCGACGACGAAATCCTCCAGGAGTTCCGTGACGCGGACGCCCTCCTCGAAGGGCATTTCATCCTTTCGTCCGGCCTTCGCAGCCCGCGCTACCTGCAATGCGCCCGGCTGCTGATGGACCCGGCGCGGGCCGAGCGCATGGCCCGGGCGCTCGCCGCCAAGCTTCCAGCCGAGGTTCGTGAGGACATCCAGGTGGTGGTCTCGCCGGCGATGGGTGGGATCATCATCGGTCACGAAATGGGCCGCGCTTTGGGCAAGCCGGCGATGTTCCTCGAGCGCCCAACCGGCACGTTCGAGCTGCGCCGAGGATTCAGCCTCGAACCCGGTGAAAAGGTCCTCATGGTTGAAGACATAGTCACGACTGGCCTCTCGTCGCGAGAGGCGATCGACGCCATCCGCAAGGCCGGTGGAAACGTGATCGCCGAGGCGGCGCTGGTCGACCGGTCGGCCGGCAAGGCCGACCCCGGCGTACCGTTCTATCCTCTCATCCGCATCGACGTTCCGGCCTATCCCGCCGACAAGCTTCCGCCGGAGCTCGAAGCGATTCCCGCGGTCAAGCCAGGGAGCCGCGCGGCGGCGTGACCGGTCGACTGCGCCTCGGCGTCAACATCGATCACGTCGCGACGATCCGCAACGCGCGCGGCGGTGATCATCCCGACCCCGTGCGCGCCGCCCATATCGCGGCGAAGGCCGGCGCCGACGGGATCACGGCCCACCTGCGCGAGGACCGGCGGCACATCACCGATGCTGACATCGACCGGCTGATGGCCGAGATCGACCTTCCCCTGAACCTCGAGATGGCGGCGACCGAGGAGATGCTCGACATCGCGCTTCGCCATAAGCCGCACGCCGCCTGCATCGTGCCCGAGCGGCGCGAGGAGCGGACGACCGAAGGCGGGCTGGACGCCGCGGGTCAGCACGCCCACCTTGCCTCCTACGTCGATCGGCTCCGCTCAGCCGGGATCCGGGTGAGCCTGTTCATCGAGCCCGCCGAGCGCCAGGTCGAGGCCGCGATGCGCCTCGGCGCCCCCGTCGTCGAATTCCACACCGGCCGCTACGCGCATGTCGAGGGCGAACAGCGCTCGGCCGAGCTCAAGCGCACTGCCGATTGCGCCGCGCTTGCCGTGAAGAACGGCATCGAACCTCACGCGGGCCACGGCCTGACCTTCGACAACGTCCAGCCGGTCGCCGCGATCCCGCAGCTCGCCGAACTCAACATCGGCCATTTCCTGGTCGGCGAAGCGATCTTCACGGGGCTCGAAGACAGCGTCCGCAGGATGCGCGGGTTGATGGACAGCGCGAGATGACGATCCTCCCTATCGCGCAGCGATGGGGAGGGGGACCATCCGCCGAAGAGCGGATGGTGGAGGGATCCTGGCGCTCTGCCACTTACGCCTCCACCATGCTGCGCATGGTTCCCCTCCCCACGAGCTTTGCTCGCATGGAGGAATTGCGGTGATCGTCGGGATCGGCAACGACATCTGCGACATTCGCCGGATCGAGAAATCGCTCGAGCGGTTCGGGAACCGCTTCCTCGACCGGGTCTTTACCGACGTCGAGAAGGCCAAGGCGGCGCGGCGTCCCTTCACCCGCGCCGGTACGCTAGCCAAGCGCTTCGCGGCCAAGGAAGCTTTTTCAAAAGCGGTCGGTACAGGCTTTAAGCGCGGCGTGTTCATGAAGGACATCGGCGTTGTGAACCTGCCCTCTGGTCAGCCAACCCTTCGTCTCACCGGCGGCGCGAAGGCGCGGCTTGACGCCCTTGCGCCGGAAGGCCACGCAATCGACATTCACCTGACACTGACCGACGAATATCCCTGGGCGCAGGCGTTCGTGATCCTGACGGCCCGCAAGCTGGAGAGCTGATTGACCGACCTCAGTCCCGAAGCAGCGCCGGAGCAGCCGGCCGAAGCGCCGGCAGCCGAGAAGGCCAAGCCGGGAAAGGGCTCCGCCTTGTGGCGCGAGGTGAAGGGCCTGCTGTGGGTGCTGCTGGCCGTGCTCGCCTTCCACAGCTTCGTCGCCAAGCCCTTCTACATCCCGTCGGAATCGATGATGCCGGTGCTACTCAAGGGCGACCGGCTGGTGGTCAGCAAATATCCCTACGGCTGGTCTTGGGTTTCGCCCAGCTTTCACGTCCTTCCGCACTGGCGGGGACGGCTGCTGGGAAAGATGCCGGAGCGCGGCGATATCGTCATCGTCACTCCGCCGGGAAGCAACGAGGATTATATCAAGCGGGTGATCGGCCTTCCCGGCGACACGGTCGAAGTGCGCGGTGGGCGGCTGATCCTCAACGGCGAGCCCGTGAAATGGCGGCGGGTGAAGCCGGCGATGATCCCGATTGACGCCAATGTCCCCTGCGGGATCGAATTCACGGGCTTCTCCGTGACCGACGCCGACGGCAAGCAATATTGCCGACTGCCGCTGGTGCGCGAGACGCTGCCCAACGGCGTGACCTATGACACGATCGACCTTGGTCGGAGTTCGGGCGACGACTACGGCCCGGTCCGGGTTCCCGGCGGCCATGTCTTCCTGATGGGCGACAATCGCGACCGCAGTGCCGACAGCCGCTTCGGAGCGGGGATGCCGGAAAACGGACTCGGCGGGCCTGTGCCGTGGGAGAATATCGGCGGGCGCGCCGAATTCATCACCTTCTCGCTCGACGGCACGACCCAGATCCTGAACCCGGTCAGCTGGTTCCAGGCGCTGCGGGGCGACAGGGCCGGCCGCACGCTTCGCGCGACCAGGGAGGCCGAAAAGGCCGAATAAGCCTTAAGGCTGCTGCGGCTGGGACCCCGCCATCAGCGCGGCGTCCGGAACGACCTGGACAACCTCGACGTCGAATTCGAGGTCGGAGTTGGGTGGCACCGAGCCCGGAGGCGGCTCCGCTCCATAGGCGAGATTGGACGGGATCATTACCCGGTAGCGGCCGCCCTGCTGCATCTTCGACAAAGCCTCGGCAAAGCCCGGGATGGTCTGGCCCGCGATCATCGGCTGCGGGCCGCGGCCGCTGCTGCTGTCGAACACGGTGCCGTCACGAAGGCGGCCTTCATATTCGATCATCACGCCGTCGACCGGCTTGATGAACGGTCCGGAGCCTGCCTCTATCGTCCGGAAGACGAGGCCGCTCGCGGTCGTTTCGCCGCGCATTGCGCCCGCTCCGAACCAGGCGAGGGCAATCCCGCCGGCAATCAGTGCAAGGATCCCGAGCCAGAACGCGGCGACTGGCCGGCTGCTGCCAGGGCTTTCAGCGAGTGAAGTAGCGGACATGGGCGCCGGACTAGCGCTGCTGCCGGCATTAGGAAAGGGCCAGCGGCCTTAGCGGGCGCCTTCGCGCTCGGCGCGCTTGCGCTCCAGCTTGCGAGCCCGGCGGATCGCGGCGGCGCGCTCGCGGGCCCGCTTCTCCGACGGCTTCTCGTAGTGCCGGCGCAGCTTCATCTCGCGGTAGACGCCCTCGCGCTGCAGCTTCTTCTTCAGCGCGCGCAGCGCCTGGTCGACGTTATTGTCGCGAACGATGATCTGCATAAACGGCCGTCAAACTCCTCTCGAATTGCATCCCTGCCGAAACAACGCCAGACATCCAGCAGCGTTTCAAAACGGCAAAGCGCGAAAATCTCTTCGCCGCAAGCGGGCCTGCGGCGGCGGCGGGCCATTAGCAGCGACTCGCGCGCACTTCAAGCAAGCAAAATGGGTCGGTTATGCGATGAATCGGGCCGGTTCGGCGGTGAACGGGGCAACAACTTACTATTCGTTGGGTGCCGTTAACCTTTATTTTGATAGAGCACGGGGGATGAGAGCCGAGGGGCAAATGTCTTTGAATCGCAGGGAAATGCTGCGTTGGGGCGCCGCTGGTGCGGGCGCTGCCATGGTCTCGTCCGCTGCTGCGGCAAGCCTTCCGTCCATCATTTACAGCGCACCGCCGCCGCCGGTGGACCGGCTGCCGGTTCCGGCCGCGCCGCAGTCGGCGCTTCAGGCGCCGGGCGGGATCAACCCGATGCTGTTCCAGCGCGCGAAGGCCGCGCTCGACCAGCACCGGATCCGCGCCCGCGATTATATCGGGATCGTCGATTTTGGCCTGGCTTCGCGCGAGGACCGCTTCCATGTGGTCGACCTGCGCAGCGGCGCGGTCGAAAGCTATCGCGTTACGCACGGCAAGGGCTCGGACCCTGCGCACTCCGGTTTCCTTGATCATTTCTCGAACACTCCGGGGTCGGAGGCGACGTCGAACGGCACCTACACGACGGGCGAATATTATCATGGCAAGTACGGCCTCTCGATGAAGCTGCACGGCCATGACTGGTCGAACAGCAACGCGCTGTCTCGGGCAATCGTCATCCACAATGCCTGGTACGCCGAGCCCGACGTCATCGAGACCCACGGCAAGCTCGGCCGCAGCCAAGGCTGCTTCGCCTTCAGCCGGCATGACCAGTGGAAGGTGATGGAAAAGCTCGCCGGCGGGCGCATGATCTTCGCCGAGAAGCTCGCCTAGGCCAGGCCCGGCAATCCTTCAACGATCAGGGGCGGTCCGGCGGGGCCGCCCTTTTCGTATCCGCCTTCGCGGGCTAACTTTGGCCGATGGCGCGCGAATACCGGACCTTCGCCGACTTCTGGCCATTCTACCTGCGCGAGCATTCGAAGCCGCGCACCCGCGCGCTTCATTATGCCGGAACGACCCTGGTCGTCCTTATCTTGCTCTTCGCGGTCCTGACCGGCCGCTGGCTGCTGCTGCTCGCCGTCCCGATCGCGGGCTACGGCTTTGCCTGGTTCGCCCATTTCCGGGTGGAGAGGAACCGTCCCGCGACCTTCACCTACCCGCTGTGGTCGCTGGCCGCGGACTTCAGGATGTGGTGGCTCTGGCTGACCGGCAGACTGGCCCCGGAACTCGACAAGGCGGGGGTCGAACGCAGCTGAGCGGAAGGGCGGTTCGTCGGCTCGGCGGCTCAAGTCACCGTTAATGTTGCAGCCGAAACGAAGTCGGGCCTGTTGGGTCCGGACTATGACAAAACGCGACGTGATGATTCGTTCGGGCGCTGCCGCGATAGCGGTGCTCGCCCTTTCTTCAACCACGGCCCTGGCGCAGGACGTCACGGCCGACCCGGCCGTCACCGCGCCGGAGGCTCCGGTCGCGACCGAGGCTCCTCCGGCGTCCGATGCGCCGGTTGACCCGCTCGCCCCGGCCCCGGAGCCAGAGGCCGCGACCGAGCCGACGGCAAACGAGGAGGCAAGCGAGCCTGCACCGGCTCCTGTCGCCAAGCCGAAGCGCGCGACTGCCAGCGCAAGCGCTGCGAGGCCGTCGGCAAGCGCCCCCGCCGCACCGGTCGCCGAAG
>JBKHXB010000085.1:0-5468 GCA_046566245.1 Alphaproteobacteria bacterium | reverse complement strand
AAGCGGTCGGCCTGATGGACGACCAGGGTGTTCGCGCTCGGGATGTCGAGCCCGCTTTCGACGATCGTGGTCGAGAGCAGGACGTCATATTTCCTGTCGTAGAAGGCGCTCATCCGCTCCTCGACCTGCGAGGCGCTCATCTGGCCGTGGGCGGTGACGAACTTCACTTCCGGCACGTTTTCACGAAGCCATTCCTCGAGGTCGGGAAGGTCCTTGATCCGAGGCGCGACGAAGAAGCTCTGGCCGCCCCGATAATGCTCGCGAAGCAAGGCCTCGCGAATGACGACGCTGTCCCAGGGCGTGACGTAGGTGCGGACCGCGAGCCGGTCGACGGGCGGGGTCTGGATGACGCTGAGCTCGCGAAGCCCGCTCATCGCCATTTGCAGGGTCCGCGGAATCGGAGTCGCGGTCAGCGTCAGGACGTGGACGTCTGCCCGAAGCGCCTTGAGCCGCTCCTTGTGCGTCACTCCGAAATGCTGCTCCTCGTCGATGATGACGAGGCCGAGCTTCTTGAACTTGAGGCCCTTGGCGAGAAGCGCATGGGTGCCGATGACGATGTCGACGGTGCCTTTCTCGAGGCCCTCCTTCGTCCGCTTCGCTTCCGCCGCCGGGACCAGCCGCGAAAGCCGGCCGACCTCGACCGGGAAACCGTGGAGCCGATCGACGAAGTTCCGGTAATGCTGGCGGGCAAGAAGCGTCGTCGGGCAGATGAGCGCGACCTGCATCCCCGACATGGCAACCACGAAGGCGGCGCGGAGCGCGACCTCCGTCTTGCCGAAGCCGACATCGCCGCAGACCAGACGATCCATCGGCTTGCCCGCCTCCAGGTCCTCGAGGACTTCCTGGATGGCCCGCTCCTGGTCGTCCGTCTCCTCGTAGGGGAAGCGATCGACGAACTGGGGAAAGGCAGAATCGGCCTGAGCGAGCGGGGCAGGGCGGGTGGCGCGGATCGCGGCGACCTTGATCAGCTCTCCGGCGATCTCGCGGATGCGCTCCTTCATCCGCGCCTTGCGGCGCTGCCAGGCCTCGCCGCCCAGCCTGTCGAGGGACACTCCCTCGGTCTCGCTGCCGTAGCGCGACAGCAGCTCGATGTTCTCGACCGGGAGGTAGAGCTTGTCGCCGCCTGAATATTCGATCGCGACGCAATCGTGCGGGCTCTTGCCGACCTGGATCGAGGTCAGCCCTTCATATTTGCCGATCCCGTGCTCGGCATGGACGACGAGATCGCCTGGCGAAAGGCTGGCGATCTCGGCCAGGAAGGCGTCGGCGCTCTTGCGGCGCTTGCGCCGCCTGACGAGGCGGTCGCCAAGCATGTCCTGCTCGGTCAGGACCGCGACGTCGGGCGTCGTGAAACCGTGGTCTAGCGGAAGCACCATGAGCGCCGGCTGCGCCTTCGAGCCGAGCGCCTCCTGCCAGCTGTCCACCGGCCCGGCAGATTTCACCCCATGGTCTTCGAGAAGCCCCGAAAGGCGGTCGCGCGCGCCCCTGGTGTAGCTGGCCAAGACGACCTTGCGCCCGCTCCGGCGAAGGTCGGCGATATGGTCCGCGACAGCCTCGTAGACATTGTCGTTGCGGGCGCGCTCGGGCGCGAAGTCGCGCGCGGAGTCCACCCCGAAGCTCACGGTCCGCGGCCCTTCGGCTTCCGGGAAGGGGGAGGAACGATGGATCGGCTGGGCAGCGACTGCCTGCTCCCATTCGCCCTTCGACAAATACAAAGCGGTCGGGGGCAGCGGCCGGTAGCTTCCGGGCTCGGCCTGCATCGCCCTGGTGCGGTTCTGGAAATAGTCCTCGATGCTCTCCCAGCGGGAATCGAGGGCCGGACCGACGCCGGCGTCGCGGACAACGATGTCGTCTTCCCCGAGATAGTCGAACAGGGTGGAAAGCCGCTCCTCGAACAGGGGCAGCCAATGCTCCATCCCGGCTAGCCGGCGGCCGTCAGACACCGCCTGGTACAGCGGGTCTCCGGTCGCGGTCGCGCCAAAGCTCTCTCGATAGCGCTCGCGGAAGCGCTTGACGTTGCCCTCGTCGAGAAGGGCCTCGGACGCAGGCATCAGGGTGAAGGTCTTGATCTTGCCCGTGGTGCGCTGGTCGGCGGGATCGAATTGCCGGATGCTCTCGATCTCGTCGCCGAAGAAGTCGAGCCGAAGTGCCAGCGGTTCGCCCGACGGGTACAGGTCAACGAGCGAGCCGCGCACCGCGAATTCGCCATGTTCGGCGACCGTGTCGACCCGCTGGTAGCCGAGCGAGGTCAGCTGGCCGACCAGCTCCTCGCGGTCGACCCCCTCGCCAACCGCGATACGGCGGGTCAGCTGGCGGATCCGGAACGGAGTGAGGAGCCGCTGGGTCGCGCCGTTGGCGGTGACGAGGAGCAGCTGCGGACCGGATTGCGGCTGCTGCAGCGCGTTCAGGGTCGCCAGGCGCTCGGCCATCACCCTGAGCGCCGGCGACGCGCGGTCGTAGGGAAGGCAATCCCAGGCCGGAAGCGTCAGCACCTCGATCTCGGGCGCGAACAGCGGCGCGGTTTCCGCAAGCGCGCGCATCGCCGCTTCATCGGACGCGATCACCACCGCGCGGCCAGGCTTGCTTCGCCCGTGGGCGGCCCGCGCCAGGTCGGCCGCAAGCCAGGGGAGGAAGCCTGCTGGAACTCCCGCGAGTGTCAGCGGCTCGCCGGCGCCGAGGATCCTGGGCAGCGGCTCGGTCATCGGGCTTTGGGCACGTAATCGAGCTTCTTCATGGCTTCGAGCATTGGCCCATGGAAGCGCTTCGGGGCCTCCGCGGTTCCGGTTGCCCAGGCGATGATGTCGTCGTCCTGCTCCTCGATCAACTCGGCGAACAAAGCGCGCTCGGCGGGGCCCCAGGATTCATGGTGCGAATCGAAGAATCCGCCGACGAGAAGGTCGGCCTCCTTCGTCCCGCGATGGTGGGCGCGCCAGCGCAGGCGCTTGAGTTCCGGGTCGGAGTGCATGGCCGGCATGTAAGGCCGAGCGATGGTCATTGCGAGCGCCGAAACCGGCGTTAACAGCTGTTCCATGCGCCCCGAGATCCTCAACCCTTTGTTCGCGGAGGCGGAGAGCCTGGCCGGAGTGGGTCCTCAGGTCGCCAAGCTCCTAAAGCGCCTCGACATCACACGGGTCGTCGATCTCCTTTATCATCTGCCCACCGGAGTGATCGAACGGGTTAGGGCTCCCGCCGCGAGCGCGGGGCTGCTCGGCCGCAACGTCATCCTCGACCTGCGGCCGTTCGACACTCGCGAGAGCCGGTCGGGCAAGGGGCCGCTGCGGATCTTCGCGTCCGACAGCGAAGGCAACACCATCAGCCTGATCTATTTCAACCACCCTGCCTGGGCGAAAAAGAGCCTTCCGATCGGCGAGCTCCGGACGGTGTCGGGGAAGCTCGAAGCCTATGGCGACGAGTGGCAGATCATCCATCCCGAGGTGACCCAGCCCGGTAAGGGACCGGAGCCCGCGATCCGCGAGCCGGTCTATCCGCTCACCGAGGGCATCACGAACAGGAGGATGCGGGAGCTTGCATTGCACGCGCTCGAGCGGGCTCCCGAGCTCGCCGAATGGATCGAGCCGAGCCTTGCGGCGCGCGAGGCATGGCGGCCGTGGCGAACGGCGCTCGCCGAGGCGCACAATGACCCGACGTCAGCCGACGCCCGCCGGCGTCTGGCCTACGACGAGATTTTCGCCAACCAGCTCGCGCTGCTGCTCCTCCGCCAGTCCGCGCGCCGCAAGCGCGGAGTCCCGCTCGCCGGAACCGGCGCGCTGCTCGGCAAGCTCAAGCTGCCGTACCAGCACACCGCCGCGCAGCGACGCGTGATCGACGAGATCCGCGGCGACATGGAACAGAGCGTGCCGATGCTCCGCCTGCTCCAGGGCGATGTCGGCTCGGGAAAGACGCTGGTCGCGACCGAGGCGATGCTGATCGCAGTCGAAGCGGGTGCGCAGGCAGCGCTGCTGGCCCCGACGGAAATCCTTGCCCGGCAGCATCACCAGACCCTTCTCGGCCAGCTCCATTCGCTTGGCGTGCGGATTGCGATCCTGACCGGGCGCGAGAAGGGACGGCCGCGCGAAAGCGTGCTCATGGGTCTCGCCGACGGCTCGATCGACATCCTCGTCGGAACGCATGCGATCTTCCAGGAGAAGGTCACCTATAAGAAACTCGGGCTCGCCGTAATCGACGAACAACACCGCTTCGGGGTCTCGCAGCGGCTGCTCCTATCCCAGAAGGCCGAGCGGCCGCCGCATCTTCTGGTGATGACGGCAACGCCGATCCCGCGGACGCTGACGCTGACCCAATATGGGGAAATGGACGTCAGCCGGATCGATGAAATGCCTCCGGGCAGGACCCCGGTCGAAACCCGGGTGATTAGCGAGGAGCGGCTCGCGGAGGTGGTCGACGGGCTCGGCCGGCACGTCGCAGCGGGCGGCCAAGCCTATTGGGTCTGCCCCCTGGTCGAGGAGAGCGCGACGACGGACGCGGCCGCCGCCGAGGAGCGGGCAAGAGTGCTGAAGGTCCGCTTCGGCGAAGACAAGGTGGGGTTGGTCCACGGGCGGATGAAGGGACCGGAGAAGGACGCTGTCATGGCGTCGTTCGCGGCCGGCGATCATGCAATCCTGGTCGCGACCACGGTCATTGAAGTGGGAGTCGACGTGCCCAACGCAACCCTGATGGTGGTCGAGGGGGCCGAGCGGTTCGGCCTCGCCCAGCTCCACCAACTTCGCGGAAGGGTGGGGCGCGGGTCCGGCAGGAGCACCTGCCTCCTCATCCGTTCGGCCAATCTTACGGAGACGGCGCGCGCGCGGCTCGCCCTGATGCGCGAGACCAACGACGGCTTCAGGATCGCCGAGGAGGATCTGCGGTTGCGGGGTCCGGGCGAAATCCTTGGCACGCGGCAGTCGGGCGAGGTCGCCTTCCGGGTCGCGACCGCCGAGGACGTCGAGGACCTGGCGCCGATCGCGCAGAGCGACGCGCAGCTTCTGCTCGACCGCGACGGTGGGCTGTCGGGCCCTCGCGGGCAGGCGGCGCGTACGTGCCTCTACCTGTTCGAGCGCGACCAGGCGGTCGGGCTCCTCCGTTCCGGCTAGGAGAATCCCCTTGGCATTCCTCATTCCGATCCTGCTCGTCTTCATCGCCGGCGGCCTCGTCGCGCTCCAGGCGCCGACCAACGCGATGCTCGCCAAGGCAGGCGGTTCGGCGATCCTGGCGGCGCTCATCTCGTTCACGGTCGGGACCGCTGCGCTGGCCATGGCGTGGCTGGCGAGCGGCAACCGGCCGGGGACCGTGGCCTTCGCGGGCCTGCCCTGGTACGCGTGGCTAGGCGGCCTGTACGGGGCCGTGTTCGTGGCCGTCGCCGCTTATGCCGCGCCGAAGATCGGGGTCGCGGCCCTGATCACGATCGGAATCGCGGGGCAGATCGCGATGGCGCTGTGGCTCGACCATGTCGGGGCGATGGGCCTCGCGCG
>JBKHXB010000084.1:0-5579 GCA_046566245.1 Alphaproteobacteria bacterium | reverse complement strand
GGGTCGGACGATGAGGAGCGGCCTCATGCGGGCGCGAACAGCCTGCGAATGGAATCAGGCGCCCGATCGAGCATCGCGAGCGCCAGCTCCGCCGCAGCAGCCTCGTCTCCGGCCGCAAAGACGGCCTCGTCGCGGATCCTGGCCAAGCCGTCCTCGGACAGGATCTCGCCGGTAAGCCTGACCTCGTCCCCTTCTGCCGTCGCCATCGCCGCGACCGGGGAGTGGCACGACCCGCCGAGGGCCCTTGCGAAGGCGCGTTCGGCGAGAACCGAATGCCTGCTTGGCCGGTCATTAATCGACTCCAGCAGCTCGGCCCATTCGGGATCGCCGGCTCGGCATTCGACCGCGATCGCGCCCTGGCCGGGAGCAGGAAGCATGATCTCGAAGGGAAGCGGGCTCCCGACCTCGTCCAGACCGAGCCGGTGCAGGCCAGCGGACGAAAGCACCGTGGCGTCCGCTTCCCCCTCGGAAAGCTTCCGCAGGCGCGTTTCGACATTGCCGCGCAGGGTGACGACGGTAAGGTCGGGGCGGACAGCGAGAAGCTGGGCCTTGCGCCTCGGCGAGGAGGTTCCGAGGACCGCCCCTTCGCGAAGAGCATCGATCGAAGGAGCCCCGACCAGCACATCGACGACGTGAGTCCGGGGGCGGACCGCGGCGAGGCGGATCGTTTCGGGGCGGACGACCTCGACGTCCTTGGCCGAGTGCACGGCGAAGTCGATGTCCCCGGCGAGCAAGGCCGAATCCAGCTCCTTCGTCCACAGGCCCTTGCCGCCGACCTCGGCGAGCGGCCGGTCCTTGATCCTGTCGCCGCTCGTCGTGATCGGAACCACCTCGACGAAGCCGGCCGGCCAACCCTGCGCGGCCTCGATTGCGGCCGCCACCTCGCGCGCCTGCGCCAGCGCCAGCGGAGAGCCTCGCGTACCAAGCCGGGGAGCGCGATCCATCGGCCTCCCCTAGTGCATCGGCCCGCGTTGAGGCAAAGGGCCGGGCATGGCGCTGGTCCTCGGCCTCGAATCCTCCTGCGACGATACCGCCGCCGCGCTTGTGACGAGCGAACGGCGTATCCTCGCCCAGGCGGTCGTCTCCCAGAACGATGCGCACCGGCCGTTCGGCGGCGTCGTCCCGGAGATCGCGGCCCGCGCCCACGTGCAGATCCTCCCCGACCTCGTCCGCAACCTGCTGGGCGAGGCGAGAGTCGGGATCGCCGATGTCGATGCGATTGCTGCGACTGCTGGCCCGGGCCTGATCGGCGGCGTGATGGTCGCGCTCATGACCGGCAAGGGCCTTGCGCTTGCCTCCGGCAAGCCGCTGATCGCGGTCAACCATCTCGAGGGCCATGCGCTCTCGCCGCGCCTCGTCGATCCCGACCTCGATTTTCCCTACCTGCTGCTGTTGGTTTCCGGCGGGCATTGCCAGCTGCTCGAAGTGCTCGGTGTAGGCAATTACCGCCGGCTGGCGACGACTATCGATGATGCTGCTGGCGAGGCCTTCGACAAGGCGGCCAAGCTTCTTGGCCTCGGCTATCCGGGCGGCCCCGCGATCGAAGAACTGGCGTCCGCGGGCGATGCTTCGGCGGTTCCTCTGCCGCGGCCGCTGGTCGGGTCGGCGGAGCCGCATTTTTCCTTCGCGGGCCTGAAGAGCGCGGTCCAGCGCGCCGTCGCGGCGGGGACGTCCAGCCCCGAAGACGTGGCCGCGAGCTTCCAGCAGGCGGTGGTCGACGTGCTTGTCGACCGCACCCGGATCGCGCTCGAAGGCAGCGATTCGCCGACGCTCGTCGTTGCCGGCGGAGTCGCCGCCAACCGCGCGATCCGTAATGCATTGCAGACGGTCGCGGAGGATCAGGGCCGCCGCTTCGTGGTTCCCCCCGGCTGGCTGTGCATCGACAATGCGGCGATGATCGCCTGGGCGGGCGCGGAGCGCTATGCGCTCGGTATGACCGATGGCCTGGATTCTCCCGCGCGAGCTCGCTGGCCGCTCGACCCCAAGGCCGAAAAGGTGCGCGGCGCGGGCGTCAAGGCATGAAGATCGATCGGATCGCGGTGATTGGCGGCGGGGCTTGGGGCACAGCGCTCGCGCAGGTTGCCGCAACCGGCGGGCGCGAGACTTTGCTCTGGGCCCGCGAGGACGAAGTAGTCGACGCGATCAACGGCGCGCACGAAAACACGGTCTTCCTGCCGGGAATCCCGCTCGAGCCGGCGATCAGGGCGACCTCCGATATCGGCGAGATCGTCAACTTCGACGCCTGGCTCGTGGTGACTCCGGCCCAGCATATGCGCGCTGTCCTGCAGACCGCACCGCGCTCCGACGCGCCGCGCGTGCTCTGCTCGAAGGGGATCGAGGAAGGCACTGGCAAGCTTCTCCACGAGGTCGCGGCGGAAGTCTCGGGCGGAGCGCCGATCGCCGTTCTGTCCGGCCCGACCTTTGCGCACGAGGTCGCGCACGGGCTTCCCACCGCGGTCACGCTCGCGGCCGAAGAGCCAGGGGTGGCAGAGGCGCTGCGCGACCGCCTCGCGCTTCCGACCTTCAGGATCTACCTCAGCGACGATGTCGCCGGCGCCGAGGTGGGCGGGGCGGTGAAGAACGTCCTCGCCATTGCCTGCGGCGTGGTCGAGGGGCTGGGCCTGGGACTCAACGCCCGTGCGGCGCTGATCGCGCGCGGCTTCGCCGAGATGGTCCGGTTTGGGCAGGCCTTCGGAGCGAGGCGCGAGACGCTCGCCGGCCTTTCCGGCCTCGGCGACCTCGTTCTGACCTGCTCGTCGACCAGCTCGCGCAACTATTCGCTCGGCAAGGGCCTGGGCGAAGGCCGCACCGCTGCCGAGCTGATGGCGGACCGGCGCACGGTCGCGGAAGGGGCATTCACCGCGCCCGTGCTGGCGCGGCTGGCGCGCGAGCGCGGCATCGACATGCCGATCGTCGAGTCGGTCGACCGGATCCTCGGCGGCGCGAGCGTCGAATCGGTGCTCGGGGACCTGCTGTCGCGGCCGCCGCGCGCGGAGGGCGTCTAGAAATCGATTGCGATGCCCTTCTTCTCCCAGTCGCCGTGGCGGGTCGGGTCCGGACGCTCCTCTTCCCCCGCGGGCGGGCCGGCTTCCACGGGCGGCCCAGGGTCGGGCACGGGCGGAGACTTCGACAGATGCTTCGGCGGGTCGAGATGGGGCGGGCGCTTCATGGCATGAGGATGGGCGTTGCCTGAGCGGAATCCAAGGACCGAGGGCCTGGACGCGCGCCGAGCGGCGCTCGTGATGCTCGATCACGTGCTGCGCGGCGGGCGCACGCTCGAATCGGCGACCGGGGCGGCGCGCCAGTTATCGGACAGCGACCGCGCTCTTGCGCTTGCCATCGCCGGCGAGACCTTGCGCCGGCTTCCCGATCTCGATTCGCTGATCGACAGCGCGACGAAAAAGCGCCTTCCGGACGATTCTAAGGCACGCATGGTGCTGCGCATGGCGCTCGCGCAGAAAGCGGGCCTCGGCACGCCCGATCATGCGCTGGTTGCGACCGCGCTTCCCCTCGTCGACGGCGGTCCCCGCCGCCTAGTTCACGGCGTGCTTGGCACGCTCCTGCGCCGCGGCCTGCCGCCGCTGAATGCGCCCCGTCTTCCGGCCGAGGTCGAGGAGCGGTGGCGCCGCGCCTGGGGCGAGGACATGGTGCGCGCGGCACGGCGGCTGATCGCCGCGCGCCCGGCCCTGGATCTGAGCTTCAAATCGGATGAGGCGGCGCAATCATTCGCGCGGGAAAGTGGCGGTATTTCGCTTGCGCCGCGGCATGTGCGTCTTTCGGTCGCGGGCGCGGTGCACAGCCTTCCGGGCTTCGATAGCGGCGAATGGTGGGTCCAGGACCTTGCCGCCTCGCTCCCGGCGCGGCTCGTTCCAGGTGATGCGGCCAAGGTCCTTGACCTTTGCTCGGCACCAGGCGGAAAGGCCATGCAACTGGCCGCGGCCGGGCATTCGGTGACCGCGCTCGATGCCTCTGCGGCGCGGCTGGAACGGCTCGCCGAGAACCTCGAGCGCACGGGGCTTGCTGCGAAACTGGTGGAGGCCGACGCTCTCAAGTGGGAGTCGGCCAGGCAATTCGACGCGATCCTGCTTGACGCGCCCTGCTCCGCAACCGGCACCTTCAGGCGACACCCGGAAGTGCTCTACCGTGCACGGCCGCGCATCATCGCCGAGGCGGCGGAGCTCCAGGCGCGGTTGCTGGCTCGAGCGGCGAACTGGCTGAAACCGGGCGGGACGCTCGTCTATTCCGTCTGCTCGCTCGAGCCGGAAGAGGGCGAGCAGGTGGTGCGCGCCTTTCTCGATTCCACTCCCGGCATTGCGGTCGCCGCGCCCGAAGGCCTCCCGGATTTCGCTATTCCGGCGCCCGAGGGTTGGTTCCGAATCCTTCCGGGGCTGCTGGAAGCGCAGGGCGGGCTCGACGGCTTCTTTACCGCGCGCCTTGTCCGCGCGGTTTAATATCGTCTAATCGGGCCAATGGCCGAACCCCTGATCGCCCCGTCCATCCTTTCCGCCGATTTCGCGCGCCTCGGCGAGGAAGTGCGCGCGATCGACGAGGCGGGCGCGGACTGGATCCACATCGACGTGATGGACGGTCATTTCGTGCCCAACCTCACCATCGGCCCGGGGGTCGTGAAGGCGCTTCGCCCGCACAGCTCGAAGCCGTTCGACGTGCACCTGATGATCTCGCCGGTCGATCCGTTCCTGGACGGGTTCGCCGAGGCGGGCGCCGACATCATCACTGTCCACCCCGAGGCCGGGCCGCATCTCCACCGCACGATTCAGCGCATCAAGTCGCTGGGCAAGAAGGCCGGGGTGTCGCTGAACCCCGCGACTCCCGCCTCGGCGCTCGACCATGTGCTCGAAGATATCGACCTCGTGCTGGTCATGAGCGTCAACCCGGGCTTCGGCGGCCAGAAGTTCATCTCAAGCCAGCTCGCCAAGGTCGAGGCGGTGGCGCAGCGCATCGCCAGGCTGGGGCTCGATGTCGCTCTCGAGGTGGACGGCGGGATCGATCCGGAAACCGCTCCGCAAGCGGTCAATGCCGGCGCGACCGTGCTCGTCGCTGGAACCGCCGCCTTCCGTGGCGGACCTTCCCATTATGCGGCCAACATCAGGGCGCTTCGGGGAGAGGGATGAGCCGCGACGCGGCCCAGAGCGCCGTAGTTCGAAAGCTTGCGCGCGGGTCGCTGATCTCGCGGCTGATCGGCCCCGGGCGCAAGCCGCTGCGCCTGGTCGCGGTCCCGCGCGACCATGTGCAGGGCGACCGCAAGCGCGGCGACTCCCTGCTTTCGGGGACTTTTGCCTGGGGCAGCGAAACGGTCTCGCTCACAGACCTCGACTTCGCCGTGATCGGCACCGGGACTCCGCTCGCCGACCAGCTCCAGGGCTTCTCCTGGCTGCGCGATCTTGCGGCAGCGGCATCCCGGGAAAAGGGCTCCAGGCTTGCCGAGGCAATCGCGGGCCGCTGGCTGCTCGCGCACGGGACACGGGTCGACGCCGCCTGGAGGCCGGACCTGTGGGGCGAGCGGATCCTGTTCTGGACCGCCTACGCTCCGTATATCCTTTCGAGCAGCGATTCCGGCT
>JBKHXB010000083.1:0-5644 GCA_046566245.1 Alphaproteobacteria bacterium | reverse complement strand
GTCGCCCGGCCCGTTCGACAGGAAAAAGCCGTCGGGCTTGTGGTCCATCATCTCTTCAAACGAAGCGGTCGCCGGAACGACCGTCACGCGGGCGCCGGCCTCGCACAGGTTGCGGAAGATGTTGCGCTTCGAGCCATAGTCGACCGCGACGACGTGCGGCCGATTCGGATCGTCGCCGCCGAGCTCATAGCCCCTGCCCCAGGCCCATTTGCCGCCGGTCCAGCGTTCGACCTGCAGCCGGCTGACCTCCTTCGCCAGGTCCATGCCCTCCAGGCCCGGCCAGTCGGCCGCCATCTTGCGAAGCTTGTCGAGGTCGAACTCGCCGTTGGCGCTGTGCGCGACGGCGACCGACGGCGGCCCTTCCTCGCGCACGAGCCGCGTGACCGCGCGCGTGTCGACGCCGGAAATGCCGATCCGGCCCCATTTGCGCATCCACTGCGCGAAATCCTCGCCGGCGCGGTAATTGGACGGCTCGGTCACCGGCTCGCGGACCAGGCAGCCGAGCGCATGGGCTTCCGCCGCCTCGATGTCCTCGTCGTTGGCGCCGACATTGCCGATGTGCGGGAAGGTGAAGGCGATGACCTGCTTTGCGTAGGACGGATCGGTCATCACTTCCTGGTAGCCGGTCATGGCGGTGTTGAAGCAAAGCTCCCCGACCGCCTCGCCTTCCGCGCCGAAGCCGCGGCCCCAGATGGTCCGGCCGTCGGCGAACACCACGACTCCCGTCGCACCCTCCGATTGGGGCGCGGGCGTGGGTTTGGCGTCGGCCATGGGCGTCAGGAGCCTTCCGTCAACGGGGTTTCAACGATGTCGCTAAGGGAGTGCCGCTATGCCCTTTCGGCGGGCCGGTCAACGCTGGCCAGCCAGGAAATCGACCGCTAGGGCGAAACCATGATCCGGGACGACATCAAGGCCGCGACGATCGCGGCGATGAAAAGCGGCGACAAGGACACGGTCGGCACGCTGCGCCTGGTCCAGGCAGCGATCAAGAATCGCGACATCGAGGCTCGGACCGGCGGCGCGCCCGCCGACGACGACCAGCTCGTCACCGAAGTGCTGCAGAAGATGATCAAGCAGCGGCGCGAGTCGGCGGACGTCTACCGCAAGGGCGGCCGCGAGGACCGCGCGGCGGTGGAGGAGGCCGAGATCGCGGTGATTGAGCGCTTCCTTCCAGCGCAGATGTCCGATGAGGATGCACGCGCCGCCATTTCCGCGATCATCGCCGAAACCGGCGCGAGCTCGGTTCGGGACATGGGCAAGGTCATGGCCGAGGTGAAATCGCGCCACGCCGGCGCGCTCGAGCCGGCCCGCGCCAGCGCGCTGGTGAAGGAAATGCTCTCGGCCTGAGAGCGCGCGATTCGCGCCTGTGGATAAGTGCGGCTTGGCGCTTGCGGCGGCGACTTGCGGTGCACAAAGTGATTCGCAATGACCCTGTCACCGCAATGGCTTGACGAGCTTCGCGCGCGGACCCTGCTCTCGAGCGTCATCGCGCCTTCGGTGAAGCTGATCCGCGCGGGGCGCGAATGGAAAGCCTGCTGCCCCTTCCACAACGAAAAGACGCCCAGCTTCACGGTCAACGACGACAAGGGCTTCTACCATTGCTTCGGATGCGGGGCGCATGGAGACGCGATCCGCTTCCTCACCGACCATCGCGGCCTGCCCTTCATGGACGCGGTCAAGGAACTTGCGGCCAAGGCCGGGATGGAGGTCCCCGCCCCCGATCCGAAGGCGAAGGAGCGCGCCGAGCGAGCTGCCTCGCTGACTGACGTCATGGCGGCGTGCCAGAAATGGTTCTCCGAGCAGCTTCAGGGCGTTGAGGGCACCGCGGCGCGCGAATATCTGAAGAACCGCGGGATCGGGGCGCAAACCCTCGCCCGCTTCGGCTTCGGCCTCGCGCTCGACAGCCGCAACGCGCTCAAGCGCGCGCTTTCGCACCTCGGCGAGGACAGGCTGGTCGAGACTGGGATGCTCATCCGGCCCGACGAGGGCGGCGAGACCTACGACCGTTTCCGCGGGCGGCTGATGATTCCGATCCGCGACGCGCGAGGCCGGGTCATCGCTTTCGGCGGCCGGATCCTGGGCGAAGGCGAGCCCAAATATCTAAATTCCCCGGGCACGCCGCTCTTCGACAAGGGCCGGACCCTCTACAACATCGACCGCGCGGGACCCGCCAGCCGTCAGGCAAAGCGGCTGGTCGTCGTCGAGGGCTATATGGATGTGATCGCGCTCGACCGCGCCGGGATCGCCGAGGCTGTCGCTCCCAACGGAACCGCGGTCACCGAAGCGCAGCTCGAGCGCATGTGGCGGCTCGATCCCGCCCCTATCCTCTGCTTCGACGGGGATGCGGCAGGAAAGAAGGCCGCGATACGCGCGGCACTTCGCGCACTTCCGCACCTTCGGCCAGATCGCACGCTTCGCTTCGTCGAGCTCCCCGCCGGCCAGGATCCCGACGACCTCGTCAGCGCGGGAGGGCGCGAGGCCTTAGAGGCGCTGCTCGCCGAGCCGGAGCCGCTCGACCAGCGGCTATGGCGGCATGAACGGGACGCGCAGCCCCTGACGACGCCCGAGGCCCGCGCCGGCCTTCGCCAGCGGCTCGTCGAACATGCGCAGGCGATCGGCGATCCCGAGCTTCGCCGCCTCTACCGCGACCAGTGGCTCGCCCGCTTCGATTCCGAGTTCGGCTCGGTCCGCCGGCCCTGGCAGGAGCGGCGCAACCGGTTCGACCGCAAGAGCGGCCGCTGGGCACCGCCGGAGCCGCCGCCGACGGACGTCGCCCGGCGCATTTCCCGCACCGGAATCGACGATGCGACCGCCCGCGCGCTGATCACCGGTTTCGCCTATTTCCCGGAGGCCCTGACCGGCCATGTCGAGCAGCTCGCCCACCTTCCGATCGCCGACCGGGCGCTTGCCGCCCAGCGCGACCGCCTCGTAGACGCGGCGCTGTCCGGCGAAAAGCTTGATCGGGCGGCGCTTGTCACCATATTGCAACCCGCTGGAGCCCGGGCGGGCAAGGGACGGTCGCTCAGCTCCACAGGCGGCTTTTCCTTCACCCGCGGCGATGCCGAGCCCGAACGGGCGGTTCGCGATCTCGGGATCGCGATCGAGGCGCTCGCGGCGGGCGAGGAGATCGGTGCGGCTCTCAGCGAGGCGACCGAGCGTTTGAAGGCCGGCGACGAGGACGCGTACGACGAGCAGCTCCGGCTGCGCGCTGCGCGAGAGGAAGTAATGCAAAGGCTGGCGTCACTCGCCGGCACTGACTAGGCGGCACCGGGACCATGGCGAAGAACGAAGCGGCAGAGACCGAAGCATCCGAAAGCGGCGACGCTCCACTGATCGACCTCAACGACGCCTCGATCAAGAAGCTTCTCGCGCGCGCGAAGAAGCGCGGCTTCGTCACCTATGACGAATTGAACGAGGCGCTTCCCCAGGACCAGATGAGCTCCGAGCAGATCGAGGACATCATGTCCGCGATCAACGAGATGGGCATCAACGTCGTCGAGAACGAGGAAGAGGCCGAGGAAGAGTCCGAGGCCGAGAGCGCCCAGGAAGAAGAGGTCGACCCGCTCGACGACGGCGGTCCCCGCCCCGCCGCGGCGACCAAGAAGGAAGCCGTCGACCGCACCGACGACCCGGTGCGCATGTACCTGCGCGAGATGGGCGCGGTCGAGCTATTGTCCCGCGAGGGCGAGATCGCCATCGCCAAGCGCATCGAGGCCGGCCGCGACACGATGATCTGGGGGCTTTGCGAAAGCCCGATGACCTTCAACGCGATCATCGAATGGTCGAAGAACCTCAACGAAGGCACGATGCAGCTGCGCGAGATCCTCGACCTCGAGGCGATGCTGTCGAAGGGCCCCACCGCCGAGCAGATCGCCGAGAGCGAGGAAGGTGAGGAAGGCGGCGAAGCCGAGATCAGCGAGAAGGTCGCCGGCCCGACCATTAAGGAGGACGAGGACGAGCCCGAGGAGGCGTCCGCAGACAGCGACGAAGAGGACGACCTCGTCGAGCGCCGCGCCAAGCCGCAGGCCGACGACGACGACGACGAGAACGCTTTGTCGCTCGCCCAGATGGAGGAGCAGCTCAAGCCGCAGGCGCTTGAGAAGTTCGCGACCATCACCTCATTGTTCAAGAAGTTCGCCAAGCTCCAGGCCGCGCGACTCGACGCCTTCGCCTCGGGCAACGAATTCCCGCCCAACGACGAGAAGAAGTACCAGAAGCTCCGCGAGCAGCTCACCGCCGAGGTCGAGAGCGTCCAGTTCCACCAGGCCAAGATCGAATATCTCGTCGACCAGCTCTACAGCTACAACCGCCGCCTGATGGCGCTTGGCGGCCAGATGCTACGCCTCGCCGAGCGCCACCGCGTGCCGCGCAAGGCCTTCCTCGAAAGCTACAGCGGCCGCGAGCTCGACGAGAGCTGGCTCGACGAGATGGCCAAGGGCGACAAGAAATGGGCCGCCTTCGCCGCATCCGAGCGCGACACCGTCGAGCGCATCCGCGGCGAGATCGCCGAGATCGCGCAGGCGGTCGGCACCTCGCTCCCCGAGTACCGCCGCATCGTCAACATGGTGCAGAAGGGCGAGCGCGAGGCCCGCATCGCCAAGAAGGAGATGGTCGAGGCCAACCTTCGCCTCGTCATCTCCATCGCCAAGAAATACACCAACCGCGGGCTGCAGTTCCTGGACCTGATCCAGGAAGGCAACATCGGCTTGATGAAGGCGGTCGACAAGTTCGAGTACCGCCGCGGCTACAAATTCTCCACCTACGCGACCTGGTGGATCCGGCAGGCGATCACCCGCTCGATCGCCGACCAGGCGCGCACCATCCGCATCCCGGTGCACATGATCGAAACGATCAACAAGCTGGTCCGAACCGGCCGCCAGTTCCTGCACGAGACCGGCCGCGAGGCCACCCCGGAGGAGCTTGCCGAGCGCCTGTCCATGCCGCTCGAGAAGGTCCGCAAGGTGATGAAGATCGCCAAGGAGCCGATCAGCCTCGAAACGCCGATCGGCGACGAGGAGGACAGCCACCTCGGCGATTTCATCGAGGATAAGAACGCCGTGATCCCGGTGGACGCGGCGATCCAGGCGAACCTCAAGGAAACGGTGACCCGGGTCCTCGCATCACTGACCCCGCGCGAGGAGCGCGTGCTGCGCATGCGCTTCGGAATCGGCATGAACACCGATCACACGCTGGAGGAGGTCGGGCAGCAGTTCAGCGTCACCCGCGAGCGCATCCGGCAGATCGAGGCCAAGGCGCTTCGTAAGCTGAAGCATCCGAGCCGGAGCCGGAAGATGAGGTCGTTCCTCGATCAATGACCTTAGCTCCCCTCCCGCCTGCGGGAGGGGATCGAGGGGTGGGCTTTCCTTTGCGCGGAGACCATCTGGGGGAAGCCGCTGGCGCAGCTCGTCACAAATGAGCGAGCAAGTGGCTCGAACACGGCACGGAAGCATCCGAGCCGCAGCCGGAAGATGAGATCTTTTCTCGGTCAGTGATGCAGGTGCGTCACTGGTCATCGCCCCGGATAACGTCCGGGTCCAGCTCTGGCGTCGCTGCTGCTATTGCGATTATCGTAATGGATGGAGGGCACCATGGCCTGGACGGAAGACGATATTCCACACCTCTTAGAGCGCCGCGCCGACCTCGT
>JBKHXB010000082.1:0-6053 GCA_046566245.1 Alphaproteobacteria bacterium | reverse complement strand
TTCTGGTTCGGCCAGATGATGAACCAGACATTGAAGGCCATGATCAGCGCCAGGTAGACGCCGATCGACAGCAGCCGATGGCCCTCCTGGAAGGTGATGACCTCCATCAGCTCGTGGTAGAGGTGAGCGAGGATCAGGCCTGTCAGTACCGTGAAGGCCGCGCCCCAGCGAAAATAGAAGAGCGCCTTTGGGGCGATATGCTTGGTGACGCCCGGCTTATGCTCGGCGGGAATCGCGGGCATCGCCGGCACCTGCACGAAATTGAAATAGTAAAGCAGGCCGATCCACAGCACCCCGAAGAAGACGTGAAGCCATTGGAACACGGCGGTGAGGAACCCGGCCTGGACCCCCAGCGCGTTGGAGAATTCCGGAAGGCCGGTCAGCACCAGCGCCGCGCCGAAACCGATCAGAACGACGAGCCACAAATTGGCGAAGAACTTGTCCATCTGTCTTTCCCCCTTGGCCGGAGAATGCCCGGCGATGGCGATAGTTACGGCGTTGACGGGCCAAACGGCAAGCGGCTGGAGCTGAGGCGCGGAGCCTTTGCCGGAATTCGTCCGTTGTCCTTTGGAGAGCCCAGCCACGACGAGGATTGCCATGCCGTTCGAGCTTCCAGACCTTCCGTTCGCGCGCGACGCGCTCGCTCCGCACATGTCGGCCGAGACGCTCGATTTCCACTACGGCAAGCACCATCGCGCCTATGTCGAGAAAACCAATGCGCTGGTGTCTGAAAAGGGCCTTGAAGGTGCGTCGCTGGTCGAGGTTATTCGCGCCGCGAAGGACAAGGGCGACAAGAGCCTTTTTAACAACGCGGCGCAGGTCTGGAACCACAGCTACTTCTGGCAATGCCTGGCGCCCACGGGATCAACCGCGCCGTCCGGCCGGCTCAAGCAGCTCATCGAATCCGACTTCGGAAGCACCGAGGCGCTGCTCGATCAGCTGGAGAAGGAAAGCACGGCTCATTTCGCCAGCGGCTGGGGCTGGCTCATTCTCAACAACGGCAAGCTCGAGGTCACCTCGCTTCACGACGCGGACACACCGGCCGTTCACGGAATGACTCCGCTGCTGACGATCGATGTCTGGGAACATGCCTATTACATCGATTACCGGAACGAGCGGCCGCGCTACGTGAAGAGCGTTCTTCGCAACATTCTGAACTGGGATTTCGTCGCGGCCAACCTCGATGGCAAAGGCATCCAACGCGCCGACCAGGAGGCCGTCGCGAAGCAGGCCGAGTTCACGACTTGAGCCGGTAGCCGGTTCGGAAGATCCACCAGATTCCCGTCAGGCAGACGAGCAGGAACAGGAAGGTCGCGGAAAGCGCCACCCCGAAGGACACGTCCGCGGTCCCGAAGAATGTCCACCGGAAGCCGTTGATCAGATAGACGATCGGGTTTGCGAGGGTGATCGTCCGCCACGGTTCGGCCAGCATGTCGATCGAATAGAAGGCGCCGCCGAGGAAGGTCAGCGGAGTGACAATGAGCAGGGGGATCACCTGCAATTGCTCGAATCCCTTAGCCCAGATGCCGATGATGAAGCCGAACAGGCAGAAAGTGACGGCGACCAGCAACAGGTAGAGAAGCATTAGCGCCGGGTGCGCGACGCTCAGGGGCACGAACAAATGGGCCGTGGCGAAGATGACGAGCGCGACGATCATCGCCTTGGTCGCCGCAGCCCCGACATAGCCGAGCACCGTCTCGAAAGCCGACAAGGGCGCGGAGAGGATTTCGTAAATCGTGCCGGTGAAGCGCGGCATGTGGATGCCGAAGCTCGCGTTGAAGATGCTCTCCGTGAACAGCGAAAGCATCATCAGTCCCGGGACGATGAAGGCGCCATAGGGGATCCCATCGATCTCGGTCATCCTGCTCCCGATCGCCGATCCGAAGACGATGAAATAGAGCGAGGTGGTGATCACTGGTACCGCGAGCCCGGTCCACAGCGTGCGCCGGAAACGGTGCATCTCGAACTTGTAGATTGCGAGGACTCCGCGCCAGTTCATGCGCTGCTCCTCTGGTCGCGGATCAGTCCGACGAAGATGTCCTCCAGGCTGGATTGCCTGGTGTCGAGGTCCCTGAAGTTTATCCCGGCGTCGCGCATCGCGGTCAGCAGCGAGGGGATTCCAGTGCGGTCGGACTGGGCGTCGAATTCATAGGTAAGCATCGTCCCGTCTTCGCTGAGCTTGGGGTTCCAGGCGGCGATTTCCGCCGGGATCTGGGCGAGCGGCTCGGCAAGCTGCAGGTGAAGCTCCTTGCGGCCGAGCTTCTTCATGAGCGCCTGCTTCTCGTCGACGACGATCAGCTCACCCTTGTTGATGACCCCGACCCGGTCGGCCATCTCCTCGGCTTCCTCGATGTAGTGGGTGGTGAGGATGATCGTCGTGCCGTTGTCGCGCAGCCGCCGCACCAGCGCCCACATGTCGCGCCGAAGCTCGACGTCGACGCCCGCCGTCGGCTCGTCGAGGAACAGGATGTCCGGTTCGTGGGCGAGCGCCTTGGCGATCATCACGCGGCGCTTCATTCCTCCGGAAAGTTCCTTAAGGATCGACTTGCGCTTGTCCCACAGGGACAGGTCGCGAAGGACCTTTTCGATGTGCTCGCGGCTCGGCGGCTTCCCGAACAGCCCGCGGCTGAACGATACGGTCGAGATCACCGGCTCGAACATGTCAATGTGAAGCTCCTGCGGGACCAGGCCGATACGCTCGCGCGCTGCCCGGTAACGATGCTGCCAGTGGAGCCCGTCGATCAGCACTTCGCCGCCGCTTGGAGTGACGATCCCGCAGACAATGCTGATCAGCGTCGTCTTGCCCGCGCCGTTCGGACCGAGCAGCGCGAAGATCTCGCCACGCCGGATCTCGAGGTCGGTCGGCTTCAGTGCGTCCGTGCCGCTCGCGTAGCGCTTGTGCAGCCCGCGTATCGAGAGGATCGGCTCGCTCATTCGACGGGGCCCGGCTCGGCGGGAGCTGCGTCCTCCTTGTTGAGCCCGTGCCTAAGGAGCATCGGGATGTTGGCGGCGGCGAACAGGAAGGTGAGCGGAAGCGCTCCCCACAGCTTGAAGCCAATCCAGAAGTCGGTCGAGGCGTTGCGCCAGACGGCCTCGTTCAGGGCCGCCATGAAAGCGAAGAACAGCGCCCAGTTGCGGGTGAGCTTGCGCCATCCCGCTTCATCGAGGCCCGGGTAGGCGCTTCCGAGGACGCGCTTCAGGAGTGGCTTGTCAGCCCACAGCCCGAAGGCGAGCAGCGCCGCGACGAAGAGGTAGTAAAAGGTCGGCTTCATCTTGATGAACGTCTCGTCGTGGAGCCACAGCGTGACCCCGCCCATCAAGACGACAAGCACCCCCGAAAACCACAACATCGGCGAGATGTGGCGGAACTTCAGCGCCGAATAGAGCATGGCCGCGACCATCGCCGCCATGAAGGCGCCGGTGGCCATGAAAATCTTCAGCGCCTGCGGCACGGGCGCGAAGAAGTTGACCGCGAAGAAGACGAGCAGCGGCCCGACGTCGATCAGCAGCTGCGACCCGCCGGAGGGCTTCTTTTTCTCGCTCATTCCGGCGGCAGCCCGGCGATTGCGCGCGCAACCGCGCGCGGGTCGAACGGCCGCAGGTCGTCGGCGCGCTCGCCCACCCCGATCGCGTGGATCGGGAGCCCGAACCGCTCCGCCGCCGCGACGAGCACGCCGCCGCGCGCAGTCCCGTCGAGCTTGGTCATGATCAGCCCCGTTACGTTCGCGGTCTCGCGGAACACCTCGACCTGCGCCAACGCGTTCTGCCCTGTCGTGGCGTCGAGCACGAGCACGACGTCATGCGGCGCCTCCGGGTTCAAGCGGCCGAGCACTCGGCGGATTTTCGCCAGCTCGTCCATCAGGTGCGCTTTGTTCTGCATCCGCCCGGCCGTGTCGACGACAAGCACGTCGATGCCCTGCGCGGTGGCCTGCTTGACTCCGTCGAAGACGAGGCCCGCGGGGTCGCCGCCCTCCTTTCCGGAAATGACCGGCGCGCCGATCCGCTCGCCCCACACCTGCAGCTGTTCGATTGCGGCCGCGCGGAATGTGTCGCCCGCGCACAGCAGGACCCCGTAATCCTGCTCCTTCAGCCAGTAGCCGAGCTTGCCGATCGTCGTCGTCTTGCCCGAGCCGTTCACGCCGATGACGAGGATCACGTGCGGACGCGGGAAGCCCCAGACCTCCAGCGGCTTGGCGACGGGCGCCAGGATTGTCTCGATCTCTTCGGCGAGAATGGTCCTCAGCCCGCGCTCATCGAGCCTCTCGAACTTCTGCCGGGCGATCGCCTCGCGGATCCGGTGCGATGCCTCGGGTCCGATGTCGGACGCGATCAGCGCTTCCTCGATGTCGTCGAGCGTCGCCGTATCGAGCGCGGCGCGGCTGGTCAGGCCGGTGAGATTGTCGGCGACCTTCTCCGCAGTCTTGGAAAAGCCGCCACGCAGGCGGTCGAGCCAGCTCACGCCCAAACCCCGGTGAGGTAGTCCCCATCGCGGCCGGTGATCCGCGCGACGCCTGTGTCGCCGCGACCGGCGCCCTTGACGATCACAGGCGAAAAGCCATCGCTATGGCCCTTGCCGTCGGCTTCGATCAGGACCGGCTGCAGGGAGCCGATCAGGCTGTCCAGCCATGCGCGTCGGCGCTTCTCCGCAGCCTGGCGGAGCCTCGCGGCGCGGGCCTTCACCAGCTCGGGCGGAAGCTGCGGCATGCGTGCTGCCGGCGTGCCCGGTCGCGGCGAAAAGGGGAATACGTGCGCGGCGACAATGTCGCAATCGTCAAGCAATTTCAGGCTGTTCAGCGCCATCTCCTCGCTCTCGGTTGGGAATCCGGCGATGAGGTCGGCGCCGATCGTAGCCGCGGGCCTTGCCGCCTTGATGCGGTCGACGGCAGCGACCGCCTGGTCGCGGGTGTGGCGGCGCTTCATGCGCTTGAGGATCATGTCGTCGCCCGCCTGCAGCGACAGATGGAAATGCGGCATCAGTCTCGTTTCGCCCGCGATCAGCGCGTACAGCGCCTCGTCGATCTCGACGCTGTCGAGCGAGGAAAGACGCAGCCGCGCGAGCCGCGGTTCGGCGGTGAGCAGGCGCTCACACAGCCGCCCGAGCCCGCCTTCGTAATCGGTAATGTCCACGCCTGTGAGGACGATTTCCCTCGCCCCGCGGTCGATCTCGCGGACAATCGCACCGCGGATCGCCTCGAAAGGAAGCGAAACGCTTGGACCGCGCGCTTGCCAAATCGAGCAGAACGTGCAGCGATGATTGCAGCCGTTCTGCACTGCCACGAAGCTCCGCACACACGAGTGGGAGCCGGAGGCGATCGACGCCGTTCCGCCAAATGCCTTGAGCTTTTCGGCATTGCCGAGGACCCGCGCCACTTCCGGCATCCGCTCGAACGATGAACGGTCGAGTTCTGCGGCGCAGCCGGTGACCAGGATCCGGGCGCCCGGACGCCGTCTGTGGGCGCGGCGGATCGCCTGGCGGGTTTGCCGGACCGCCTCGTTCGTCACGGCGCAGCTGTTAACGATCACCCATTCCTCGCCCGCGGGAGCCATCCGAGCGATCGTCTCCGCCTCGGCGAAGTTGAGCCGGCAGCCGAGGCTCACCGTTTCGACGCTCACGCGAAGGCCTCCGGGTCGAGCTCGCCCTCGAACACGTGGGTGGCGCTGCCTCGCATGCGCACGGGCCCGCCCGGCTCCCAGGAGATCGTCAGCGTTCCGCCCGGCATGTGCACTGCGACCGGGCTCTTGGTGCGCTTGGTCGCAATCGCCGCCACGGCCACCGCGCATGCCCCCGTCCCACAGGCGAGAGTGATTCCGGCGCCGCGCTCCCAGCTTCGCATGTGGATCCCGTCCTCGCTCACCTTGGCGACATGGACGTTGATCCGCTCGGGGAAGACGGGATCGTTCTCGATTCGCGGCCCAAACACCTCGAGCGGGATCTTGGCCGGATCCTCGACGAAGAAGACGATGTGCGGGTTGCCGACATTGACCGCAAAGCCATGCTTCAGCCCGTCCCAGGCAAGCGGCAGGTTGCTCGTATCCATCGCGTAGGACAGGGG
>JBKHXB010000081.1:0-6191 GCA_046566245.1 Alphaproteobacteria bacterium | reverse complement strand
CGGGGTCATCGTTGCCGGCTGGGCGTCCAACTCCAAATATCCGTTCTTCTCGGCGCTTCGCGCGGCCGCGCAGATGGTGAGCTACGAGGTTTCGATCGGCTTCGTCCTCATCACCGTCGTGCTCTACGCGGGCACCTTCAACCTCAGCCAGATCGTGCTCGCGCAACAGGGCAATATCGGGTTCGGGCTGCTGAACGGGTTCGGCTTCAACCCGCTGTTGTTCCCGATGGCGGTCGTCTTCCTGATCAGCTCGATGGCGGAGACGTTCCGGACGCCCTTCGACCTCACCGAAGCGGAAAGCGAGCTCGTCGCCGGGTTCCAGACCGAATATAGCTCGATGAGCTTCGCGCTTTTCTGGCTCGGCGAGTACGGCAACGTCATCTTCATGTGCGCGCTCAACGCCATCCTGTTCTGGGGCGGATGGCTGCCGCCGATCAACGTCGACCTCATCCCGTGGTTCGACATCCCGGGCATCGTCTGGCTGTTTGCCAAGATGCTGTTCTTCTTCTTCGTGTTCGGCTGGGTGAAGGCGACGGTCCCGCGCTACCGCTACGACCAGCTGATGCGGCTCGGGTGGAAAATCTTCCTGCCGCTTTCCATCACTTTCGTGGTCATTGTCTCGGGCTGGCTGATGCTGACCCGCTACGGAGGCGGCGTATGATCGCGCACTGGATCAAGTCGTTCACCCTTTGGGAGTTCGTGAAGGCCCACTGGCTGACCTTGAAGTATTTCTTCAAGCCCAAGGCGACGATCAACTATCCGTACGAGAAGACTCCGCAGAGCCCGCGCTTCCGCGGCGAGCATGCGCTGCGCCGCTACCCGAACGGGGAGGAGCGCTGTATCGCCTGCAAATTGTGCGAGGCGATCTGCCCGGCGCTTGCAATCACCATCGAGGCCGAGCCGCGCGAGGACGGGTCGCGGCGCACCACGCGCTACGACATCGACATGGTCAAATGCATCTATTGCGGGCTGTGCCAGGAGGCTTGCCCGGTCGATGCGATCGTGGAGGGGCCGAACCTCGAATTCGCGACGGAAACGCGCGAGGAGCTGCTCTACGACAAGGCCAAATTGCTCGCCAACGGCGACAAGTGGGAACAGGCGATCGCCGCCAATCTTGCCGCCGATGCGCCCTACCGATAACGCGCCGCCAACAGGGTCCAAGACTTGATCGCACTCATCGCCTTTTACCTGTTCGCGACGCTCACCATCGCTTCGGCGGTGGCGGTGATCTTCGCGCGCAACCCGGTGCACAGCGTGCTGTGGCTGATCCTGGCCTTCTTCAACGCGGCCGGGCTGATGCTGATCGCAGGCGCCGAGTTCATCGCGCTGCTGCTGGTCATCGTCTACGTCGGCGCGGTCGCGGTCCTGTTCCTGTTCGTCGTCATGATGCTCAACATCGATTTCGCGACCCTTCGCTCGGGATTCACGAAGAACATGCCGTTCGGGATCATCCTGGCGCTCGTCCTGCTTGCCGAGATGATCTTCGCGATCAGCGCCTGGAAAGCGGGGCCGGGGATCAGCGGCGGCGCACCGCCCGAGGCGAGCGCACCCAACATCGTCGCGCTCGGCGAGCTGCTGTACAGCCGCTACCTGCTTCCGTTTGAAATCGCCGGCCTCGTGCTGCTGGTGGCAATGGTGGGCGCGATCGTCCTCACCCACCGCAGCCGCGGCGACGTCCGCGGGCAGGACGTGACGAAGCAGATCCGGCGCCGCCCGAAGGACGCGGTCAAGCTTGCCAATCCGCCGGTAGGAAAGGGGGTCGAGCTGTGAGACCGCTGTTCGTCTGCGCAAACTCTCCCCTCCCCTTGATGGGGAGGGGTCTGGGGTCGGGTGACATCGGTCGTCGCCCGCCTTTCGGCTCCACCCCCACCCAACCCTCCCCCATCGAGGGGGAGGGCGTTGAGCCGGGTGAATCGGCATGATCTCGCTGGCCCATTACCTGACCGTTGCCGCCATCCTCTTCGTGCTCGGTGTGCTCGGCATCTTCCTCAACCGGCGCAACGTCATCCTGATGCTGATGGCGATCGAGCTCATCCTGCTCGCGGTCAACATCAACCTCGTCGCTTTCTCGGCATTCCTCGGCGACCTTTCGGGCCAGGTGATGGCGATGTTCGTCCTCACCGTCGCCGCAGCCGAGGCGGCGATCGGCCTTGCGATCCTCGTCATCTTCTTCCGCCGCCGCGGCTCGATCGCGGTGGACGCGGCGGACAGGATGCGCGGCTGATGAGCATGGCCCTCTCGCTTCAGCTGATCGTCTTCCTCCCGCTGCTCGCGGCGATCGTCGCGGGGCTCGGCGGCCCCTGGATCGGCAAGACCGCCGCCAAGTCCATCACGACCGGGTCGCTGTTCGTCGGGGCAGCCCTGTCGTGGCCGATTTTCCTGTCCTACGTGGCCGGCGGGGCGGAAGCGCAGGTCGTCCCGGTGTTCGAGTGGATCCGCTCGGGCGCTCTGCAGGTCGAGTGGGCGCTCCGGGTCGACACTTTGACCGCGGTGATGCTGGTCGTGGTCACGACCGTCTCCAGCCTCGTGCACCTCTATAGCTGGGGCTACATGGCGGAGGACCCGGGCCAGCCGCGGTTCTTCGCGTACCTTTCGCTGTTCAGCTTCGCGATGCTGATGCTGGTGACCGCCGAAAGCCTGGTGCAGATGTTTTTTGGCTGGGAAGGGGTGGGCTTGGCCTCCTACCTGCTGATCGGCTTCTGGTACCATAAACCCTCGGCCAACGCGGCCGCGCTCAAGGCCTTCGTCGTCAACCGCGTCGGTGACTTCGGCTTCTCGCTCGGCATCTTCGGCACCTTCCTGGTGTTCGGGACCGTCTCCATCCCGGCGATCCTTGAGGCGGCTCCCTCGATGGCGGGCTCGACCATCGGGTTTGCGGGGATGCGGGTCGACACGATGACCCTGCTGTGCATCCTCCTGTTCATCGGTGCGATGGGCAAGTCGGCCCAGCTGGGCCTTCACACCTGGCTTCCCGACGCGATGGAAGGCCCGACCCCGGTCAGCGCGCTCATCCACGCTGCAACCATGGTCACGGCCGGCGTCTTCATGGTCTGCCGCCTCTCGCCGATGTTCGAGGTCAGCGCGACCGCGAGCCACCTCGTCGTCTATGTCGGGGCCGCGACCGCCTTGTTCGCGGGCACGGTTGCGACCGCCCAGAACGATATCAAGCGCGTGATCGCTTATTCGACCTGTTCGCACCTCGGCTTCATGTTCGTCGCGGCGGGGGTCGGCGCCTATGGCGCGGCGATGTTCCACCTGTTCACCCACGCCTTCTTCAAGGCGCTCCTGTTCCTCGGGGCCGGCTCAGTGATCCATGCCATGCATCATGAGCAGGACATGCGGTATTACGGCGCGCTGCGCACGCAGATCCCGTTCACCTTCTGGGTGATGATCATCGGCACGCTTTCGATCACCGGGGTCGGGATCGCGGGCATCGGCTTCGCCGGCTATTATTCGAAGGATGCGATCCTCGAGAGCGCCTACGCCTCGGCCAGCGTGCCGGGCGGGATTGCCTTCTTCCTCGGCGCGGTCGCTGCCCTGCTGACGAGCTTCTATTCCTGGCGGCTGATCTTCCTCACCTTCTACGGCGAGCCGCGCTGGGCTGCGTCGGAGCATATCCAGCACGCGCTCCACGGGGAACCGGACCATCCCGACGAGGAGCATGGGGACAGCGGGCACGGCACCGCCACGCCGCCCGCGGGCACCGGCGGCTATCATCCGCACGAGAGCCCGTGGACGATGCTCGTCCCGATCGGCCTGCTCGCTCTGGGAGCCACGTTCGCGGGCTTCGTCTACGCCCACGATTTCCTCGATTCCGCCGCCTTCTGGGCCGGCAGCATCGCCTTTGACGAGCATCTCGCACATGCGATGCACGAGGTGCCGCACTGGGTGAAATATACGGCAACCGTGGTGATGCTGATCGGACTCGCGATCGCCTGGAACAATTATGTCCGCAAGCCCGAGGCCGCGTCGAACTTCGTCCGGATGCTCCCGGGGGTGTACCGTTTCGTCGCCAACAAATGGTATTTCGACGAGCTCTACGACCGCATCTTCGTGCGCCCGTCGCTGTGGCTCGGACGGCTGTTCTGGAAGGGCGGTGATGAAGGCACGATCGACCGCTTCGGACCGCACGGCGCGGCCTATGCGGTGGGCGTCGGCAATCGCATCACGACCCGGCTGCAGTCGGGCTATCTCTACAGCTATGCGCTGGTGATGCTCCTCGGCCTGATCGGGGCCGCGAGCTGGGCGATCTGGTGGGCGAAGTGAGCGATTTGCCGCTTTTGTCACTTCTGGTCGCGATTCCGCTCCTCGGCGGAATCCTCTGCCTGTTCGTCGGTGCGAACGCGGCGCGCTGGATCGCGCTGATCACGACGCTCGCCTGCCTGGAGATCGGGATCGACCTCTGGCTGGCCTACGACCCCGCCGGCCCGCAGTGGCAGTTCACGGAGTTCAAGGCGCTCGGCGGCGGGATCAACTGGGCGATGGGAATCGACGGTATCGCGCTGATGCTCATCATGCTCAGCGTCTTCCTGATGCCGATCTGCATCGGCGCCAGCTGGGTCGCGATCAAGAAGCGCGTGCCCGAATATATGGCGGCGTTCCTGCTGATGGAGTCGCTGATGCTCGGCGTCTTCGCGGCGCAGGACCTGTTCCTGTTCTACATCTTCTTCGAAGGCGGCCTCATTCCGATGTACCTCATCATCGGTATTTGGGGCGGTGCCGAACGGATCAAGGCGAGCTACAAGTTCTTCCTCTACACTTTGCTCGGCTCAGTGCTGATGCTGATCGCGATGATCTACATGGTCGCGACCGCCGGCACGACGTCGATCCCGGAGTTGATGGCCTACGATTTCCCGCCGGAAGTGCAGCAATGGCTCTGGCTAGCCTTCCTCGCCAGCTTCGCGGTGAAGCTTCCGATGTGGCCGGTCCATACCTGGTTGCCCGACGCGCACGTACAAGCGCCAACGGCGGGCTCGGTGATCCTCGCCGGCGTCCTTCTGAAGATGGGCGGATACGGCTTCGTCCGCTTCTCGCTGCCGATGTTCCCGGAAGCCTCGGCACAGTTCATGCCGCTGATGTTCGCGCTTTCGGGGATCGCGGTCGTCTACACCTCGCTCGTCGCACTGGTGCAGCGCGACATGAAGAAGCTGATCGCTTATTCGTCGGTCGCCCACATGGGCTTCGTTACCTTCGGCCTGTTCGCCTTCAACCGCCAGGGGATCGAAGGCGCGCTGGTCGTCATGCTCAGCCACGGCCTTGTCTCAGGCGCGCTCTTCCTCGTGGTCGGCGTGATCTACGACCGGATGCACACGCGCGAGATCGACAAGTACGGCGGGCTCGCCAACAATATGCCCGGCTACGCTCTGCTGTTCATGCTCTTCACCATGGCGAGCGTCGGGCTGCCCGGCACCAGCGGCTTCGTGGGCGAGTTCCTGAGCCTGGTCGGAACCTACGCGGTCTCAACCTGGGCGGCGATCGTCGGAACCACGGGGATCGTCCTCGGCGCGGCCTACATGCTGTGGCTTTACTGGCGCATCTGTTTCGGGGCAGCGCGCACGCCTGAGGCCGCGGCAATGAAGGACCTGACGCTGCGCGAATGGCTTCTGCTTGGCCCGATCGCGATCGGCGTGCTGTGGATGGGCGTCTATCCGGAAAGCTTCCTCAAGCCGATGCGCGCCGATGTCGGCCGAATCCTCGAGCGGGTGGAGCGCGCCGCGCCTGAAGGCGATTCCCATCTCGTTCGCGGCAAGGCGCCGGCAGCCGCCGAGCACGCTCCGGAGGCCGCGCACTGATGAACCTGTTCGCCCCAATCCTGCCCGAGACCATCCTGACGGTCGGAGCGCTCGTCCTGATGATGGTCGCCGCGTTCGCCGGCCGCCGCGCCGCCGGGGTCGTCAGCTGGCTTTCGATCGCCCTCTTGATCGGCGCGACCGTCGCGCTCGCCGGCCCTCCGTCAGAGGCCGGAGCGCTGTTCGGCGGCCTCCTTGCGGCCGACGGTTTCGCGTCCTTCGGAAAGGCGATCATCTTCCCGGCCGCGGCTATCGCCATCCTGATGGCGCATGGCTGGTTCGAGCGCGGTTCCGAGCATGGCAGCGAATATCCGGTGCTGATCCTGTTCAGCGCCGTCGGAATGGCGGTGATGGTCTCGGCGACCAACCTGATGTCGCTCTACGTCGGCCTGGAGCTGCAGA
>JBKHXB010000080.1:0-6670 GCA_046566245.1 Alphaproteobacteria bacterium | reverse complement strand
CCGGTATGGACCCGAAAAACATTGGTTTTTCCTTCACGTGGGAGTCTCGCGGGGGTTAGAATCCGCCGGTCATTCATCGTCTGATAAGGAGGCGGGCAAGAGAATGTCCAGCATGGGCAGAGCGGCTTTTCTGGCTTCGGTGCTACTTGCGTGTTCGGCCTCGGCCTCGGCCCAGCTGCCGGCCGCGCTCATCGGCCAGGCCGGGGCGGCCGCGACCTCTGCCAGCCAGGACGTCAGTTACGCGATCAGCCAGTGGCGCAGCCTTCGCCAGAGCAACAATTACCGCTTCTACGACTACGCGCGCTTCCTGAACTACAACGAGGGCTGGCCCGGGGAAGTCTCGATGCGCCGCGCCGCCGAGCGGGCGATGCGGCCGGGCGAGGACGCCTCGCTGGTGCTGGGCTTCTACCGGCTCAAGAAACCCGAGAGCGGCAACGGCTGGGCCCGCTACGCAGATGCTCTCGCTTCGTCGGGCAAGACTGCCGAGGCGATCGCCGCCGCGAAGGAAGCCTGGGCTTCACCGGACCTGCGCACAGAGGACGAGTCGGCGCTGTTGGCACGCTTCGGTGGCTATCTCACCGCCACGGACCATGACCGGCGGGTCGACGCGCTGTTGTTCGACAAGAAGCCCGAGAACGCCCACCGGCTGCTCGCCTGGACCTCGCCCGATCGGCGCGCGGCGTTCACAGCGCGGGTCGCGATGCAGAGCCGCTGGCCCGACGCGGAGGTGCGCTATCAGGCGGCGCACCATCGCGTTTCGGCCGACGCTGGGCTTCTCATGGACCGGCTTCGCTACCTCAGGGACGGAAACAACGACTATTCGGCGCGTGTCCTGGCCGCGCAGCCGCACCAGTTCACCGAGCGGCCGGCAGATCCAGAGCGCTGGTACGACATGCTGCTGGTGCTCGCCAATGGGGCGGTGCAGGACCGGCAGTTCCATCTTGCCTATAATATCGCGCGGCAGCTGGACGACGCGCTTCCGCCTGGCGCGCAGATCGCCGATCAGCCCTATGGGGTTCGCGACAATTATACGAGCCTTGCGTGGCTCGCCGGACGGGTAGCGCTCGACCGCAATGGAAGCCCGTCCAACGCTGTCGCGATGTTCCATCGCTATGCCTACGGCGGCAAGTCGCTGCAGGTCCTGACCAAGGGCCTGTACTGGGCTGGCCGAGCCTCGCTTGCCGCGGGCCGGCCGGCCGAGGCGAGCGCCTATTTCCAGCGCGCTTCGGCCTATCCTGAGCTGTTCTATGGGCAGCTGGCGCTCGAGCGTCTTGGGCGCTCGGTGCCGCCTCCGGCCGCCACTCCGGCGGTCGCCCCGACCGATGCCACGCGCACGTCCTTTGCCCAGAACCGGCTTGTGCGGGCAACGCGGGCAATGCTGTACGGAGGCCGCGCCGACGAGCAGATGCAGTTTGTCCGCGCGCTCGCCGAATCGCTAAAGACACAGACCGAGCGCTCGCTGGCGGTCGAGCTGTCGAGACAATTGGGCCGAAAGGACCTTGCAGTCTGGGTGGCCAGGTCTGCGCGCAACGATGGCGTGCCCTTCTACGTGCGCGACGCCTTTCCCACCCTCTCGAGTCAGCCGCGCACCTCCTGGTCGCTCGCCAACGGGATCACGCGGCAGGAAAGCTCTTTCGACCGGAATGCCGTCAGCCACGCCGGCGCTCGCGGCCTGATGCAGCTGATGCCCGGGACCGC
This sequence comes from Alphaproteobacteria bacterium, assembly GCA_046566245.1. Lineage (GTDB taxonomy): Bacteria > Pseudomonadota > Alphaproteobacteria > Sphingomonadales > Sphingomonadaceae > Sphingomicrobium. The sequence continues at coordinate 4,972 of JBKHXB010000080.1, read as the reverse complement.
ACGCGAGCAGGCGGCGAAGCTTGGAGTCGGCTACGACAGCAGCCGGATCCACGACCCCGAAGTCAACGTGATGCTCGGGTCGGCCTATTTCCAGCGCATGCTGAACACATGGGACGGCAGCATTCCGCTCGCCGTGGCGAGCTACAATGCCGGGCCCGGAAACGTCCGCAAGTGGATCAATGCCTATGGCGACCCGCGCACGCGCCAGGTCGACATGATCGGCTGGATCGAGGCGATCCCGTTCACCGAGACCCGCGGGTACGTGCAGCGGGTGATCGAGAACAGCGTCGTCTACGACAGCCTGAACCCGCAGCAGGCGACCAGGACGTCGCTTCACGTTTCCCGCTATCTGGGCAAGTCGCATCCCGGCTAGGGGCCGGGACATGGCCGACAGCAAGCCGCGCTTCATTACGCCCGAAGGGCTGAAGCGCATCCGCGACGAATATCACTCGCTGTTCGCGGTCGAGCGCCCGAATATCGTCGAGACGGTCGCCTGGGCGGCCTCGCTCGGGGATCGATCGGAGAATGCCGATTATCTCTACGGCAAGCGCCGCCTCAGGGAGATCGACAGGAGGCTGGCTCACCTCGCCCGGATCATGAAGGAAGCGAAGATCGTCGATCCCGCGGCGCAGGCTAGCAGGGACGAGGTCCGCTTCGGAGCGACCGTGGAGCTCGCCGACGAGGACGACAACCGCCGCACGCTCACGATCGTTGGAGACGACGAGGCCGACGCCTCAGCCGGGCGCATCGGCTGGAGCGCACCGCTCGCCCGCGCGCTGGTCGGCGCCCGGATCGGTGAGGAGCGCACGGTCCGCCTTCCCTCCGGAGAAAAGAGCTACGAAATCCTGTCGATCCGCTATCCCTGAAGGTCCCGCGAGCCGTCCGGTTAACATACGTTGAGGAATTGAAACGACCTCCGCGGTCGCTCGTTCAAGCATGAGCAGCAGCGTTCTGCTGTGCGTACCCGCCTTCGCCGATCCGCGGCGGGCCGGCGGAGGGAGTGAAACGGGGACATGCTTCTACAGACGAAGAGCGACATGGGGACCAGGCTGCTGACCCAGCCTATGCAGGTCATCGAGCGCGGCGTCTATCGGGGGCCGCACTATTACAGCCTGACGCCGATGATCCGGATCATGCTCGATCTCGGCCGGATCGAGGATTGGCCGTCGGACCGGATACCCCATTTCAACGAGCGGCTGCTGGAGCTCCTCCCCGGTCTTCAGCGGCACCATTGCAGCCTCGGCCGCTGCGGGGGCTTCGTGACGCGCCTCGAGGACGGGACATGGCTCGGCCATGTTGCCGAGCATGTCGCGCTTGAGTTGCAGTCGCTGGTCGGCCCCCGGGTCTTCCGCGGCAAGACCCGCTCGGTGAAGGGCAAGCCCGGTGTCTACAACGTCATGTTCGCCTATTGCGTCGAACAGGTCGGGCTAATGGCGGGCCGAACCGCGATCGAGCTCGTCAACTCGCTGTTGCCGGAGGACCTTGCTGGCGTCGAAGGTCTCGACCGCATCTACCCGCTCGATGGCGATTTCGAATTGGAGGCGAGGCTGGACGCGCTCAAGCGGCTTGCGGCGCGCTCCGCCTACGGGCCGACGACCCAGGCGCTGGTCGACGAGGCGAGGCGGCGGAAGATTCCGGTCATGCCCCTTACCGGAAGCCTGATCCAGCTCGGGCACGGGCGGTATCAGAAACGCATCCGCGCCAGCATTACCGGCGACACGTCGCTGGTGGCGGCCGACATCGCCAGCGACAAGGACCTGACGAAGCAGCTGCTCGACAGTAGCGGCATTCCAGTCCCGCGCGGGGTCGTGACGCGCCATGTCGACGAGGCGCTGAGCGCCGCCCGAAAACTCGGCTACCCCCTCGTCACCAAGCCGCTGAACGGCAACCACGGGCGTGGGATCACTGTCGCAATCACCGACGAGGAGCAGCTTCGATTCGGCTTTAAGCGGGCGCAGGAGCATGGCTCGCGGGTCGTCGTCGAACAGTTCTTCGAAGGGCGCGACCACCGCATCCTGGTGATCGGCGGGAAGCTCGTCGCCGTAGCCGAAAGAGTACCCGCACATGTGATCGGCGACGGCGTGCACACGATCGAGCAGCTGGTGGAAATCGTGAACCGCGATCCACGCAGGGGTGACGGGCACGAGAAGGTGATGACGAAGATCGTCATCGATGGTCATGTGCGCGAATATATCGGGCGGTTAGGGCTGACTCCGGAGAGCATCCCGGCCGTCGGCGACGTGGTGATGCTCCGAGCCACCGCCAACTTGTCCACGGGCGGCACGGCGATCGACCGGACCAACGAAATCCATTTCGACAACGCCGAGATCGCCCGCCGGGCAGCGAAGATCATCGGGCTCGACGTCGCGGGTATCGACTTCGTCTGCCGCGACATCAGCAGGTCCGTGCGCGAGACGGGCGGCGGGATCATCGAGGTGAATGCCGCGCCCGGATTCCGGATGCACCTCGATCCGTCCGAAGGCGCACCGCGCGACGTTGCCCGTCCGGTCCTCGAAATGCTGTTCCCGAGGGGCAGCCGAAGCCGGATTCCAATCATTGCGATCACCGGCACCAACGGGAAGTCGACGACTGCGCGAATGGTGAAGCATGTGCTGCGCTACACAGGCTGCACCGTTGGTCTGACGACGACGACAGGCGTTTACATCAACGACGTCCTGGTCGCCGGGGGCGACGCCACAGGACCGCGCAGCGCGAGGCTGGTGCTTCGCGACCCGGATGTCGACGTCGCCGTACTGGAGACCGCTCGCGGTGGAATCCTTCGCGAAGGCCTCGGCTATGAGGAATCCGATATCGGCGCAGTCCTGAACATCTCGGGCGATCATCTGGGGCTAAAGGAGATCGAGACGATCGACGACCTGGCGTTCGTGAAGTCGCTGGTTGTCGAAACCGTGCGCCGCTCGGGGACCTCCATCCTCAATGCCGACGATCCGCAATGCCTGAAGATGGCGCGCCGCGCCGGCGGCCGAACTACCTGGTTTTCGCTCCAGGGCGGCTCGGACATGCCGCCGCACCTCAAGCGACATATCGAGGAAGGCGGCACCGCAATCGTCCGGGAACCCGGCGAGGAGGGTGGAACGATCGTTCTCCACCAGGACTTCCGCCGCGAGGTGGTGATGAAGGCCGGCGACATTCCGGCGACCCTTCACGGGATGGCGACATTCAACATCGCCAATGCCCTGGCCTGCATCGCGATCGCTGTCGCGCACGACGTCCCGCTGCTCACCATCCGATCCGCCTTGGCGACATTCAACTCGACGTTCGAGCAGAACCCGGGCCGGCTTAACGTGCACGACGCACACGGATTCCGCGTCATCGTCGATTACGCGCACAATGCTGCCGGCCTGATGGCCCTCGGCGAGGTCATCCGGGGGCTAAAACACCGCTACAAGCGGAGCATCGGGGCGGTCTCGATCGCTGGCGACCGCCGCGACGAGGACATCGTCGAGCTCGGCCGGATCGCGGCCGGCATTTTCGACGAGCTGATCTTCCGCGAGGACCCCTACACCCGCGGCCGCCCGAGAGGCGAGATCATGAACCTGCTGAAAAAGGGTGCCACCGAGGCCGGCGCATCGCGCGACCATATCCACCTGATCGCCGGCGAAGCCGAAGCGACCGCGGCCGCGCTCGCGGCCGCCAATCCGGGAGAGCTGGTGGTCATCACGCCGACCGACGTGTTCGCCTGCTGGAAACAAGTGAACGAATTCGAGAAAGTCGAGTCGGTGAGCTCCCCTAACGCCCATTTCGTGGCCGCGGAGTAAGAAGGCCTTTGGGGGGCGCCGGGAGCGCCGAAGGCAACCGCGGAGACAGCGAAAGGAAGAGCAGGAACAGATGTCTGAACGGGCCAGGGGCACGCTCATCATCATTGGTGGCAGGGAAGAGCGCGACCCCAAGGGAGAACGGGCGATCCTGCGCGAGGTGGCCAGGCGCGTCAGGCGCGGCAAGCTCGTCCTTGCGACGGTCGCAAGCCACCGGCCCGAAGGCTATTTCGAAGAGTATCAACGCGCCTTCGAGGACCTGGAGATTGGTGAGCTCGTCGAGCTTTATTTGAATGACCGGGCAGAGGCTTGGGACAATGAAAAGCTCCAGGTCCTCGACGATGCGGCGGGCGTCTTCTTTTCCGGGGGCGACCAGCTTCGCATCACCAGCCAGATCGGCGACACTGGAATCGAAGCGAAGGTGCGCTCGCTCTATCACCGCGGCGGCGTTGTCGCAGGCACTTCCGCCGGCGCCGCGGTCATGGGCGAAACCATGCTCGTCAAAGGGACGAGCAGGGAAACGCATCGTATCGGCGACCTGCACATGGGGGCGGGCCTCGGCCTGATTCAGGACGTCATCGTCGACCAGCATTTTGCCGAGCGCGGACGATTCGGTAGGCTCTTAGGCGCGGTCGCGCACAACCCCCGGTTGCTCGGCATGGGCATCGACGAAAATACCGCCGCGGTCGTACAAGGCCGGGACCTCGAGGTGATCGGAGCAGGCGCCGTCTATATCGTCGATGGAAGCAGGTGCAGCTATTCGAACGTCGCGGACGCGAAGACGGAAGTGACGCTGGCGATGCATGACATCACGGTCCACGTGCTCGCCCAGGGCAACGGCTTCGACCTCGACCAAAGAAGGCCACGCCCGCCTCGGAATTCCCGACCAGGCGACTGACGCCATGCCGGCGCAGCCCGACCTCATCTTCGACCTCGGCGTCTGCAACGGGGACGACAGCGCTTATTACCTGTACAAGGACTATCGCGTCGTCGGCATCGAGGCGAACCCCCTCCTCATCCCCGCCCTTCGCCGGCGATTCGAGAGGGAAATCCGGCAAGGCCGGTATGAGCTGCTGCAGGTCGGAATCGCCGAACGCGAGGGCGAAGCCGAATTCTGGGTCTGCGACGACCATCCTGAGTGGAGCAGCTTCGACCGATCGATCGCAAGCCGGGCAGCAACGCGGCATCACCGCGAA
>JBKHXB010000079.1:0-7004 GCA_046566245.1 Alphaproteobacteria bacterium | reverse complement strand
ACGCAGGAGCGACGCCAAGGCTTCACGCGTCCTCCGAATAGCGGATCGTCACCTTCGCGGCAGCGGCCTTCGCGCGCTCGACCGCTTCCGCGATCGTCCCGGCGCGCGCGAGCGCCACGCCCATGCGGCGGTTCTTCAGGGTCTTCGGCTTGGCGAAGATCCGGATGTCCACGGGCCGGTCCGGCTCCGCCAGGGACAAGGCCTCGGCGATGCCGTCGTAGGCGAATTTCTCGCTCTCGCGCGAGGCGAGGACGACTGCCGAAGCCGACGGGCTGGCAAGGTCGATCGCCGGGATCGGGAGCCCGAGAATGGCGCGAAGGTGAAGCTCGAATTCGTTCGGGTGCTGAGATATTAGCGTCACCATACCCGTGTCGTGTGGCCGCGGCGAAAGCTCGGAGAAGATCGCCTCCTCGCCGCGGATGAAGAACTCGACTCCGAAGATGCCGTAGCCGCCAAGCGCTTCGACGACCCGCTTCCCCTGCTCGCGCGCCGAATCGAGCGCCGCAGCGGGGATAGCGGCGGGCTGCCAGCTTTCGCGGTAATCGCCCTGCTCCTGCCGGTGACCGATCGGCGGACAATAAAGAACCCCGTCCCTGGTCGAGACCGTGAGAAGCGTGATCTCGCTGTCGAAGCGGACGAACTCCTCGACAATCACGCGCGGCCGGTCGCCCCGCATGTTGGCGACCGCATAGTCCCACGCTTTGCCGAGCTCGTCGGCGGTGGCGGCGACGCTCTGACCCTTGCCCGAGCTCGACATCACGGGCTTCACCACGCAGGGCACACCGACGGCGTCCGCGGCGGCGATTGCTTTGTCCCGGCTTTCCGCGAACACGTACCGCGATGTCGTGAGCCCAAGTTCCCGCGCGGCGAAGTCGCGGATCCCGTCGCGGTTCATCGTCAGCTGGACCGCCTTGGCAGACGGCACCACATTCCAGCCCTCGGATTCGAGCTCACCCAGGGTCGCGGTGTCGATGGCCTCGATCTCAGGGACGATGAAGTCGGGGCGGTGAGCCTCGACCGCGGCCCGAAGCGCGCTGCCGTCCAGCATCGAGAAGACCTCGGCCTCGTCGCAGACCTGCATGGCTGGGGCGTTGGCGTAACGGTCGCAGGCAATCACGTGGCAACCGAGCCGCTTGGCGGCGATGGCAAATTCGCGGCCAAGCTCGCCGGAGCCGAGCAACATCAGGCTGGCAACATGCATGAAGCCGCGCCTATCGTTTCCGCGCGAAAAGACAAGGAAACGACATGCGAGCACTGATCCTGATCCCGTTGGTTGCAGTTTCCGCAGGCGCCGAGGCCGCCAAGCCGAGGACGCCGACCGAAATCATCGCGACGGCCCCCGCTAGCGCCTGGAAGACGATTCCCGCTGAAGACCTGCTTGTCGTCCAGATGAAGGACGGCCGCCGGGTGCTGATCCAGTTGGCGCCTTTGTTCGCTCCGTTGCACGTCGCCAACATCCGGGCGCTGGCGAGCGGCCGCTGGTGGGACAATTCCGCGATCTACCGCGTCCAGGACAATTATGTCGTCCAGTGGGGCAAGAACGAGAGCGAGGACCCCTTCCCTGCCGGTGTCGTCGCCAAGCCTCCAGCCGAATATGCGCGCGCTCTCAAGGGCCTGACGGTGCATCCGCTGGGTTACCCCGACGCCTATGCGCCCAGGGCCGGTTTCGCGAACGGATGGCCGATCGCCTATGACCCGAAGCGGGGGATCGCCAACCTTGCCCACTGCTACGGTTATATCGGGGTCGGCCGCGGCCTCTCGCCCGACACCGGGACCGGCGGCGAGCTCTATGCGGTCATCGGTCATGCGCCGCGGCACCTCGACCGCAACATCGCTGTCGTCGGGCGCGTCGTCAGCGGGATCGAGGCGCTGAGCAGTCTTCCCCGCGGTACCGAGGCCCTCGGCTTCTACAAGGAACGCTCGCAGGATGTGCCGATCGCCTGGGCGAGGCTTGCAAGGGACTTTCCCGCAGGCCGGCGGCCCGTGTTCCAGTACATGGACACATCGAGCGCGGCCTTCGCCGCCTATGTCCGTGCGCGGGCCAATCGCAAGGACGACTTTTTCATTCGTCCCGCAGGCGGCGTCGACCTGTGCAATGCGCCCGTGCCGGTGCGCCCGGCGCCTTCCGGCTAGGCCAGCCTAGGCCGCCCAGGCGTGATGGTCGCGGTTCTTGTGCTGGATGATGACCGGCCGGTTGTGCGAATGCGTGCTCGCCTCCGCGAGGGGGAGGGCCGTCGCGCAAAAGGCGCATTCGGCGGAAACGCGGCCGATGATCCAGTGCGTCCGGCCGCATCCGGGACAGTGGTTGACCTCGCGCTCGCGATAGACCGCGTGGTATCCGCGAACGGTCGGGTGATAGGTCGTATCGTTCAGGCCTGAAGTCGCAGGCATAAAAAGTTCCTTTCGGCGCTTGTGAACGAGCGAAAGCGCCGAGGGTTGCATCGCTGCTCCGAATCGGGACGGCGCGCAGCGCCGAACCCGCTCAGTAATCAGGTTGCACTACAGGGACTTAGGGCAGCGCGAGATCGGCCAGCGAGATCGGCTCAGCGAACTCCGCGCCGAGCTTATCCCCGGCCGTCCATTTGATCACGGCGTTGGCGCGGTCGCGGCCCGGAAGCATCAGCCACACGCGTGATCCGACTTCGAAATGCCCGTCGGACTGGGCCATGAAACCACGCTCGGAAATATTGAGGACGGTCGCCTCGACGCCATTTGCGCCGAGCTCGCGAACCCGCGCACCGATCTCGACCGGCAGGCGAGGATGGCGCCTGCGATCGCTCGGATCCGGAATTTCGGCGATGCGCGCCTTGATCATAGAAATGTTCATCTCCACGCGCGGCTGTTCCTCCAGGGCAGCAAGGCTCCTACCGATCTTCCCGTCCCTGGCCTCCCGGGCGCTGTCCAACAGGATCGTTGCCCGCCGCCACCGCCGCTTATCGGCTGGCATGCCCCGGCGATCAAGGAGAAGATGGTCATTGCCTGCAACGTTGGACTGCTGTCCGGCTCTTATGGCGTCAATGGCTTAAAGATTGGTTCTTATCCACAGCTTAGCTGTCGCTCTCCGGGCCAAGTCCACTGGCCGCGCTCGTTAAGCCTGTGTATTGTCCGCTAGAGGCATTTAATCGCCTGGACCAGGGCCGACGAGGACCGACCGTGAAGCTCAACAGACCGACCCGCTTCTTCAGCCTTCTGATCGCCGCATCGGCTTTGCCGTTCGCCGCCAAGGCGCAGCAGCAGCCCGCGGCCGCGCAGCCGCAGGCGGCGGCGCAGCCGCCGGCCCCCGCGCCGGTGGCCGAGCCCGTTCCACTCCCACCGCCGCTTTGGGAAGTGGGCGACGTCCAGCAACTCCTTGCCTTCATTCGCGAGGTCGGAAAGGAAGGGCTGGACCCGGCCGATTACGATCCGGAGGGGCTCGAAGCGGCCTTGCGAGCCGGCGACCCGGTCGCGCTCAGCGCGGCTGCGACGGACCGATTCAATCGCCTCTCCTCCGATCTCGCCCTCGGCCATGTCCGCGGCAAGGACCGGATCGACTGGCACATCAAGGACCCGGATCTCGACAACGGGCGGCAGGACAAGCTGCTGCGCTGGGCGCTCCAGACGCACCAGGTTGCGGACACATTGACCGGCCTGTTGCCGGTGCACCCGCAATACACTTACCTGAAGCGCGCCCTCGAGGTGACCCCGCCGACGGACACCGCGAAGGTCAACCGCATCCGGTTGAACCTCGACCGCTGGCGCTGGCTGCCGCGCGACCTCGGCGAACGCTACATCATTGTCAACGTGCCGGCCTATACGGCGGCGCTGGTCGAGGGCGGCGAAACCATTTCCCGGCATTATGCCGTCGCCGGCAAGATCTCGACGCCCACGCCGCAGCTTTCCGCAACCGCCACCGGGGTGATTCTCAACCCCTGGTGGGAAGTGCCCAAGAGCATCGAGCCGGAAGTGCGCGGCAAGGGCGGCTATGTCGCGGTCAAGGACAAGAACGGCAAGGTGGTCCGCTGGCGCCAGCCGCCGGGACCGTCCAACGCGCTCGGCAAGATCAAGTTTGTCATGCCCAACGACAAGGCGATCTATCTTCACGACACCAACGCCAAGTCGCGCTTCAACAGCCGCGTTCGGGCGTTCAGCCATGGCTGCATCCGCACCAAGGACATCGATAAGCTGGCGACGATCCTGCTGACCGAGGGCGGGACCGAATGGACCCCCGAAAAGGTGCAGGCGACGATCGACAGCGGCAAGTCGGTGCAGGCGCACTTCCCCAAGCCGCTGCCGGTCTACATCGTCTATATGTCGTCCGCGGCAACGGTCGAAGGCAAGATCGTCGACTATGCCGACGTCTACAAGCGCGACGGCAAGGCGATCGCGGCCTTGCTCGACACCAAGGGATCGCCGGGGTCCGGAAGGGTCGCCGCCCGCTAAGGCAACCGAAGGGCCCTATTTCCGCTTCAGCGCCTGGACCGCCGCCAGCGTCTTTTCGACGTGCTTGCTCCAGTCGAGGTCGGAGTGGACGAAGACGATCCGTCCGTCCGGAGCGATGACGTAGGACGTGCGATCGGTGAGCTCCGGCTTCTTCTTGAGCACGACGTCATAGGCCTTGGCAATCGACTCGCTCGCGGTCGCGACCGGGAAGGCGTCGCGGCATTCCTCGACCGAGAATTTCTGCAAGGTCGGGAGATCGTCGCGAGACATGCCGATCACCCTCGCGCCGAGCTTTCGGAACTCAGGCGTGGCCTCGCTGAACGCGCGGGCTTCCAGCGTGCAACCCTGCGTGAAGGCCTTTGGGAAGAAATAAAGCACGACCGGGCCGTGCCGGAGCTGGTCCTTGAGGTGAAGCTTGAACGGCTTTCCGGCAAGAGCGCCCGTGGTCGTGAAATCCGGGGCCCTTGCCCCGACCGGCAGCGCAGCCCAGGATGGGGCCGAAAGCGAGAACAGTGACAGCACTGCCAGGAACCGCATGCGCATGAGTCGCTCCATTTCCGAAGCGCGGCAGCCTACAGTCCCAGGGCCGCGCGCGCCAGCGCGGCTGACTCACGCCGGCAGAACAGGAGTCGGGCATTGGGTTACGGGGCCGATGAGCGCCCTCGCCTTGCTTCTGTCCTCCTGCGGCCAGTCCGCCCAACCGGCCGAAGAGCCCGAACAGGCACAGGGGGATCCCACGCCCCCGGGCCCGCCGCCTGCGCCCGAGCCAGAGCCAGAGCTCGAACCGGCACAAGCCGTTCCAGCCGGAAAACCCGAACCCGGAATGGAGAGCCCCTGCCTTGTCGAGGACGGGCGGCCGGTTCCGCCGAACGCGATCCGCGCGCTCGGAACCGAGCCTTTCTGGAACGCGATCGTCGAGGGCCGGTGCGTGACCTACCTCACTCCCGAGGACCAGGACGGAACGCGCGTGTGGACGCGCTTTTCAGGGAAAGAAGAGAAGGGCCGCTGGGTGGGAGCGCTGGGCGGCAAGCCGTTCGTGATGGAGACGCGGCCCGACGCGAAATGCTCCGACGGAATGTCGGACAACGTCTATCCGATCGCGGTCACGCTGACCGTTGGCGGCGAACAACGGACCGGTTGTGCGAGGCCGAACGATTAGACCGGATTGGGCGTTCAAGAGCCCAGAACTTCAAAAAGGAGAAAGAGTTGAACAGCAATTCGACGCCAATGGCCTGTCCGGTTGACGGCACAACCCTCGTGATGAGTGAGCGTTCAGGGATAGAGATCGACTATTGCCCCTCGTGCCGCGGCGTCTGGCTCGACCGCGGCGAGCTCGACAAAATCATCGAGCGCAATGCCCAGCAGGCTCCGCAAGCCTCGCAGCAGCAGCCGCAGGCGCAGCCGGGACCCTGGGGCGGGCAGCCGCATGCTGGTCATGCCCAAGGCTCTGCGGGAAAGCCCTACAAGCGGCGCAAGTCATTCCTGGAGGAATTGTTCGATTGAGGTTGCGGCAGGCTGGCTGGCTTCGACCGTCTCAGCGATCGGCGGCCAGCCACCCCGTCAGCACATAGAGAAGAACGACGACCGGGCCGGTGAGCAGAAGAAGCGCGACGAGCCCGAGCCGGACGACCAAAGCATCGACGCCGGTGTAATCGGCGATCCCGGCGGCGACGCCCATGATCTTGGCGTCCTGCCGGTTGATGAGAAAACGGTTAGCCAATTGAGCCTCCCAGTTCAGGCGATGAGCGAGGTCGCGCTGCTGACCAGCAGCATCGCGGTGACGAACGCGCCGGCAAGAGCGGTGGCGGTCTCACGGGCATCAGCAAAAATCGCGAACATGGCACTTTTCCCTTTTTTCGTCGGGCCCACAATTGGGTCCGTGCCGATATCAATGCAGGGAGCGTGCCAAATGCAAAATCTCTAATGTTTTCAGTGCTGGCCTAAAGCAGACTGATCGGCATGGCGGAATTTTCGCCCGATAAATGGCGAAAATCCCCAACCGTCAATCGCGATAGCCGAGCTTTTCGGCCCAGGGCAGCAGGATCGGCAACACGGGCTCGAGCTGCTCGCGGTATCGCTTCCAGCGTCCGACCGCCCTGGTCGAAACCGGCTCGGTCACTTGGTCGTAGCTCGGGGTGGCGATGGTCCCGCGTTTCCGGGCGGTTTCCCGGTGCTCGAGGATCCCCTCGTCCCATTCAAGTCCGAGGAAATCGACGAGCGGGCGAAGCACCGGCTCCGGGTCATGGACGAGATCCTCGTACACGACCGTGTGGACATTGAGGTCCATCGCTTCGCGCGCCGCCGTCCAGATGTTCATCATCGCGTCGTAGTAATCGGCAGCCGCTTCGATGTCGGAGAAGTTCATGATCCCGATCGGCTGCATGAACCCGCTGAGCACGACGTCGCACGGGTGGCGCTGGGCGAAGATGATCGGCGCTCGCGGGAACAAAGTCTCGATCACTGGGGCGGCGGCCATGTCCAGCGGGAACTTGTCCACGACGAGCCCGGAAAAACCGCCTGGAACATATTCGCCGAGCATGTCGAAGTACGTCCTGCGCGCCCGGCGAAGACGCGCGCTCGAGGCT
>JBKHXB010000078.1:0-7393 GCA_046566245.1 Alphaproteobacteria bacterium | reverse complement strand
TCAAGGGCATCCTCGATCCCGAGGATGCGCGGCTCGCGGTCGCAAACGGGGCCGATTCGATCGTCGTTTCGAACCATGGCGGGAGACAGCTCGACGGAGTCCGCTCGACCGCCCGCGCGCTCCCCAGCGTGGCGGAGGCGGTCGGCGGGAAGATTCCTGTCCTTGTCGACGGCGGGGTGCGCTCGGGTCTGGACGTCGTGCGGATGCTCGCGCTCGGCGCGGACTTCGTGCTGCTGGGGCGCGCCTGGGCCTATGCGCTTGCGGCCGCGGGCCAGGCGGGGGTCGCGCATGTGCTCAGGCTCGTCGAGGCGGAAATGCGCGTGGCGATGGCGCTCACGGGCTGCACGAGAGTGGAGGAAATCGGGCGCGAGATCCTCGCCGCGTGAGACCGATCTTGCGCTTGCCTAAGCGGCGCCCTCCTCCTATCTAGCCGCGGCCTTGGCTCCCGCCGCGACCCGATTGTCGCAAGCGCGGGTTCCGGTCGGGGAGTAGCTCAGCCTGGTAGAGCACTGTCTTCGGGAGGCAGGGGCCGGAGGTTCGAATCCTCTCTCCCCGACCAATTTCAGCTGCGCGCGGCCTTGAGCCAGTCCTCGACACGGACGAACTTTTCGCGCGGGCTGCCCGGCCGGGCGCGCGCCACTTCGCTCGCCTCGATCTTTCGCCAGTCGGAATAATCGGTCGGGTTGACGCCGCGCCCGGCGAGCAGGGCCTTGAGCGCCTCCGCTCCGCCACGGCCCGATTCGCTTCCCGGAGGCATTTCCGATTCGATCCGAGCCGCCACCTCCTGCCCGTCGGGGCGATTGGTGCCGATCGTCCCCGTCGGCCCCCGCCGCGCCCAACCGACGCAAAACAGGCGTTCGGCGATCTTCCCGTCCTGGTTGAGGAATCTCCCGCCGCGCTCGTCATAGGGGACGTCCTCGAGCGGCGGGGTGGAATAGCCGATCGAGGTGATGACCAGCGACGCCGGGACTTCGTAGGTTTCGCCCGTGCCGGCTGCGCGGCCGGCCTCGTCGAGCGCCGTGCGCTCGACGATGATCCGTTCGGCGCGCCCGTTCCCTTCGATCCGCAAGGGCTTTGCGAAGAAATCGAAGACGATCCTGCGGGGCTTCGATTCGTCGGGGCCGTTCGCGGCGAACTCGCGAAGGATCGACACCGATTTGCGCTGTCCCGGCTCGAGTGCCTCGTCGGCTTCCTGCGGAGGGAAGTCGGAGGGATCGACGACCGGAGTCGCGGCCTCGAGATGGCCGAGCTCTCCGAGCTCCTTCGGCGTCATCGAAATCTGGAGCGGGCCGCGCCGGCCGAGGATGGTGATCGTCCGGATCCCGCCGCGGTCGAGCGCGTCCAGCGCGTGACCGACAATGTCGCCGCCTTCCAGCTCGGCGCGCGTCTTGGCGAGAATGCGGGCGCAGTCGAGCGCGACGTTGCCGTTGCCGATGACCGCCGCATTAGCGCCGGATAGCGGAGGATCGAGATCGGCGAACTCCGGATGGCCGTTGTACCAGCCGACGAAGGCGGCCGAGCCCATGACCCCAGCCAGCTCCTCGCCGGGAATCCCGAGCTTGCGGTCGTTGGGGGCGCCGATCGCCAGCACCACCGCGTCGTAGCGATCGAGAAGCTCTGCGATCGAGAGGTCGCGGCCGACGCAGACGTTGCCGATGAAGCCGACTCCCGGCGTGTCGGCAACCGCGTCGTAGCGCTTCGAGACGGCTTTCAATGACTGGTGGTCGGGCGCGACCCCGAACCGGACGAGGCCGTAGGGCACCGGATAGCGGTCGATGAGGTCGACCCGCGCCGTCTCGCCATAGGCCTTGCTCAGCGCTTCGGCGGTGTAGAAGCCCCCCGGGCCCGATCCGACCACCGCGAAGTGGCGCATCAGTCTCTTTTATCCTCGAGCAGCAGGTCGCCGCCCTTGGCCTTGAGCATGGCCGCGATCGGCTGCGCGAACATGGCCAGCATCCCGGGAAGCTCGAAATGGCAGTGGACGGAGGTCTCGCGCACCGTGAGGTCGGCGTTGATCGCCTCGCCGAGCGCAGCGACGCTGAGCTTCATCGTATCGCCTTCCCAGCGCGAGGTTACGTGGCTGCCGCCGGGGATATGTTCCTGCAGCTTGTGGATGTTGGCGCCGATCCGGCGCCGTGCCTCCTCCTTGCCGAGCTTGTGCGGCAGGTCGACGTCGATCGGCTGGCTCATGATCGGAAGGTGTGACCGGCGAAGCGCCGCTTTTCAAGTGAGCGGGGCGGAGTATCTTGTGCCGATGCGTGCGCTTTTGGTTTCCGCCCTTCTGGCCTTCCCGGCGATTGCCTCGGCCCAGCCTTCGGCGCCCGCCGCCGCCGCGGCCGCGTGGCAGCCGACCGCGCCCTATGTGACGGTGGGCCAGGACGAGCCCGGCTACCGCAACTGGTACATGGCCTCCGCGGTCCACCCGATCCGGGTGCGCGCGTTCAACGATTATCTCACCGCCAACGGCGTCGGCGGGGTCGTCCCGACCTGGCAGCTGCTGCGCACGGCGAGCCACTGGCAAAGGTGCGGCGGGCAGCCGTTCGAGGTGCCGCCGACCGAGCACTGGCCGAACATCGTTCACGCGCTGCGCTTCGTCGGCACCTACGTCGAGCCGGCGATCGGCGAGGTCGAGCCGGTTTCCGCCTATCGCAATCCGGCCCTGAACGTCTGCGCGGGGGGGGCCGAGACCTCGACTCACATGACCGGCGGGGGGCTCGACATGGTCCCGCTACGGCCGATCACGCGCGAGGCGCTAATGGAAACTTTGTGCCGGATCCACCTCGGCAGCGGCACCTGGAACGGCATTGGCCTTGGGCTCTACAAGGGCGTCCGCTTCCACATCGATGCGAGGAGTTTTCGCGAGTGGGGCATGTCCGGGACACGCGGCGGCTTCGGATGCCAGGCCGTGCTGACGGAAGGGCCGATGCCCTATGTTCCCGACGTCGCGGCGCGTGGCGGGCCGCCCGACGAGTCACAAGATCTCGCACCGAAATAGACGGAGCTAGCGCGCGATCCCGTCACCGCTGAGCATGATTGACGGAGCTTCCGTCGCGATCACCTGTAATGAGAAAAGGGTGAGGCCGTTTTCGTCGGCCACCGTCATCCGGAATTCGGCCGAATCCCAGAAGGTGTCCGCGATGTCACAAAGGCGTTCCCCGGCCAGGCGGACGGCATCGCACTTTGCGTGTCGAACTGTCTCGGCTTCGAACGAGCCGCAAAACTGCCCCGCTTCTTCAATCGTGTACAGAAACCGAACCATGTGTCGCTTACCCGACGTTTGGCAGGGCCAACGCACCAGCTGCAATAACGTGCCTCAACTTCATCGCGCTCTGCGCTATGGTGCGCCGGATACCGCGAGAGGCGCCTCTTGTGTTGCTGATTTGCAACACCATATCCCTGCCGATCTGAAGGGGGATTTGAATGGATTTCGAAAAGCTCACCGACCGCGCCCGCGGCTTTCTGCAGGCGGCACAGACCATCGCCGTGCGCGAGCACCAGCAACGGATCGCGCCCGCTCACCTGTTGAAGGCCCTGCTCGACGACGAGCAGGGCATGGCCGCGGGGCTGATCCAGGCCGCTGGGGGTGATGCGCAGGCGGCGCGGCGCGAGGCCGATGCGCTGGTGACCAAGATCCCCGCCGTGACCGGAAGCGGCGCGACGTCAGCTCCGGCCATGGACGGCGATACGATCCGGATCCTGGACCAGGCCGAGCAGGTCGCGAAGAAGGCCGGCGACCAATATGTGACCGTCGAGCGCATCCTGCTGGCGATGGCGCTCGCCAAGGGCAGCGACGTCGCGGCGGCCCTGGAGCGCGCAGGCGTGCGGCCGCAGAATCTCAATGCTGCGATCGAGAAGCTGCGCGGCGGCCGGACCGCGGACACGCAGAGCTCCGAAGACCGTTATGACGCGCTGAAGCGCTACACGCGCGACCTCACCGAGGCGGCGCGCGAGGGCAAGCTCGACCCCGTCATCGGGCGCGACGAGGAAATCCGCCGGACCGTGCAGGTGCTCGCCCGCCGGACGAAGAACAACCCGGTCCTGATCGGCGAGCCTGGCGTGGGCAAGACCGCGATCGTCGAGGGCCTCGCCATACGGATCGCCAACGGCGACGTTCCAGACGGGCTCAAGGACCGGCGCCTGCTCGCGCTCGACATGGGCGCGCTGATCGCCGGCGCGAAATATCGCGGCGAGTTCGAGGAGCGGCTGAAGGGCGTGCTCGACGAGGTGAAGCAGGGCGCGGGCGAAATCATCCTGTTCATCGACGAGATGCACACCCTGGTCGGCGCGGGGAAGGCCGAGGGCGCGATGGACGCGTCCAACCTCTTGAAGCCCGCGCTCGCGCGCGGCGAGCTTCACTGCATCGGCGCGACCACGCTCGATGAATATCGCAAATATGTCGAGAAGGACGCGGCACTCGAGCGGCGGTTCCAGCCGGTGTTCGTCGGCGAGCCGAGCGTGCCCGACACGATTTCGATCCTTCGCGGGCTCAAGGAAAAATATGAGCTTCACCACGGAGTGAGGATCACCGACGCTGCGATCGTGGCGGCGGCAACCCTTTCGAATCGCTACATTTCCGACCGCTTCCTGCCCGACAAGGCGATCGACCTGATGGACGAGGCGGCGAGCCGAATCCGGATGGAGGTCGAGTCCAAGCCCGAGGAGATCGAGAACCTCGACCGCCGCATCATCCAGCTCAAGATCGAGCGCGAGGCGCTCAAGAAGGAAAGCGACAAGGCCTCGAAAGAGCGGCTCGGAAAGCTTGAGAACGAGCTCGCCAACCTCGAGCAAAAATCGGCCGAACTGACCCAGCGCTGGCAGGCGGAAAAGGAGAAGATCGCCGGCGAGGCGCGGATCAAGGAGCAGCTCGACCAGGCGCGGATCGAGCTCGAGCAGGCGCAGCGCAGCGGCGACCTCGCGAAGGCTGGCGAGCTGCAGTACGGCCGCATCCCCGAGCTTGAAAAGCAGCTCGCCGAGGCGCAGGCCGCCTCCGAGGGCACGATGCTCCGCGAGGAGGTCACCGACCAGGACATCGCCGCCGTCGTCAGCCGCTGGACCGGGATCCCGGTCGAGCGGATGATGGAAGGCGAGCGCGAAAAGCTGATGCAGATGGAATCGGCGATCGGCGCCCGGGTCATCGGCCAGGAGGACGCGGTCAAGGCCGTATCCGCCGCGGTCCGCCGCGCCCGCGCGGGCCTGCAGGACCCGAACCGGCCCCTGGGCTCGTTCCTGTTCCTTGGGCCCACCGGAGTTGGCAAGACCGAGTTGACCAAGGCGCTTGCCGAATTCCTGTTCGACGATCCGCACGCGATGGTCCGGATCGACATGAGCGAGTTCATGGAAAAGCACGCGGTCGCGCGGCTGATCGGCGCTCCTCCGGGCTATGTCGGCTACGAGGAAGGCGGAGTCCTGACCGAGGCGGTGCGCCGCAGGCCTTACCAGGTCGTGCTGTTCGACGAGGTCGAAAAAGCGCACGGCGACGTCTTCAACGTCCTGCTGCAGGTGCTCGACGACGGGCGGCTGACCGACGGCCAGGGCCGGACCGTCGACTTTACCAACTGCGTGCTGATCATGACCTCGAACATCCCGGGCGAGCCGGCCGACGTCTTCCGGCCCGAGTTCCTCAACCGGGTCGACGAGATCATCCGCTTCCGGTCGCTGACCCGGGAGGACCTGGCCGGCATCGTCCGCATCCAGCTGAAGGTGCTGGCCGACCGCCTGGCGGCCCGCCGGCTCAGCCTCGAGGTCACCGACGCCGCCGCCGAGTGGCTGGCCCACCACGGCTACGACGAGGCGTTCGGCGCCCGCCCCCTGAAGCGCCTCATCCAGCGGGCGATCGGCGACGAGCTGGCAAAGCTCCTCCTCGAGGGGCGCTTCGCCGAGGGGTCCACCGTCTACGTCGACGCCCCCGAGGGTCCGAAGGGCGACCTCACGCTGTCCAACATGGCCCCGAAGGCGCCGCCGAAGAAGGCCGCGACCAAGGCCGCTCGGGCCGCCAAGAAGACCGCCTCGTAGGCCTCCGTGGCCACCACCGAGAGCCCCGGCAAGCGCATCTCCCTGCGCGCCCAGCAGATCCTCCGGGGGACGGGGCTCGATGCGCTCCCCACCCCGGAGGAGATGGAGAAGCGGTCAGCCGCCGACCGCCGCGCCTTCCAGGAGGAGCGCAGGGTCGAGCTGTTCGCGGTCTCCTCGGTGCTGGCGGACGCCTGCGTCGCCCGTGCCCGGCGCGAGCGGCCCAAGTTCCCGCCCTACGGCCTCGTGCTGTCCCGCCACACCGAGCTGCGGATGGTGGTGGCGAACCCGGGCCCGGTCGAGGCCGGCGCCGTCGACGGGTTCCACGCCCTGGGGAAGGCGTTCATCGACACCACCGTGTGGCACCTCCACGGCTCGCTGAGCGAGCTGCGGGTCGAGGGACGGGGCTGGATGATCGACCGCCTCGACGACCTCCTGCGGCTGTTCAAGGTCGGCGCCAGCCCCGCCAGCCGGGCCCGGATGCGCGACGGCGTGAGCTTCCTCTACGGCGGCCTCCACTTCGGCACCGCCGTGTGCGTCCAGCTCGCCGAGGTCATGAACGCGCTGCTCGACGCCGAGACCTCGCTGACCCCGGCCGAGAAGGCCGCGGTGATGACGAGGAGCAGCCGGCCGCCCTACGAGCTGGCCGCGTACAGCGTCACCGAGGTGCTGCGCGCGTACCAGCGGCTCCAGTCGACCACCCGCCGGACGGTGGTCGGCACCGCCAGCCAGAGCTGGCTCGACCCCAAGCACTTCGTCCTCCGCCAGTCCGACGGCCGGCCGTGGATGATCGACCTGCGCGACCAGGACCTGCTCTCCGGGGCGCCGCCCCCGCCCGCCGAGGGCCTCCACGAGCTCACGACCCTCGGCTGCCCCGCCCGCATCTCCCCGACGGGGTCCACCTCCCCCATCGCCACGCTCTGGGCGTGGTGCGTCGAGCTGGCCCACGACACCGGCCTCCTCGGCGATGTTGGACAAGCCGAGACGGCGCCCGACTGACCTCGGACTCGAGCCGTCGTCCCGCGGCCGCCGCGATCAGGGGCCCCGCCGGCGGCTGGCTGAGAAGTCGAAGCTCAGCGGAGCCGACAGTTCGCGTGCACTGAAGGTGTGGCTGATCACGGTCGATGTGTCCTGGAACGTGATCCTGGCGGTCAGGAACTGCGGCACGCGCGACAGGGTCGCCGCGAAGCCGATCTCGCAGATCGAACTTCGGAGAACGCTCTGCTGGCCGGCGGTGGAGATGTCGAGGTGGCTCAGCCGACCGGGGTACTGCATCTGCCCGAGGCCGACGATTGAGCCCGCCTCGTCTTCCAGGCGGAGGTTCGCGCCCTTCGCGAAGGCGACGTAGCCGTCGACACGATCCTCGGCGATCCCGCATGCGGCC
>JBKHXB010000077.1:0-7791 GCA_046566245.1 Alphaproteobacteria bacterium | reverse complement strand
CTGGCAAGGTATTCGAGGTCGGATGCTATTTGTGCATCGTCATCCGTGCCAAATGTTCCTTTTTGATCTCGCAGGTCTTCGACAACCTGACGCACCACCTTGTCGCCGATCGCGCCACTGGTGTGCAACGCTTCGATAATGGTCAGGAGTGCCGCACTAGTCGCCGGACTCATAAAAAGTAACCTCCCGAATTTTTTCATAGCATACTTGTTGCGAGTGACGGATGGGTCTCTTAGCCGCTTGGTAATGCCCAAGCCGTTGCCGCCACTTTTCGACAAGAAGAAGGTCGTCGCCGAGAACCGGCGCGCGCGATTCGACTATTTCGTGGAGGACCGGTTCGAGGCCGGCATCGTGCTGACCGGCACGGAGGTGAAATCGCTGCGCCACGGGGAGGGCTCGATCGCGGAGAGCTACGCCGCGATCGAAGGAGAGGAAGTGTGGCTGATCAACAGCCACATCCCCGAATACAGCCACGGCAACCGCCTCAACCACCAGCCGCGGCGGCAGCGCAAGCTGCTTTTGGGCAAGCGCCAGATCGACAGGCTCCACGGCGCGGTCACGCGCCAAGGGCTGACGCTCATCCCGTTGTCCATTTATTTCAACGGCAAGGGGCTGGCGAAGGTCGAGCTGGCTCTCGCCCGGGGCAAGAAGGCGCACGACAAGCGCGAGACGATCAAGGAACGCGACTGGAAGCGCGAGCAGCAGCGGCTGCTTCGGCGCGGCGCCTGAGCTAGCGGCCGGGCTTCATCGGGAGCCCGAGCTGGCCGGCGACCGCCTCGATCCACTGAAGCACCATCCCGAGCTCTTCGGCATGCGCGGCCATCACCGCTTCGTGATCCTTCTCGCGCGCGTCCGCGCCGTACTCGCGCTCCGAAAACTTGCTGTGCCTGGAAAAGGCCGGTCCGCCGACGATCTCGGCTATCCGTTGCTCATCGAGCCCCAGGCCGAAAAGCGCCGTCACCCGGCTCAGCGATCCTTGCGGGTCCGCGATCAGTGTCGCGGAATCGAGCAGCATGACACGCGAGGGACCGAAAGCGCGCGCGACCGCGTCGAAATGATGGATCTGCATCAGCCAGCCAAGCGCCGCGATCTGCAGATCGGTCTGCTCGAACAGCTCGGCAGCGGAGAAACCGAAATCGACCGGGCTCCACGCGCTGATCTGGTTGAACAGCTTCCGTCCGAAGATCCGGCCGAACATCCCGCGCTTCAGAAGCGACCGCAGATAAGTCCCGGCGTCCGAATAGAGCAGCACGGCTCGCGATTGCGGGCGCTGGGCAAGAATCAGGTCGATCAGGCGATTGCCGAAATTGCTTGGCTTGACGATGACCGCCTCACCGGGACGGGCGCCCCTCTCGAACAGTCGAAGTACGAGCTCGAGCCGTTTTCGGTTCGCCTGATCGTCGCTACGGATCAGTCGGTTGCCGAGATTGATGAACACGTCCGGTTCCCGCAGCGCGGTGGAGACGCCCGGGATTTCGAGCGCTCGTGCGAGCAGCGTCGAGCAGCAGAACGAGGTGTGGAACAGGAAATGCAGCGGCGCCCGCGCGGGCGTGCCCAGCTCGGCCTCGACCGCGTTCATCGGGAAGGCGATTTTCTGGAATTTGTCCGCGAAATGCTCGTCCGAAAGGAACATCAGCTGCTGGCGCTCTTCCGGGGGGACGTGGACGAACGTCAGGTTGGCGCCGCCCACGTCATAGGTGTGCGGCAGCCAATCGGGGTCTAGCGCGACGTCGCGGGCGCTTGCGCTTGCCATGGTCGCGCTTTTTGCGTTGGCATGGCCTTGTTGGGCAAGCGGCTTTGAGGAACAATAGCAGCCGGATGCTGCTCCAGGACCTGCCCACGATCGAATCCCGCCCGCTCGGCGGTGCGGACCGGTGGATACTGCCGGCGATCGGCGGAGCTGCGGCAGTGACTGCAGCAGCGCTGCTTTGGATGGCCGGGGCCAATCAGGCGGCGCTTGCTGTTCTGGCCGGCGCCGCAGTCGCAATTCCGACGCTTTCGTTGCTGCAGCGGAAACGCGCGCCCGAGGCGCCCGACTTCCAGACGTTCGTCTCCGTGCCCGATTTTTCGCTTATCGGCGCGACTCTCGCGCTTACTTCGGACTGCGCCGCGCTGACCGATTCGGAAGGCACCTTGCTAGCGGCCAATGCCGCTTACCGTGAACGGTTTGACGGCCGCCGGCCCGACAAACTTCCTTCGACCTCCGAAGCGGCCCAATCGCAGCAGGCCGCACTGGCGATGGCCTGGCGCGACGGCGGCGGGTGCGCTGCGGGGATCGAAACCGCGGCGGGCGTCTTCGCGCTCGACGTTGAACGGGTCGGCGCGCGCAACGACCTGCTCTTGTGGCGCTACCTGCAGCCGGCGCCCGCCGACCCCCTCTCGGTGGCGACCGTGCGCCTCCGCGGCAGGGCGGGCGATCTTCTCGCGGGCGCCGGAGTGCTTGCGGCGCTGGTCGATCCCGAAGGCAAGCTATTGTCCTGGAATAGCGCGTTCGGGAAACGCGCCCTGGCGGGGCAACAGATGGGCGAGACACCCCACCTGGCGGAGCTTGTCCAGGAGGCTGAAGAAGGTCTTTTCCGGCTGGTCGCGGAGGGAGAGATCGGGCGTCCGTTGCGCGCAGTGCACATCCCGCTCGATGCACCGGGGCTCGAGGACTACGGCAACTTTTACCTCTTCGACAGCCCGGACACGCTGCCTCTTTCCAGCTCGCAGCACCTGCAGGCGATGCTCGACATCCTTCCGATTGGTTTGGCGCTGGTCGACCGCGATGGCCGATTCCTGACCATGAACGAGGCGTTCCGCGCAGCCGCGGGGATCGGTACGGCCCGACCGGTCTATCCCGGCGACCTCGTCGTCAAGGAGGACAAGGCGGCGGTCGCGGACGCTGTCCGCCGCAACGCGCGGGGACCGGCGATGTCGGGCGATATCGCAATCCGGCTGGCGCGAAATCCGAAGGAGCCGGTTGCGCTGACCGTGGCGGGCCTCCGCGGGCTTGGTGACGCCGCCGTCCTGCTGCTGCTCAAGGACAATAGCGAGGAGGCGAAGCTCAAGCGGCAGGTCGCGCAGGCGACGAAGATGCAGGCCGTCGGCCAGCTTGCCGGCGGCGTTGCGCACGACTTCAACAACATCCTGACCGCGATCATCGGCCACTGCGACCTGATGCTGATGCGGCACACGCCGGGCGACAGCGACTATGACGACATCCAGCAGATCAAGTCGAATTCAAACCGCGCCGCAGGCCTGACGAGGCAGCTCCTGGCCTTCTCGCGCCAGCAGACGCTTCGTCCGCAAGTTCTCCAGCTGACGGACGTCGTTGCCGAGGTATCGCACCTCCTGAAGCGGCTGCTCGGCGAGACGGTCCGCTTGGTCGTCAAGCACGGGCGGAACCTGGGGCCGGTGCGAGCGGATCCCGGCCAGCTCGAGCAGGTCATCGTCAACCTCGCCGTCAACGCGCGAGATGCGATGGCTGCGAAGGGCGGGGGCACGCTCACCATTCAGACCTATGCGGTTCACGCGGACCAGGTCGCGGAGCTCGGATCCGACATCCTGCCGATCGCCGATTACAGCGCGCTTTCGGTCACCGACACGGGAACCGGCATTCCGCCGAATGTTCTCGGCAAGATCTTCGAGCCCTTTTTCACAACAAAGGAGGTGGGGAAGGGCACAGGGCTCGGGCTGTCCACGGTGTACGGCATCGTGAAGCAGTCCGGCGGCTTCATCTTCGCCGACTCCAAGGTTGGGGAAGGCAGCCGCTTCGTCATTTACCTGCCCGTGCACCGGGTCGAAGCGGAAGCGGGCAAGGCGACTCGCTCGGGTGCGCCCAAGAACGAGGAGCTGTGGGGAACCGGGACGGTCCTGCTCGTCGAGGACGAGCCCATGGTTCGCGCGGTCGCGGAGCGGGCGCTGACGCGACACGGCTACACGGTTATCACTGCCAATAATGGCGAAGAGGCGCTCGACGTCCTTGCTCGCGGGGACGAGATTTCGCTGCTGATCAGCGACGTCGTCATGCCGGGGATGGATGGGCCGACGATGGTTGCGGAGGCGCGCAAGTCGCGTCCTGATCTGCCCATTCTCTTCATGTCGGGCTATGCAGAGGAACAACTCAGGAAGTCGATCGACCTCGACAAGGTCGCCTTCCTTCCCAAGCCCTTCTCGGTCCAGGAGCTTGCGGAAGCCGCGCGGCGCGCTCTTTCAGTCAAATAAATCCTTGCCCCGCAAAATCTTCGCTATATGCGGGCCGGCTATGTCCGACCAGCGTTCCATTCTTGTCGTCGAAGACGAGCCGCTGATCGCGATGATGCTCGAGGATTTCCTCGAAACGCTCGGTCACCGCGTGCACGCAAGCTGTGGAAGCGTCGCGGACGCCATCGGAGAAGCGGAGAAGGGCGGCTTCGACCTCGCTATTCTCGACGTGAACCTTGCCGGCGAGACTGCCTGGCCGGTCGCCGAGAAACTGCGGGAGAAGCGCATTCCCTTCGTGATTGCGACGGGCGGCCACGTAGACCCACCTCCTCCCGAATTCGCCAACGTGCCGGTCATCGAAAAGCCTTATACGGTCGACCGCGTCTCGCCCGCCCTGGAGGCGGTTTTCGCGGACTGAGCGCAAGCCGCCCTCGACGAGGGGATTTGCGGCCGGATTGGCGCTTGCGCTCCTGCTCGCGGTGGCGGCATTGGCCGGATCGATGGCCTGGTCGCTCGACGATCTGATTTTTCCCACGCACGCCGTGCCTCCGCCG
Source organism: Alphaproteobacteria bacterium (assembly GCA_046566245.1). GTDB lineage: Bacteria > Pseudomonadota > Alphaproteobacteria > Sphingomonadales > Sphingomonadaceae > Sphingomicrobium. Next base: position 3,052 of record JBKHXB010000077.1, on the reverse strand, counting down.
GGCCCGCTTCCGGCAGGATCGGAGCGGCTGAGCCTCGAAACGCCCGCCGGGCTTGCACTTGCGGGAGTCCACATTCCGCCAGTCGAACAACGTGGCGGGCCGAAGACCCTTATCCTGGGTTTCGGCGGCAATGCCTGGAACGGCGAGGATGTCGCGTCTTTCCTGCATGAACTCTACCCGTCCGCCCACGTCGTCGCCTTCCATTACCGCGGCTATCGGCCGTCCGCGGGCACTCCTTCCGCCGACGGGCTGGTCGCCGACGCTCCCCTTGTCCTCGAGGCCGCGCTCGCCAGGGTGAGGCCCGAGAGGGCGGTCGCGGTCGGCTTCAGCATCGGAAGCGCCGTCGCCGCGAGCCTCGCGCGCACCGGGAAGGTCGACGGGCTCGTGCTCATAACGCCGTTCGATTCGCTCAAGGCGGTCGCGAAGGACCTCTATCCCTGGATGCCGGGCATGGACCTGGTGTTCCGGCACGAGCTCGACACCGCGGAGTTCCTCGATCGGTCCGAGGTGCCGACCGCGATCCTGGCGGGCGCCCGCGACGAGATTATCCCCGCCGAGCGAACCGATGCTCTCCGCGCGAGGGTCCGGAACCTTGTCTACGACCGGACGATCCAGGGGGCGGGCCATAACGACATCTATGCGCGCTCCGATTTCCAGCAGGGGATGCGCGACGCCCTTGATGCTCTCGGCGCTGCGGCGGGGTCTGGCCGAAAGGCTCAGTAAAACTCCTTAATTTCGCGCGGTCGCCCGAATCCTATCCTCGGTCTGGAATCAGGAGGCCCGCGATGAAGAACGTTCTTCTCCTCGTCCACGACGATAGCGGCCAGGAAGCGAGGCTGCAGGGGGCGCTCGACGCAGTGCGGGCGCTCGAAGGACATCTCGCCTGCGTCCATGTCACCGAACTGCTCCCACTCTTCGGCGACGCCTATGGCATGTCCGGAGCGGTGATGGTCCAGGACGCGGCCCTGGAAGCCGAGACAAGGAACCGCATCGAGATCGAACGCCGGCTCGCGAGGGAGGACGTGCCGTGGGACTGGGTCGAGCTGATGGGCGGGATCGAGGCCGCTCTCGCACAGGCGTCCGGGCTCGCCGACCTCATCGTCGTCAACGGCGAGCTGCCCCGGCGCGTCCAGCCGCAGGTGCGGACGGTGGTTGAGCGGCTCGTGGTCCAGACGGACAAGCCGCTGCTCGTGGTCGGCGACGAACCCAAGGGCTTCCGGCCGGCCGAGCCGGTGCTGGTTGCGTGGGATGGCTCGGAGCCCGCTTCAGCGGCGGTCCGTTCCGCAGTCCCGCTGCTGAAGCTCAGCAGCGCCGTCACCGTCTATGAAGTGGATGACGGATCGGTCGAAAAGCCGGCCGAAGAGGTTGCTTCCTACCTCTCGCGTCATGGAATCGGCGTCGAGGTAGACCGCGACGAGGTCCCGAACGGCGACTACGTGGAGCCGCTGCTTCTCTCCAAGCTCGAAAGCGGCGATTTCGGCTGGGCGGTGATCGGCGCCTTTTCGCGCTCGCGGTTCCGCGAAGCGCTGTTCGGCGGAACCACCAAGCGCCTGCTCAAGGAATCGCCGGTACCCCTCGTCATCGCTCACTAATTCGGAGGGCGATCTTCGAGGACAGTGGCCTGCGATCCCGTGGCACCGGCGCTCAGAGTGTCGGCCGTGACGACAATGGTCGTTCCGGGCTCCACTACTTGGGCAACTGATCGGCGGAAAGATTCAGGGGCGCTGAAACGCTCCCATTCCTGCGGCGGGACACGGTCGGCGGCTTCCTGCGATCCCAGCGGAATCCGAAGCCAGTGTTGCCCCTCTTTGTCGATGGAGCGAAGCGTATATGCCCAGGTTCCAGTCACGGCTCCCTCGACCGTCACCGGTGCCGAGCCGATGACAATACCGTTGCGCAGAACGACCGCCCGGCGGTCGGCGGCGCTAACTACGATCGACACCGGGCCCTCGAGCGACCTTTCCGGGCTCCATTCGATTGGCATTTCGCCGCTCGGCGTCGTCCGTCCGGCTACAAGGAGCTTCGGCGCAGGAGCAATCAACGGCGTCGAATCCACCTTGGCAATTACGACGGTCATTCCGAGCTTCGTTACCCCATAAAGCAGCTTGGCAAAGCCGAGTGGCAGGCGGATGCAGCCATGCGATGCCGGATAACCCGGGAGTTGGCCCGCGTGGAGCGCGATCCCGCCCCAGGTGAGGCGCTGCATGTAAGGCATGGGGGCATTGTTATATTTGCTCGAGTAATGCTCGACATGCTTCTGGAGAATCGTGAAAATCCCGGTCGGCGTGGAATAGCCGGGCCGCCCGGTCGATACGGTCGATGCGCCGATCGGCACGCCGTTGCGGAAGAGTACTGCCCGCTGCGACTTCAGGTTGATGACCAGGAGCAGCGGCCCACTCGGCGCGGCTTCGGGAGCCCAGACGTATTGGCCGGCCTTGAGCTTCGCTACGGTCTGGACCACCGAACCAGTACCCACAGGCACCAGTTGCGCCGCTGCGGCCGTAGAAGCCAGAAGCGCCAGCCCCAGCGCGAAGCCCAACTTGCTCACTCTACTCTACTCCAACCGAATAAGACCAATTCGGGCTTCCAGATGCGGCCCAATGCGCCCCCGCTTCAGGTTGTCGAACCTTAGATTTTCAACCCGGCGCGCACCGGGCTCAGGCGAAGATCGGCGATTGCGAATGCAGTCCCGCGGGTTCGCAGATCTCGTCGAGAGCCTCGCCCACTTCCGACTTGTCCGGATCGCGGTGCGCGGCATCGGCGAGCGCGAAGATTCCGACAAGTTTCCCCTCCGGATCGCACACGGGCAGGCGGCGCACCTGTTGAGCGGACATCAGCGCGAGAACCTTTTCGACGGAAGCGTCGGGGGAGCAGGTGATCACCTCTTCGGTCATGATGCGGCGGACTTCCGCCAGGGGTGGAATGGCGCCGGCAACAGCCCTGACCGCGATGTCGCGGTCGGTAACTATGCCCTCAACACGGCCGTTTTCCAGAAGAGGCAACACGCCAACATCTTCTTCCGCCATCAATCGGGCGGCATAGGAAATGCTGT
>JBKHXB010000076.1:0-7832 GCA_046566245.1 Alphaproteobacteria bacterium | reverse complement strand
CATGCCGGGGTGACCCAGGATTTCAGCTTCGTCTCAACCGCGGGCGGGGCTTTTCTCGAATGGATGGAAGGGCGTAAACTCCCCGGAGTCGCCGCCCTCGAGCGTAACCAGGGATGATGGACATGTCTCACCACGTTGAAATGCTGGAAAAGATCAGGAACGGCCGGGGCTTCATCGCGGCCCTCGACCAGAGCGGCGGATCGACCCCTGGAGCGCTCAAGGCCTATGGCTACAAGGGCGACGAATGGTCGGGCGATGAGGAGATGTTCGACCTCGTCCACAAGATGCGGGTGCGGATCATCACCGCGCCGCCGTTCAACGGCGACAAGATCCTGGGCGCGATCCTGTTCGAAAAGACGATGGACGGGGACGCGGACGGAACGCCCGTCCCGGACTACCTGTGGAGCCGGGGGATCGTCCCGTTCCTGAAGATCGACAAGGGGCTCAACGAGGCCCGCGACGGCGTCCGCCTGATGAAGCCCAACCCCCAGCTCGGCGCGCTTCTGGAGCGCGCGGTCGCGAAGGGAATTTTCGGGACAAAGATGCGCTCGGTGATCGACGAGGCGAACCCGAAGGGCATCGCGGACGTCGTCCGCCAGCAGTTCGAGGTCGCCGAGCAGGTGCTGCGCTACGGCCTGGTCCCGATCATCGAGCCGGAAGTGTCCATCAAGAGCCACGACCGGGCTCAATCGGACAGGATTCTGCTCGACGAGCTGCGTGGCGCGCTCGACGTGCTGCCCGAGGACCAGCAGGTGATGCTCAAGCTCTCGATCCCGGCGCAGGAAGGGCTGTTCGAGCCGCTCATCCGTCACCCGCGCGTGCTCCGCGTCGTTGCCCTGTCCGGCGGTTTCAGCCGCGACGAGGCGTGCCGCGAGCTCGCCAAGAACGAGGGCATGGTCGCGAGCTTCAGCCGCGCCCTGCTCGAGGGCCTTCGCCACGACATGAGCGACGAGGAATTCAACGCGACGCTCGCCGCCTCGATCGACGCGATCTACGAAGCCTCGACCGAGAAGGCGGCGGCCTAAACTCCATCCGTCATTGCGACTCCGGCGAAGGCCGGTGAAGCAATCCAGTTCAATCTGCCGCGGCGGAAATGGTGCAGACCAGGCTGCCGTCGCGTTCCCTGGAGAGGGTGCCGCCCTGGGCGTCGCATTTCCTCTCGGCATCGGGGTCGCGCGGGTCGATCCGGTACGTATTCGACTTGGTGTTGTCGACTGTAGTCGCCTCCGCCGCGAGCGGCATCGGAGAGCCTGTATTGCCGATCCTCGAGTCGGCGTTCGACTTGCTGGAGGTGATAGTAGTCGCCTCCGCCGCGAGCGGCGCCGGAGCACCTGTGTCGCCGATCCTCTCGCTGCTGTTCGACTTGCTGGATGCAAGCGTCGTCGCGCGCGGCGCGCCGGTATCGGGCAACACGCAGATCATCGCGCCGTCCTGGCTGGTCACCTTGCCGCCGGCCATCGCGCATTTCCTCTCGGCATCGGGGTCGCGCGGGTCGATCCTCTCGTCGCTGTTCGACTTGCTGCCGGTGATCGTGGTCGCCGACTGGGCGGCAAGAGCCGGCGCGGCCAATGCGATCAGCGACGCGCCGACAAAGGTCATGAGTTTCATGGTGGTCCTCCCCCGTTTTAAAGCGGGCAGGGGTCGGGCCAGGCGGGCCCCCCGCGGGTCCCGGCGCCTGCGGGGCGGCGCTGTACCACTTTCCCTGGCTCAATGCCAGCCGCGGCCGATTTGCGGCAACAATGCAAGGCAAGGAGTCCGGTTAAGGCACTTGGTGCTGGATTGCTTCGCCCCCCGGATCGGGTAGGGGGCTTCCACCGAGAAAGCGGCGGCCTGGTTCTCTCCCGTCATTCCCGCGCAAGCGGGACTCCCGCTTTTCTTTTCGAGGCGGATGAAGGAAGCGGGACCCCCGCTTTCGCGGGGGTGACGAAATGGAAATGAGAGACGAACCCGCCACTAAATATTTTGCGCAGGCTTTCACCGCCGGCGAGCGGGGGCTGTGCAGCCTCTATCTGATCAGCCCGCAGGAGGTCGGAGCAGACTTTCCGGACCGGCTAAAGGCTGCGCTCGAACCGGGGCTGGCTGCCGCTTTTCAGCTTCGCGTCAAGGATGTCGGCGAGGACGCGCTCGCCCGGCTCGCCGAGCCGCTGCAGCGCATCTGCGCCGAGGCGGAGGTCGCCTTCATCGTCAACGACAGCGTGGCCCTCGCCAAGCGGATCGGGGCGGATGGCGTCCACCTCGGCCAGAGCGACGGCGACGTGCGGGAGGCGCGGGCGCTGCTTGGCCCGGCCGCGCAGATCGGCAAGACCTGCCATGACAGCCGCCACCTGGCGATGGAGGCGGGCGAGGCGGGCGCCGACTATGTCGCCTTTGGCGCCTTTTATCCGACGACGACCAAGCCCAGCGACTATCGCCCCGACCCGTCGATCCTGACCTGGTGGTCGGCCTTGTTCGAAATCCCGTGCGTCGCGATCGGCGGGATCACGGCGGACAATGCCCGGCCGCTGGTCGAGGCCGGTGCCGATTTCCTCGCCGTGTGCCAGGCTGTGTGGGGCGCCGACGACCCGGCCGCCGCGGTCAGGCGCTTTGCCGAGGTCCTCGGCTGACGCTTAAACGAACGGCCGTTCGCGGTACCATTTGGTGACGATATATTTGACCCCGTCCTCGACCGGCTGGCCCTCGTGCTGGGTCCAGGGGTTGGGGCTGCCGTCCAGCGCCATGTTGTTCCAGATCAGCAGCCGCCCGAGCTTCGGCTGCACCTTGAGGTCGAGATAGGGGAAGCCGGTCCCGCCTCCGGCGCCCGGCTCGTTCAGATAGATCATCGCCGTCCAGGTGCGCTGACCGCCGTGCGGCTCGTACTCGGCCCAGTAGGGCTGGTCGACGTAGAAGAAGTCGGCGTGGGCCTTGAACTCCTGCCCGACCGCATATTTCTGGCCCTGCAGCGGCTCGCCCCAGGCGCGGTTGATCCCCAGCAGGTTCGCGATTCGGGTTTCGACGTCCGCGACGACAGGGTCATAGACGTCGAGGTTGCAGCTCTGGCTGGTCCTCACCCCTTCGTACTTTTCCTTCTCATAGAGCGGCGAGGGATAGACGCCGGAATCGATCCGCTCGCACAGCTGGCGGCATTCCTCGGCGGAGAGGAACTCCTCGCGGATGTAGAGCTGGATCGGCCGCTCCCTGCTCGCCCCGAGGCGCCAGACCCCCGCGGTCCAGTCAAGGGTCTCGCCGACCTTGCGCCCGATCTCGGCGCGAAGCTCGGACCGCTGCATCGAAAAGGGGACCGTCGGCGGGTCGTAATAGGAGGGCGCTTCGCTCTCGGCCATCGCCGCAATCTGCGTCACTTTGCCGCCCATGCCAATCGGCAGGCGGGAAAGCGCAGGGAAACCAACTGCCGCCGCATCGTTCCACCCCGGCAACAGTGGAACGAGGACGGCGATGGCAGGGCGGAAGTTCACGATCATCTCGACCGCGGTCGTGACCGCGATCCTGACCAGCACGCTCTGGTTCTTCGCCTACAACATCATGGCGAGCGCGCCGTCCGAGGACCGCAAGGTCGAATCCGCCGGCGCCAAGATCACGCTCGATCCCGAAGCGCAGCCGCCAGTCACGATCGCCGAAGGATTGTGGGTCGGGCCCGCAGGCCTCGCGATCCCGGTGCAGGGAGTGAGGCCCGACCAGCTCACGGACACGTACACGGCCGCGCGCGCCGGCGGCGCGAGAACCCACGATGCGATCGACATCATGGCGCCGGCGGGGACTCCGGTCGTCGCGGCCGCCGACGGGATCGTTGAAAAGCTCTATTATTCTGACGGGGGCGGCGGGATCACCGTCTACATCCGCTCGCCCGACAAGCGCTGGACCTATTATTACGCGCACCTGCAGGGCTACGCGCCCGGCCTCGCCGAAGGGCAGGCGGTGAAGCGCGGGCAAATGATCGGCCGCGTCGGCTCGACCGGCAACGCCAGTCCCGAAGGCCCGCACCTCCATTTCGCGATCAACCGGATGCAGCCCGGCGAACGCTGGTGGCAGGGCAATCCGATCAACCCATACCCGCTGCTTGCCGGGAAAAGGGCCAGCGGCTAGAGCGCGCGCCAATCCCTCAATCCAGTCATGAGCAGGCGGTCGCAATGAAGATCAGCGGCGTGGACATCCGTCCCGGCAACATCATCGAATATGAAGGCGGAATCTGGCGCGCGGTGAAGACGCAGCACACCCAGCCCGGCAAGGGCGGCGCCTATATGCAGGTCGAGATGAAGAACCTGATCGACGGGCGGAAGACCAACGTCCGCTTCCGCAGCGCCGAGACGGTCGAGCGCGTGCGGCTCGACACCAAGGATTTCCAGTACCTGTACCACGACGGCGATATGCTCGTGTTCATGGACAAGGACAGCTATGAGCAGGTGTCGATCCCCGAGGACGTGATCGGCGAGCCGGCCGCCTTCCTCCAGGACGGAATGGACGTCGTCATGGAGCTCTACAACGAAAAGCCGATCTCGGTTCAGCTTCCCGACCAGATCGAGGCGACGATCGTCGAGGCCGACGCGGTGGTGAAGGGGCAGACCGCTTCGTCGAGCTACAAGCCCGCGATCCTCGACAATGGCGTCCGAGTCATGGTGCCGCCGCACATCAGCGCCGGAACCCGGATCGTCGTCGATCCCTATACCCAGGAATATGTCCGGCGGGCGGACTGATGTCCTGTTTTCCCCTCCCCTTCAGGGGAGGAATTGGGGTGGGGCATTCTTGCCCCGCTCCAGCGCCCCACCCCTCGATCCCCTCCCCTGAAGGGGATGGGAGGAGCTGATATGGTTAGTCACTCCGGCCTGATCACCGTCATGGAGCGCGCAGTCCGCAAGGCCGCGCCGCGGCTGAGGCGCGACTTCGGCGAGGTCGAGCAGCTGCAGGTAAGCCGCAAGGGCCCGGCCGATTTCGTCTCCCTGGCGGACAAGCGGGCGGAAGCGACGATCGTCGAAGAGCTTCGCTCCGCCCGGCCCGACTGGGGCATGGTGCTGGAGGAAGGCGGCGAGATCGCCGGCAACCCCGACAAGCCGCGCTGGATCGTCGATCCGCTCGACGGAACCACCAATTTTCTTCACGGAATCCCCCACTTCGCGACCTCGATCGCCGTAGAGGAGAAGCGCCCGGACGGACGCGGCGAGATCACGCACGCGATGGTCTACCAGCCGCTGACGGACGAAGGCTTCTGGGCGGAAAAGGGCAGGGGCGCCTGGCTCCAGGACCGGCGGCTGCGCGTCTCTGCGCGGCGCGACCTGCTTGAAAGCGTGATCGGGACCGGCATCCCGCATTGCGGCCGGGGAATCCCGGCGAGCTGGGCAAAAATCTATGCCGAGGTCGCCCCGGAAGTGTCGGGGATTCGCCGCCTCGGCTCGGCGGCGCTCGACCTCGCCTGGGTCGCGGCCGGCCGCTTCGACGGTTTCTGGGAAGACGATCTCGATATCTGGGACACGGCCGCAGGCGTCCTGCTGGTCAAGGAAGCGGGCGGCTTCGTGACCGATTACCGCGGCTCCGACCGCTCGTTCGAGCGGCGCGAATATATCGCGGCCTCGGGCACGATCCACTCGAAGCTTCAGAAGCTCGTCGCCGGGGCGCTCAGGGGCTGAGCCGGCGAGGCGTTACCAGCCGATCGCCTTCTCATAGTCCGCGAGGACGGAAATCCAGAACTCCAGATTGTCGTGGAACAGCGCCTGCGACATGCCTCCGTCGTCCAGGTCGATATCCATGTCGATGGCCGGGTCGCCTTCCCCGTCCAGGTAGGCGCTTCCGAAGCGCTGCGTGCGGTTCCAGGCGTTGATCTGCTCGAGCGACGGAGCCTTGCCGGGGTCGGTATTGAACGCCGCGTGGAACTGGATCGTCGCGCACTTCGCGTTGTTCGAGCAATTGTAGAAGAAGACCGCGAACCGGGTGCCCGACGAGGCGCTCATGATCATCGGATCGCCCTCGCTGTCCTTCATCAGCTCCGCCTTGTATCCGGCGGCGGTCAGCGCCCTGGCGACCGACTGCGGGTCCTGGGCCGTAACCTGTTGGGCGAGTGCGGGCGCTGCTGCGAACAAGGCGAGCGCGATGGCGGGAATCCGTCCGAGCATAGTTCCCCCCTATGTCGGGTCGGATGCTGTTCCTCGCGGGCCGGGCTGTCAACCGTTCAAACCCCCCTCAGAGACGGTTGCCCGCTTAGGCTCGCTGTCCTAAAGCGCGCCCGAGTTCACGAGCCCCCCTGGAGTTTCCCTTGGCGAGCGTCGCTGCCGGATACCTTCCGATCCTGCTTTTCCTGCTGGTCGCGCTCGGCCTGTCGGCGGCGTTCGTGGTGCTTCCGATGCTGGTCGCGCGCCTGACCGGGGCGCACCGGCCCGACCCGCACAAGCTCAGCGAATATGAATGCGGCTTCCCGGCTTTCGAGGACAGCCGCGCGCAGTTCGACGTGCGCTTCTACCTGATCGCGATCCTGTTCATCGTCTTCGACCTCGAAGCCGCGTTTCTGTTCCCGTGGGCGGTCAGCCTCGACCAGACCGGCTGGGCGGGCTGGATCGCGATGATGATCTTCCTCGCCGAGCTTGGCCTCGGACTGGCCTATGCCTGGAAGAAGGGTGCGCTCGAATGGGAGTGATACTCGACCCCCAGCACGACCCGATGCCGACCGAGGAGGAGCTCGCGCGCGCGGCCGGGCTGGTGCCCGGTGCGAGCGACCGCGAGCTGTTCGAGGCGATGCGGCACCAGCTCGACACCAAGGGCTTCATCACCGCCCGGACCGAGGAGCTGTTCACCTGGGCCCGAACCGGCTCGCTATGGTGGATGACCTTCGGCCTTGCTTGCTGCGCGGTCGAGATGATCCATGTGAACATGCCGCGCTATGACCTTGAAAGATTTGGAGTCGCGCCGCGCGCAAGCCCGCGCCAGTCGGACGTGATGATCGTGGCCGGAACGCTCTGCAACAAGATGGCCGCGGCCCTACGCAGGGTCTACGACCAGATGAGCGAGCCGCGCTACGTGATCTCGATGGGAAGCTGCGCCAACGGCGGCGGCTATTACCATTATTCCTATTCGGTGGTCCGCGGCTGCGACCGCATCGTGCCCGTGGACATTTACGTCCCGGGATGCCCCCCGACGGCCGAGGCGCTGCTCTACGGGATCCTTCAGCTCCAGCGGAAGATCCGCCGCGAAGGGACGATCGAGCGGTAAATGGCGGTCCAGCTCGCATCCCACGTGCCGAAGATGGCGTCCGACGAGGGCGTGATCGAAGCTGCGCGCTCGGCGATCGGCGACGCCCTGATCGAGGCAAAGGACGCTGTCGGCGAGATCAGCCTGACCGTCCGCCGCGAGAGCATTGCCGAGGTGCTGCAGGCACTGCGCGACACGCCCGGCCTTGAATATCAGCAGCTGATGGAAATCGCCGGCGTCGACTATCCCGATCGCGCGGAGCGCTTCGAGGTCGTCTATCACCTGCTGTCGCTGACGAAGAACCGGCGCATCCGGGTCAAGGTCGCGACCGACGAGGCGACCCCGGTGCCAAGCGTCACTTCGCTGTGGCCGGTCGCCGGCTGGCTGGAGCGTGAAGTCTACGACATGTACGGCGTCGCCTTCGCGGGCAATTCGGACCTGCGCCGCATCCTCACCGACTACGGCTTCGAAGGGCATCCGCAGCGCAAGGACTTCCCGCTGACCGGCTATGTCGAGCTTCGCTACTCGGAAGCCGAGAAGCGGGTGGTTTACGAGCCGGTGGACCTGCCGCAGGACTTCCGGACCTTCGATTTCCTGATGCCCTGGCAGGGGCCGGAATACCGGCTTCCCGGCGATGAGAAGGCGACCCCGGAATCGCCCGGAGC
>JBKHXB010000075.1:0-8148 GCA_046566245.1 Alphaproteobacteria bacterium | reverse complement strand
AGCAGCTCGCGGGCGCGGGCGATGTCCGGCTGGCGCTGCTGCGGATCGTCGGCGGGAAGCTCGCGAAGCTCGAGCTTCGACTTCGAACCCGTTTTTTCGACAATCAGTTCGGCAAGCTCGCGCACCGACATCTCGTTCGGGTTGCCGATATTAATCGGGCCGGTGATCTCGTCCGGCGTTTCCATCAGGCGGATGAGGCCGTCGATCGTGTCGTCGACATAGCAGAAGCTGCGGGTCTGGCTGCCGTCGCCATACAGCGTGATCGGCTCGCCCTGAAGCGCGTGGACGATGAAGTTGGACACGACGCGCCCGTCGTTCGGGTGCATCCTCGGCCCGTAGGTGTTGAAGATGCGCGCCACCTTGATCGAAAGCCCGAGCTGCCGGCGGTAGTCGAAGAACAGCGTTTCCGCGCAGCGCTTGCCCTCGTCGTAGCAGCTCCTGGGCCCGATCGGGTTGACGTGGCCCCAATAATCCTCGTTCTGCGGGTGGACCGTCGGGTCGCCATAGACCTCGCTCGTCGAGGCCTGGAGGATTGGAACGCGCAGCCTCTTCGCGAGGCCGAGCATGTTGATCGCTCCGTGCACACTGGTCTTTGTCGTCTGGATCGGGTCGTGCTGGTAGTGGATGGGCGAGGCCGGGCAGGCGAGATTGTAGATCTCGTCGACTTCCACGTAGAGCGGGAAGGTGATGTCGTGCCGCATGAACTCGAATGCGGGATGGCCGAGCAGGTGCGCGACATTACGCCGAGTCCCCGTGTACAGATTGTCGACGCACAGCACTTCGTGCCCGGCCGCGATCAGCCGCTCGCACAGGTGCGAGCCCAGGAAGCCCGCGCCACCGGTGACGAGCACGCGCTTGTGCTGGAAATAATCACGTCCCATCGCGGCGACGCCCTAGAGCATCGAAGGCCGAACGCAAGCCTTGGCCGGGTACGTCAGTCGGTCTTCGGCCTGCGCTTGAGGCGTTCCATGTCGCCGTAGAAGCGCATCCCGACCATGCCTTCGGCGAGTGCCGAAAGCGGCCCGCCCCGCGGGCGGTCGAGGAGATCGAAGTCGATCACCGCCACCTTGATCGGCGGCAGGTTCGATTGCTGCAGGAGGGCGTTGAACGCGGCGAGGTCGTTCGCCTTGAACGCCTCGAACCGCACCTCGACGTCCTTCAGCTCACGGTCCAGCGCATCGACCCGTTCGAGCATGTAGGCGGGCGGCCGCTCCTCGGTCGAGGTGATCCCGCCATAGACGCTGTCGACATGCTCGCGCAGCCGCTCCTCGCCGGTGATCGCGCCGCCCTCCTTGGTCGCGACCAGCTCCTTGCGGAGCTCGTCGGCCTTGGCGGAAAGCGCCTGGGCCGCTGTCTTCAGCTCGGCTGTTCCCTTTTCGCCGATTGCCTCGGCGCCCTGGCGGATGCTGTTGATCTGCCCGACCAGCCTGCTCATGCGCGCGAACAGGCCCTTGACGCGTTCGGCGGCGGCGAACTGCGCCTGGCGGTCGGCGACGGTGAACTTCGCGCGCTGGTCGAGTGTGACGGCCAGCGGGATTTCCGTGACCTCGCCGGCCTTGGTCAGCCGGATCGTGTAATTGCCCGGAAGGAAACGCTGGCCCTGGGTCGAGGCCCCGGCGATGGTTGCTGCAGGCGGAACCACCGGCGGGTCGGTGCGCATCGACCAGGACACGCGGTTGAGGCCGACGCGGCGCGACACCGGGATTTCGTCGACGACCTTGCCGCTGGAATCCAGCACTTCCATCTTCATCCGGCCGATCACGTGCCGGGCCTTCTGGAAATAGGTGATGACGGCGCCGCTGCGCGGATTCTCGCCGGCGTAGCTGGCATCGCCCTCGGCCCAGCCGCCGTTCCCCTGGATGCGCTGCTGGACCGGGCCGCCCGGGATGAGCGCGACCGTGCTTGCAAGCGTGTCGGCCGACAGTTGGCGAAGCGGGCTGACGTCGTCGATCACCCAGATGCCCCGGCCGTGCGTGCCGAGCACCAGGTCGTCGCCACGCTTGGAAAAAGCGAGGTCGCGGACGGCGACGGCGGGGAAGTTGTCGGGCTTGAACGGCGCCCAGCTGCGCCCCGAATCGAGCGAGACGAACAGGCCGAACTCAGTGCCGACATAGAGGATGTCGGGGTTGACCGGATCTTCCTTGACCACGTGGGCATAGCCGCGCACGCCGGGCGTGTCGGGACCGATCAGCCGCTGCCAGCTCCGCCCGTAATTGGTCGTCCGGTACACGTAGGGCCGCATGTCGCCGTAAGCGTGCCGGTCGTTCGCGACATAGGCGGTCGCGGCGTCGTGCCGGCTGGCCTCGACCCAGCTGATCCAGTTGCCGTTGGGCATCTTCAAATTCTTGGTGACGTTGGTCCAGTTTGCTCCGCCGTCGCGGGTCAGCTGAACGTTGCCGTCATCGGTGCCGACCCAGATCAGGCCGGCCGCGCGTGGGCTTTCCGAGATCGAATAGATGGTGGTGTTCATCTCGGCGGCCGAATTGTCGACGGTGATTCCGCCCGACTGCTCCTGCCGCTGCCGGATGGGATCGTTGGTCGTCAGGTCGGGCGAAATCCGCTCCCAGGTCTCACCATGGTCGCGGGTCCGGAACAGGAACTGCGCGCCGAGATAGACCGTGCCCTTCTCGTTCGGCGAGAGCGCGATCGGGGCGTTCCAGTTGTAGCGCAGCTTTTCCTTGTAGCCGGCGCGAGGCTGGATGTCCTTGCCCTCCAGCGTCTTGCGGTTGACCCGGGCGATGTGCCCGCCCTGGTACTCGAGGTAAACATAATCGGGGTCGGCCGGATCGGCGAAAGCCCAGAAGCCGTCTCCGCCGTAGAGGTTTTCCCAGCGCTGGTTAGTGATCCCGCCCGGATATTCGCTGTCACCGACCCAGGTGCTGTTGTCCTGGAGCCCGCCATAGACCTGGTACGGGTCCTTGTCGTCGACGCTGACGTGGTAGAACTGGCTGATCGGAAGGTTGTTCGACTTCCACCAGCGGTTGCCGCCGTCATAGCTGGTCCACATGCCGCCGTCGTCGCCGCCGATCATGTGCTTGGTGTTGTTGGGGTTGATCCACAGGTCGTGCCAGTCGGCGTGACTGCCGCCCCCCGTCTCGGCGAAGCTCTTGCCGCCGTCTTCCGAGACGATGATCATGTAGCCCATCTTGAACAGGCGGTCCTTGTCCTTCGGATCGACGACGATCCGGGCGAAATAGAAGGGCCGCCAGACCATTCCCTGGCTGCGGTCCCGCTCCTCCCAGGTCTTGCCGCCGTCATCCGAGACGAACAGGGCGGGACGGACGTTTTCGATGAAGGCGTAAATTCGCTTGGGGTCAGAGGGCGCGAAAGCGATCTCGAGGCGGCCGTAGGGCTGCTTGGGAAGCCCCTTGCGGTTGCTGTCGTCGAGATAGGTCCAGGTCCGCCCGCCGTCGAAGCTCTCGGCAAAGCGGCTTCCCGAGGGCGCGTCAGGGCCGTTGCCGCCCGAGCGGAACTCATAGGGCTTGCGCCGATAGTCCCAGGTGCCGGCCAGCAGGTGCCGGTTGTTCGTCGGGTCCATCGCGATCGAGGAGCAGCCGGTCGAGAGGTTGGCTCCGGCGAGCACGAGCGCCCAGGTGCGGCCGCCGTCGGTCGTCTTGTAGAGCCCGCGCTCCGTGGAATCGCCCCACAGAGGCCCGGGCGCGCAGACGTAAACGATGTTGCCGTCCTTCGGGTCGACGACGATGTCCGTGATCCGCTCGGTGCCCGGGAGGCCCATCCGCGTCCAGGTCTGCCCGCCGTCGGTCGACTTGTAGACGCCATTGCCGATCGAGACCGAGTTGCGGGTCCAGCTCTCGCCGGTTCCGACCCAGACGACCTCCTTGTTCGTCGGATCGAGCGCGACCGCGCCGATCGACTGCACGTCCTGCTTGTCGAAGACTGGCTTGAAGTTCGTTCCGCCGTCCTCGGATTTCCAGACGCCGCCCGAGGCAGCACCGACGAAGATCGTGACCTTGCCGTCGGCTTCCTGCCGGGCGTCGAGCGCGGCGATCCGGCCCGACATTGCGGCAGAGCCGATGTTGCGGATTCCCAGGCCGGAGATGGCCGCGCTGCTTGTCTGCGGCGTCGTGGCCGCGAGCGCCGGGACAGCGGCGATGGATGCTGCGGATGCGAGCAGGATAGTACGGAACATCGCCTTCACTCCCCCTTCGGCGGCTCTGCGGGCGCCTCGACCGGCTTGTCCGGATCGGACTTTTCCTTTTCGCGATCTGCGGCGGTCATCGACGCGTCCGGCGCCTGTGCCGCGGCGGGCTTCGCCGGCCCGACCGGCTCGGCGAAGAGCGCCGGGTTGACGGGCACATTGGCCTCGGCGGTTTCGATGATCACGCGCTGGCGCTGGTTCGGCCGGCCCTGTTGCCAATTCTCGACCGACATCGGGAAATAGACGCCGGCAATTTTCTCATAATCGCCAAGCTCGGTCTCGGTGGTCTGCTCGGCGCCGCGGATCCGCCGTGTCTCGACAATCTTGATCTCCAGGAAGGTGTCGGGATCCAGCAAATAGGTGAACTGGTCGCCGTCCTTCTGCTTCACTTGCAGCTTGTAGGCGGGCGTCCCGTCAAAATCCTCGCGGCCGAGATAGGCGATGCTGCTGCCGTCGTTGCGCGCGGAGAGCAGGACGCCCTGGATCAGCGACGAATCGGCCATGGAGCGGACCTCATCGGCGGACATCTTCTCGGCGTCGCGCCGCCCCTGGAACGGGTTCACCCGCCACGCCGAGCGCCCGTCATAGCCCTGCATGTAGGTCAGGCCCTGGATCGAACCTTCCATCCGGGACTGCACGCCGCCGGGGCCGCCGCTGGCGCGGACCTCGTCGTAACTGAGCTCAAAATCGCCGGGGAAAATGATCTTGCCCTTGAAGCGGATGGACTTGACCGAATCGAGCGCCGCGGCGCCGCCGCGCGCCTCGAGGTTTCGCTCAATAAGGCCTTGCGCCGTCATTTGCTGCGCGAAGGCGGGACCGGCAGCCGAAGCGAGCAGCGCGGCCGCGAGCAGGTGACCTGGCTTCATTGGATACTCCCCCTGGACGGGCTGGAGCATGGAGCCGGCCTTTACCTGAATCAAGCTGGCCCGGACTGATCTTCAGCCGTCCGTCGAAGCGAAGGGTGCGTTCGTCAGCGGGGCGGACGCTGCCTGAACCACTTGGTGACAATATATTTGACGCCGCGGCGGACCCGCATCCCCTGGTGAATCGTCGCCGGGTTGGGCGAGCCGTCTGGCAGGAGGTTGTTCCAGGCGACGAGCTTTCCTGTCTCCGGCTGGATCGTCTTGCCGATCGCCTTGAAGCGCGTCGCCCCGCCTTCCTCAGGAACGTTGAGGTAGACCATCGCCGTCCAGGTGCGCTGACCGGTGGTCGCCGTATGGACGTGATAATCGTAGCCGCCGGGTTCGAACGTATCGGTGTGCGGTTTGAACTCCTGCCCCGGCGCGTAGCGCTGGCCCTGGATCGGCTCGCTCGCGACAAGATCGAGGCCGAGCAGTTCGGCGATGGCCTGATCGACGCTTGCGACGAGCGGGTCGCGCCAGTCGAGGTCGCAGGTCTCGCTGGTCCGGAAGTTGGCGATGCCGATGTCGTCGGCGATTTCGGACGGGCGCCGGCGCTCATCGATCCGCTCGATCAGCGCGGCGCAGGTCTCCGGGTCGAGGAAATTGCGAAGGATGAACAGGTCGAGCTTCGCGCTCGGGACCCTCTGAACGCCAGGAACGCGGGCGAGCCGCGCTGCGGGATTCGCCGGGTCAGAGCGCGTAGGCCGTCCCTCGCGACGCCTCGTGCTGGCGGATTACCGCGCGGACGACATTCTGCATCAGCGCCATGCGCTCGCCGAGCGGCGCGGAAGTCTTCTTGATCATCACCGCGACCGCATAGCTCCTGCCGTCTGGCGCGGTCAGCACGCCGATGTCGTTGTAGCCCGCCTGGACCGCGCCGAGCACCTGCCCGGTCCCCGTTTTGTGGCTGAGCTTCCAGCCGGGCGCGAGGCCGCCCTTCAGCCGGTTCGGACCCGTCTTGGTGTTGGCCATGATCTTCAGCAGGCGAGCCGTCGAGGACGGCGAAAGAAGCTCCCCGCGCTTCAGCCTTGCAAGCGCATTGACGATCGCGCTCGGCGCTGCCCCGTCGTAAGGGTCCTCGATGTAGCGGTTGAAAGCCGCCCGGCGGATCGACAACGGCAGGGCATTGCGCGCTTCGTAAAAGGCGTTGCCGATCGAATAGCTCTGCGACCAGAGAAGCCCCGCGATCTTGCTCTGCAGCGCCCGCTCTCCGTCATAGAAGCGAATCGAGCCGAGCTGCTTGGCCGCGATCATCCGCCGAACCGCGTCGGGGCCGCCGACGGAGCGCATCAGCTTGTCGTTGGCGGTGTTGTCGCTCGTCGTGATCGCCGTTTCCATGAGCTCGGCCAGCGTGGTCGTGTGCCCGCCGTTTAGGACCTTGGCCCGGATCGGCTGGTGAAACAGTGTGAGGTCGTTCTTCGTCAGCGTGACCCGGTCGTCGAGCTTGACCCGGCCCTTGTCGACCGCGTCCAGCGCGGTGATCGCCACCCACAGTTTGGACACGCTCTGCTGCGGGTAAAGCTCGTCGGCCTTCCATCCGACCCACCAGCCTTCATCGACCGACTTGACGGCGATCCCGACCCGCCCGTCAAATTCGCGGCCGAGCGCATTGATCCGGTCCCGGAGCGCAGCCGGCGCGGGAGTGGACAGGATCGTGGTCGGACGCGCCTGCGACGTGGCGGCCGGCGGCTTGGGCGCTGCCGGCTTGGGCTGCGCGGGTTTCGCGGGCGCGGAACTCGAAACCTTGGGCGTTGCCGAAGGCTTGATCGCGGCCGCTCCGGCATGGACCAGCCCGGCCAGGGCAAGCGCCACTCCCAAACGGCCCCACAATGACGTCATGAGCCCAGCTCTCCCCCGCTGATTCCGTGTTTCCGCAATGCTTTGGCACGCGCGGCATGAACCGCGGCTGTGCGCCCACCGGGGGTCAAGAATCGCACGCGCGATTCGCTTTGCCAAGCCCTTTGAGGGCTGTTCAGCGCTGGTCGCGGTTGCCCATCAGCGCCGCCGTTTCGATCTCGTCGAGAGCCCGGTGAACGGCGACATATTGGCGGGCCCGTGCAATCCAGTCGCGGGCGCGCGCGGCGCCGGGAAGCCGCATCGTTTCGGCAAGCGCCGAATCGACCTCGCCCGCGGTCAGGTGGGCGAGCGCCCTTTCGTAACGCGCCTGCGGCTGGCTCGACGGCCGGTCGGAACGACGCACGCTCACGAGCGAGGAGAGCCCGCGCCTGAAGCCGTCAAGGATGGATTCGTTCGGTGGCGGCCCAAGCAATTCGGGCTGCAGGTCCTGATATTCCGCGATTAGGTCGCTGAGCCGGACCGGCGAGCGCGAGGCAGTGATGATGGTCGCGACGGCGCGGGGATGGCTCGCTCCGAAGCGGCTGACGAGGAGCGGCTCGAGAAAGCCGAGCGCCACCCCGCGATCGGTTCCACGACGCGCGGTGACCGCGATCAGCAGCGCGTCGGCTCGGCCGGCCGAGCCCTGCACCTCGCGAGTCTCGCTTTCGAGCTCCCGAAGCCTGCTCTCAAGGCTCGCAACCTTCTCGACGAGCGCAGGCGATGTCTGGCCTGGCGGTGAAGGTGAAGCCTGCATGGTCATTGGACTGACCGGCAAGGCCGCGCTTGCTGCCGGTCGGGTTTCGGCCGGGACAACGCCGAGGAAGCGCGCCGCGGTCTCGTAATTGGCAAGGGCCCAGGTCGCGGCGGCAGCGCCGGCGAGGATGAGAACGAGCGCGATCAGAAGCCGCGCCGTCCAGCTCAACCCGCTTCGCCTTGACCCCTCCATCAGGCGGGCTTGTTGCACAGCCGGGCGGCGAGGGCCAGCAAGCAGGAGTCGCTCGGCGCCTGTGCAGCTTCGACGGTCTCCCAGCCGCTGCCCGCGGCGCGCGCGGCCTCGGCGCTGATTGCGGCGATCGCGGTCCCGGAGATATTGATTGCCTGGCGCGCCGAAAGCTCCGCGAGGCGCGCTCCGGCGCGGGGCGAATGGATGGCCACGACCGCTCCTCTGATCCGCTCGAGCCCCTCGATCTCCGCAAGCGCTGCCGAGCGATATACGGGCAGGGAGACGATCGGCTGCCGGGCCTTGGCAGG
>JBKHXB010000074.1:0-8309 GCA_046566245.1 Alphaproteobacteria bacterium | reverse complement strand
AGTTCACAAAGTTCACGGTACCGCGCGCGATTGCGAGCGGGCGTACACGCACGAGGAGAAAGCCGGGCTGGCCGAATGGGCGAAGCGGCGGATCGAGCTCATCGGCGAGCTTGAAGCATAATAACACGCCTGTAGGACAGATTTTTCTTCGCCGGTCTAATGCCCGCTTTGCGGTACGAAGCGATCGCAACCGAGCGCGCTCAGTGGGTTGGCGAGGTCTCGGGCATTTTCGAGCTGTGCAGATGGTCTATCGCCCACTCCCCGTCCTCGAACCTGTAGATGAAGGTGAAGCGGGCCGGCACCGTGGATTTCGCGCCGGTCTTGGGGTCGGTGAGCTCGATCGTCCAGGTGCCGAAGCGCGCCGCCATGTTGCAGCCGAGCCGGATAACGCTCGTGTCGATCCGGGAAACAGGCTTGTTGGCAAGGAAATGATCGAAATAGTCGACGATCTCGGCACGCGTGGTCCGCGGTTTATTGCTGACGGTCGCGAGCAGAACCGCGCCCGGTGCGAAGAGGTCGGCGACCGTCTGGGCATCGCCGCTCGCCCAGGCCTCGTTGAAGCGAGCGAAATGCGCTTCGACGATTTCGATTGTCACCGGCTCACACTTTTCGGATCGGACCTCCGCCTGCGCAGGTGCTGCTAGCATCGGCGCACCCAGGACCGCCAGGACAAGCGTGAACCCCCGTTTCACGGGGACGACTATAGCCTGAAAAGCCGGTCGAAGCGACGAACCGAACCTGGCGTCGAGCGGTGCACAGGAAAGGCCCGGGCGCGCTGTCAGCACCCGGGCCTCCCTCGGCCGCGCCCGACCGCTCAGAGGAGCGCGGCGATCGTCGTGACGGCGACTGCCCAGGTCAGAATGAGGAACGGGAGCAACAGCACCAGCACCGTTGCCTCGCCCGCCGAGGTGCGGCCGGTGGCGGTGACGATCCCGCTGGAGCGGAACTCGTGCCAGTCGAGAGCCTTGCCGCGAAGCTCCTCCGGCCCGGTGCGCGTGAACAGCGACGGCACGGCGAAGAAGGCGGCGATGAAGGCGATGCACACCGCAAAAGGCACGACCATGGTCGGGCCCATGAACGCCAGGCTGAGAACCGAAACGAAGCCCAGGAACAGGATCGCCATTGCGGCGAAGATTCCCGCCGGAAGCTCGAAGCTGCGGTCGTCGCATGCGCGAGCGGCCGGCGGAGCGACGATCTCCTGGCGCGCGACGAGGATTTCAGGATTGTAGCGAGCGGTCATACACGAAACTCCTTTCGTGCGACCGTGGCTATCGGGATGGCCCGGACCCGCGATTGATCCAGGTCAAAGGCCTTATCCGTAGATTCCCGGAGCGTTGCTGCTACACACCCGCCTTGAGAATGGCTGACGGCAAGCACCTCTATCTCGTCGACGGGTCGAGCTACATCTTTCGCGCCTACCACCGGCTTCCGCCGCTCACCAACCGGCACGGCGTTCCGGCGGGCGCTGTCTATGGCTACACGACGATGCTGTGGAAGCTCGCCGACGGTCTCAACAAGGCCGACGGACCGACGCACATGGCGGTCATTCTCGATGCTTCGGAAGAGACGTTCCGAAACGCGATGTACGACCAGTACAAGGCGCACCGGCCGCCTCCGCCCGAGGACCTCGTCCCGCAATTCCCGCTGATCCGCGACGCGACGCGCGCCTTTTCAATTCCGTGCATCGAGGAAGCTGGCCTGGAAGCCGATGACATCATCGCCTGCTATGTCCATGCGGCGAAGAACGCCGGCTGGAAGGTGACAATCGTCAGCTCTGACAAGGACCTGATGCAACTGGTCGAGGACGGCCGCGTCGACATGCTCGACACAATGAACGACCGGCGGATCGACAGCGCCTATGTCCGCGAGAAGTTCGGGGTCGGCCCTGACCGGCTCGGCGACGTGCTCGCGCTGATGGGCGACAAGGTCGACAATGTCCCGGGGGTGCCCGGGATCGGCCCCAAGACAGCCTCGCAGCTGATCGGCGAATACGGGTCGCTCGAGGCGGTGCTGGCCAATGCGGAGAAAATCACCAAGCCGAAGCTTCGGCAGTCGCTGATCGACCATGCCGACAATGCGCGGCTGTCGAGGCAATTGGTCGAGCTGAAGTGTGACGCGCCTCTGCCCGAGCCGCTCGACGAGCTCGAGCTGCAGGGCATCCCGCCCGAGCCCTTGAAGGCGTTCCTTGAGGACCAGGGGTTCAAGTCCCTCCTGACCAGGCTTGCCGGCGGCCCCGCGGCCGCAGGCAGAAGCAGCAGCGGCGGGGGCCTCGACCTCGCCGGAGCCGCGACAGCGGCGGCGCCCGCTCGCCCGGCCGGACCCCAAAGAATTGAGGTCGACCGGTCGAAATATGAAACGGTGGTCGATGAGCAGGCGCTCGACGCGTGGATCGCCGAGGCGCGCGAGCAAGGTGTCGTCGCCGTAGACACGGAGACCGATTGCATCGACTGCGTAATCGCGAAGCTCGCCGGAATCAGCCTCGCGACCGCCCCGAACCGCGCCTGCTACATTCCGGTCGGGCACAGCGGCGCCGACCTTTATTCCGACGCGCCCGACCAGCTGCCCGTGAGCCTTGTGCTCGAGAAGCTGAAGCCGCTCCTGGAAGACCCCGCGGTCCTTAAGGTCGGGCACAATTTCAAGTACGACTGGGTCATGTTCGACAAGGCGGGAATCGAGGTCGCGCCGGTCGATGACACGATGATCCTCTCGTTCGATCTCGACGCGGGCATCCACGGCCACGGGATGGACGAGCTCGCCAAGCTGCACTTCGACCACGAATGCATTTCCTTCAAGCAGGTCTGCGGGACGGGACGAAGCCAGATCACCTTCGACAAGGTGCCGCTGAAGCAGGCGACCGAGTATGCGGCCGAGGACGCGGACATCACGCTTCGGCTTTGGCTCAGGCTGAAGCCCAGGATCGCGAGCGAAAATGTCGCGCGCGTCTTCGAGCGGGTCGACCGGCCGCTGGTGAGCGTCATCGGGCGGATGGAGCGCCGCGGCGTCAAGGTCGACCGCGACTATCTGGCGAGACTGAGCCGTGACTTCGCCGAGGAGATCGCGCGGCTCGAGGAGCGGATCTACGAAGCGGCCTGCGGGCCGTTCACGATCGGCTCGCCGCAGCAGCTCGGCGAGGTGCTTTACGGGCGCCTCGGGCTGAAAGGCGGGCGCAAGGGCAAGAGCGGCCAATATTCGACCGACGTCAACGAACTCGAACGGCTTGCGGGCGAGGGCGTCGAATGCGCGCGGCTGGTGCTCGACTGGCGCCAGCTGACCAAGCTCAAGTCGACCTACACCGACGCGCTGCAGGCGCAGATCAACCCGGAATCGGGCCGCGTGCACACCAGCTTCTCGCTGGCCGGGGCGCAGACCGGCAGGCTGGCGTCGAACGACCCCAACCTGCAGAACATCCCGATCCGAACCGAGATCGGCCGCAAGATCCGAGACGCCTTCGTCGCCGAGCCGGGCAACGTGCTGCTGAGCGCCGACTACAGCCAGATCGAGCTGCGGCTGGCCGCGCACATGGCTGACGTGCCGCAGCTCAAGGATGCGTTCCGCGCGCATGCCGACATTCACAGCCTGACCGCCGAGGAGCTGTTCGGGTCGGCCGACCGCGATAGCCGGAACAAGGCCAAGACGGTCAATTTCGCGATCCTCTACGGGATTTCATCCTGGGGCCTCGCCGGCCGGCTGGGATTGTCGAAGGAAGAAGGCAAGGCGATCATCGACCGCTATTTCGAGCGGTTCCCGGGCATCCGCACCTATATCGAGCAGACGCTGCAGTTCGCGCGCGAGCAGGGCTTCACGCGCACCCTGTTCGGCCGCAAGACGCACTTTCCGAACATCCGCTCGTCCAACCCGTCGATCCGCGGCGGCGCCGAGCGGGCCGCGATCAACGCGCCGATCCAGGGCACCAGCGCGGACCTCATCAAGCGGGCGATGGCACGGATGGACGACGCGCTCGGCAAGGCAGGGCTCAGCGAGGTGAAGATGCTTCTCCAGGTCCACGACGAGCTGGTATTCGAAGTCCCGCAAGGCCGCGAGGAGGAAACGGCTGCGGTCGTTCGCGAGGTCATGTCGGGGGCGGCCGGGCCGGGCCTTTCGCTCGACGTTCCGCTGGATGTCGATGTCGGCTGGGGCGCCAACTGGGGCGCGGCGCATTGACCGAGACGGCCAAGCCCGCGGCCCCGACAGCCGACCTTGCGGCGCTGGCCCGCGGCGGACGGATCAACTTCTTCGGCTTTTGCCTGAGGCTCGCCGCGCGGCTGCCATTCCTCTTCATCGCCGGCCGGCTCTACGGAGCGGAAGCGCTGGGGCGCTTCGCCTATGCGATCCTGATCGTCGAGTTCGCGGCGCAGATTGCAACGCTTGGCCTGAAGCGCGGGCTCGCGCAGCAGCTCGCCCACACTGACAGGCCGCACGCCTGCATCGCCTGGGACGCGCTGATCGTCGCCGCCGTCGGCTCGGCCCTCACCATGGCGCTGCTGATGGTCTTCCCGCAGGCGATGTTCCCCAACAGCCAGATAACCGGCATGGAATGGCTGCTGCCGATAACGATCATCGCGCTCGCCTGGTCGGACATCATGCTGGCAGCCCTCGCCTACCGGCACGACGTCGCCTCGACGGTCCGTGCCCGCGCGGTTGTCGAGCCGGTGATTATCAGCGCGGCGGCGCTCGCCTGGGCATGGATTTCGACCCGCGATGGGCTGATCATCGCCTACGTGCTCTCGATGGTCGGCGCGCTCGCCGCGTCGGCCGTGCCGTTCCTCAGGAGCTACGGTGTGCCGCGCGACTGGCGGCCAGAACCAGGGTCGCTGTGGCGCATGGCGCGGCGCAATGTTCCGGTGGCTGCCGCCGACGCCGTCGAATGGGGGTCGCGCAGGGTCGATATCGCGGTGCTCGGCCTGTTCTTCTCGCCCTATGTCGTCGGCATTTATTATGTCGCGCAGAATGTCGCCTCGCTCCCTGCGAAGCTAAAGACGAGCTTCGACCCGATCCTCGGCCCGGTCATCGCCCGCAACCTTGCCAAGGGCGACAAGGCCGCGGTGGCCCGGCAGGTGCGGCAGGTGGGCTTCTGGGTGATCGGAGCGCAGCTCGGAGTCGCCCTTGCGCTCGCCATTCCCGGCGAAGCCGTGATGGGGCTCGTCGGGCCGGCCTTTGTCGCCGGCACCGCGGCGCTCGCCTTCCTGCTCGCTGCCGAGGTCGTCGCCTCCATGGGCGCGGTCAGCGAAGCCGCCCTCATCTACGTGGCCCGGCACCGCAACATGCTCTTGAGCTTCGCGATGCTCGCGCTCGAGGCCGGGTTTGCGGTCGCGCTGATCCTCGCAATGCGGGAGATGGAGTTGCCGCCGATGTGGCAGGCGACCGGACCCGCGATCGGCCTGATGCTCGCGCTCGGCTTCGCGGCGATCGCCAAGTCGCGCCTGTTGTGCAGCATCTTGGGAGCACGCGTGAACGGATGGCGCTGGCCATTGGTGTGGGCAGCGGCCGCCGCAATCGTCGCCGGCTATGCCTTCACCTTCCTTCCGGAATGGGCCGAGCTGCTGTTCGGAATCCCCGCGATCATGCTCGCCTTCGGAATCGTGCTGTGGACCAAGGGCTTCGGGCCGGAGGACCGCGAGCTGTTCCGGATGAAGCGACACGAGATCGACGAGCTGGAGGACCTCGAAATCCCCGCCCCAGGCACGACCGGAGATGTCGTGCGCTAGTGCCGGAAGTGCCGCATTCCGGTGAACAGCATCGCGAGGCCCGCTTCATCGGCGGCCGCGATCACCTCCTCGTCGCGGATCGAACCGCCCGGCTGGATGACAGCCGTCGCGCCGGCCTCCGCCGCTGACAGAAGCCCGTCGGCGAACGGGAAGAAAGCGTCGGAAGCGACGGCCGAACCGACCGTGCGCGACTCCGGCCAGCCATTGGCCTCGGCCGCCTCGCGCGCGCGGATGGCGGCGATCCGGGCGCTGTCGCGCCGGTTCATCTGGCCCGCGCCGATGCCGGCGGTGACCCCGTTCTTCGCATAAACAATCGCGTTCGACTTGACGTGCTTGGCGACCGTCCAGGCGAACAGGCAGTCCTTCAGCTCCTGCTCGGTCGGCTGGCGCTTTGTCACGCACTTGAGCTGGTCGCGAGTCACGTGGCCGGTGTCGGAATCCTGCACGAGCAGCCCGCCAGTGATCACCGTCATGCGCTGGCCGCCACGCGTCGGGTCCGGAAGCTCGCCGGTCAGAAGCAGCCGCAGGTTCTTCTTCTTCGCGAAGATCGCACGCGCCTCCTCGTCCGCGTCGGGCGCGACGACGACCTCCGTGAAGATCTGCGTGATCACCTCCGCGGTCGCCGCATCGAGCGGACGGTTTACCGCGACGATCCCACCGAACGCGGACACGCTGTCGCAAGCGAGCGCCTCCTTCCAAGCGTCGAGCAGGCTCGGACGGGTTGCGACGCCGCACGGGTTGGCGTGCTTGACGATGACCACCGTCGGATCGCCGTCGCGGAACTCGGCCACGAGCTCGAGCGCGGCATTGGCATCGTTGAGGTTGTTGTAGCTGAGTTCCTTGCCCTGGACCTGCTCGGCCTGGGCGATCCCGCGCGCGCGCGGGCCCGCGGGAATGTAGAGCGCCGCCTCCTGGTGCGGATTCTCGCCGTAGCGCAGCGGCATCTTCAGGTTCGAGGAGTAGGTCCAGGATTGCGGCCAGCGCTGTCCCTGGTCGCCGAACGCGAACCATTGCGAGATCATCGCGTCATAGGCGGCCGTGAGCGCGAACGCCTTCGACGCCATGCGCCTGCGGAAAGCGAGCGAGGTCGCGCCGCCGTTGCGGTCGAGCTCGGCGAGAAGCTCTTCATAGTCGGCCGGGTCGGTGACGATTGTCACAAAAGCGTGGTTCTTCGCCGCCGAGCGCACCATCGACGGGCCGCCGATGTCGATATTCTCGATGATCTCGTCGCGCCCGGCACCGCGCATGAGCGTCGCTTCGAACGGGTAGAGATTGACGACGACGAGGTCGATCGGCGCGATCCCCTGCTCCTCCATCGCGGCCCGGTGCTCGGGATTGTCGCGGATGGCGAGAAGCCCGCCATGAACCTTCGGGTGGAGCGTCTTCACGCGCCCGTCCATCATCTCCGGAAAGCCTGTGACATCGCTGATGTCGCGGACGTCCGCGCCGCTTTCGCGAAGCTTCGCCGCCGTTCCACCCGTCGAGAGGAGCTCCACCCCGCGCCCGGCGAGCGCCTTCGCCAGCGAATCCAGGCCGGCCTTGTCGGAAACCGAAATCAGCGCCCGTTTGATGGGCACGAGGTCAGTCACATTCTTCTCCTTTAATCAGCTCGAGCGGCGGAGCTGCCATTGCACCTGGGCGCCGTCGGCCGCCGCCTCGCCGTTGATCACCAATTGCATGGTCCGCCGAGGCCTGCCGCGGCCGTCGACCATCAGGCTTTCCTCGACCCCTATAGCAGCGCCGCGCGAACGGAAATTCCATGGCGGCGCCCCGGGCGAGCGCAGGATGGCGCCCATTCCGTCGGCGGTGATCGTCGGCTCTATGCCATGCGCGAGATGGAAGCGGATCGCGAAGGGCGTGCCGTCCTTCGACCGCCGCCTGCCTTTGGGCAGAAGCTCGTCGAGGCCCGTCAGTTCCTTGCCGTCATTGCCGAGAGTCAGCGTGCGCCGGTGGATCAGCCCGAATGCGCGCTGGTAGCCGTCGTGGCTGGCGGCGATCCGGCTCGAATCATTGTCCTCGGTGCGGTCGATCTCGACATCGCTCACGCCCTTGCCGAGCGCGCCGTCGGGAAGGATCGCGGTCGAATTGGTGTCGGCGACGGTGAGCGTACTGTGCGCGGCCGTCGTGCGGAGCGCGCTGACGAGCTCGGCTGGCAGGTCGGCCCCGAGCGGAGCCGGGCCGCCGCAATTGACGATGATCCGCTGGGGACCGTCCGAAAGCTCGAACGCCAGGGTCGAAGCGCATCCGGTCGGAGCCGCCTTCGGGGGCGGCGGGGGCGCGGCATCCATGACGACGATCGTGCCGAGCGCGGACAGGCGGTGAAAGCCCCAGCCCCGCGGCTGCCGCAGGGGCCGGGCGCGAACCCCGCAGCCTTCCACCAGGGCGGTCAGGCGTTCGGGATCCCCCGGATTGCCGCCCTGCCAGCTCGACAGGGCGCCGTCGCCGAGCATGACCCCGTGAAGCGCCGAAAGGGCCGCGGCCGAGGCCGCTTCCAACCCGTCCGGCGGCGCATGCTTCGCGGCGAAATAGGCCGAGCGGAGGAGCCCGAGCCGGTCGACGAGGAGCGCCTGCTCGTAAGGCGTGCGGCTGATCAGCCCCCCGTCG
>JBKHXB010000073.1:0-8421 GCA_046566245.1 Alphaproteobacteria bacterium | reverse complement strand
GGAATGCCACGGTAACTCCCGACAATGTCACCGTCGCCGGCTGCGGCTCGTAGATCGTTTCCGGCCCTTCGCCCGAGTCGATGGCCAGCTTGGCAAGGCGCTGCTCACCCGCGAAATCGATCAGCACCTCGAGGTCGCGGAGCTCGCGCGCGCTGACGTTCCGGAGCAGAAGGTCGACGCCCTGGTCGATCACTGTCATCTGCGCCTCCGCCCCGCATCTGGGCTGCAGCAGGCCCGCCAGAAGCTCGCGGAGCGGTTCGACCAGCGCGAAGAGATCCGGCATCAGGATGTGGCACTCACGCATATCAACGATTCTGTGCGACTTCGCGGCACTGAAGCCGACCAGGGTCCCGCTGGCTATTCTCAACGTCTTGAGGCTTGCCCGCCGCCGGCTGGCAGGAGGCGACAGGTGCGGCTCGCGGATCTCGGTGACGAGATCGTGCTGCGCGAGCGCGTTTTCGACGCGGGAAACGAGATAGCCGCGATAGGCCTGGTCGTCGGCATGTTGCAGCTGGCAGCCCCCGCACTCGGGAAAATGCCGGCACGGCGGCTGCTGGTGATGCGGCCCGTAGGCGAGCGCTCCATCGTCGAGGACGGCATCCCCGGGCACGGCGAAAGGCACATGGCGGCCGCTTGACGTCACGCCATCCCCGCGCGCCGCGATCCGGACCACGAGCTCGTTCACGCGAGGTCGAGAGCGGCGGGGATTGCAGCGAGCAGGTCGTCGGCGATCATGCGAGGACCTGCGAGCTCGGCCGCGCGCGCCTGGACCCAGACTGCAGCGCAGGCTGATTCAAACAGCGGCATCCCGCGCGCGACGAAGGCCGCGGCGATGCCGGCGAGAACGTCGCCTGTCCCGGCCGTGGCCAGCCAGGGCGGCGCCGGCGGGGCGAACCCGAGCCTTCCGTCCGGCATTGCGACCACGGTGTCCGGGCCCTTGTAGAGGACCACGGAATCCGACTGCCGCGCGGCTTCGAGCGCCCTTTCCGGCT
This sequence comes from Alphaproteobacteria bacterium, assembly GCA_046566245.1. GTDB lineage: Bacteria > Pseudomonadota > Alphaproteobacteria > Sphingomonadales > Sphingomonadaceae > Sphingomicrobium. Next base: position 7,429 of record JBKHXB010000073.1, on the reverse strand, counting down.
TCGAGCCGCCAATAGCGTCGAATAGCCGCCGGAACTCGCCCTCGTGCGGCGTGAGGATGGCGTTCTGTCCGCGAAGCCGGCCCGGCTCTTCGACCAGACCGATCGCGTCGGCGTCGATGACCTTGGGCGCGCGGGCAGTCAGCGCGAGAGTCAGCACCTGCGGATTGTTGCCAAGGCCAGGCCCGACGAGGATGCAGCCGATATGGTCGTCGTCGAGCGGCGCCGTGTCCGTCTGGACGATGGCCAGCGGCAGCCCGTCGATCGCACGCGACGTGCTGAGCCGGACGTAGCCGGCGCCGGCCCTGACGGCCGCGGTCGCGGCGAGCGCGATCGCGCCGGGCATCGTCCCGGCAAGGCAATGCACCAGGCCGCGCGAGTATTTGTTGCCCTCCGGGTCGAGCGGCGGGAGCTTCGGACGACCGATCTCGAACCAGTCGTCTCGGGCCTCGATGCCGATGTCGGCGAGGACGACGCGTCCGCAGCGCATCATCGCAGGGGCCAGCCGGTGCGCCGGCTTCAGAGCGCCAAACGTCACCGTGAGGTCGAATTCCGGCACTTCGTTCAACAGGGCCCCGCTGTCCGACTCGACTCCCGTCGGAAGATCGCAAGCAGTGGCGACGTCGGACTGCTCCGCGAGACGCAAAAGCTCCCGGACGACAGGCCGTTCTACGGGCTTCCTGAGGCCTGTTCCGAAAATCGCGTCGATCAGGAGAGGCGCCGGCTCGGTCCGCTCGGTCAATCGCTCGACGGTGCCGACGAATCGGCTGCGCGCGGCCGCTGCCGCCCCGCTCTTCGGGTCGGCGACCGCCGCCACCCGGACGTCTATCCCGCGTTCGGCGAGGAACCGGGCCGCGACATAGCCGTCGCCGCCGTTATTGCCGGGCCCGCACAAGACCAGCGCCGGCTTCGGCCCGGCGAAGCGAATCGCTGCCTCGGCGAGCGCCGCACCGGCGCGCTCCATGAGCTCTTCCACAGGAGTACCGGAGCCGATGGCCGCATGCTCGGCGGCGCGCATCGCCTCAGTTGCAAGGATCGGGCGCATCGTTCGCCGCTCTAGCGCAGCCTCGTCGCAAGTCGCCACCATTCGCGCGGGACGGCCATCGCGGCCGAGTCGCGGTCGGCCTCGCCATCGAACAAGGCGAAGCAGGTCGGGCCGCTTCCCGACATGCGGACGAACCGCGCGCCCCTCTGCGCCGACAACCAGGCGAGGACAGTGCTGATCTGCGGGACGATGGCGGTGGCCGCGTCCATCAGGTCATTGCGGCCCTCCCGCCACTCGCCGAGCGGGCCTCGGTCGTTGCCGTCCCAGCGGGCGAACACCTCGCCCGTCGGCAGCGCGACCCTTGGGTTGACGAGCAAAACCGGCGTACCGGCGAGGTCCAGCTCGACCGGTTCGAGCCTGTCTCCCCGCCCCGTCCCCCGAGCGGGCACCGAACGGACGCAGGCCGGCACGTCGGCGCCGAGCTCGCGTCCGATTTCCGCGAGCCGCTCCAGCGGCCAGCGTAGGCCCCAGAGGCGGTTCAGAAGCCGAAGCGCCGCGGCTGCGTCGGCTGATCCCCCGCCAAGGCCGGCCGCGACAGGCAAATGCTTCGTCAGGGTGATCGAGGCGCCGCGCTTCAAATTTGGATTGGGTTCGGCTCGGTTGCGGAGCAGGAGATCCGCGGCCATCCACGCGAGATTGGTTCCGCCCTGCAGCTGGTCTGCGAAGGGACCCTCGACGTCCACCGACACATGCTCTTGCGGCTGGGCGCTCAGCTCGTCGCCATCCTCGCAGAAAGCGAACAGCGTCTCGATCCGGTGATAGCCGTCCTCCATCCGCTCGCGGACGTGGAGGGCGAGGTTTAGCTTAGCGTAGGCGGTCTCGGTCTCGCCGCTCAAGGCGCTGCCGTCGCCTCGGTGAGGCCGACTTCAAGCTTCTGCCTGAGCCGCTGCGTGTCTTCTTCTTCGGCTGTCGCGAGGGCGGCCTGCCAGGCGAACCGCGCTTCGAAATGCCGCCCTGCCGTGTAGAGCGCATCGCCGAGGTGTTCATGGATCTCGGCCTGTGCGGGATCCCCGGCCGCGGCGCGCTGGAGCACCTCGATCGCCTCGTCGAGCCGGCCGCGCTTGTAGAGAGCCCAGCCGAGCGAATCGGTGATCGACGCATCGTCGGGCGCAAGCTGGCTCGCCTTGCGGATCAGGGCTTCGGCGGCATCGAGGTCCTCGCCATGCTCGAGCTTCGCATAGCCGAGGAAATTGAGGATCAGAGGCTCGTCGGGAGCGATGGCCATCGCCCGCGAAAGCACGGCCTTGGCTTCCGGCCAGCGGCCCGCGGATTCGAGCGCACTGGCCTGGAGCAGCAGGAGCGGCCAGACCCGACCACCCGCGGCCTGAGAAGCAAGCTCTGCGGCGCGCTGATAGGCGGCGGCGGCCTCGGAGTGCCGCTTCATTTCAGAATAGACGTCGGCAAGGCGCGCGAAATCGTCGCTCGTGGCGCTGCTTGCCTGGGCAGCCTTGAGCGACAAGGCGAGCGCCTCGTTGAACCTCTTCGCGTCGACCAGGGTGCGCGCCTCCGCGTCGAGCGCCTCGGTCTTGAGCGGATCGCCCGAAGGAACGGACCGATAGACCTTGAGCGCATCGTCAACGCGGTCCGCGCCGGCGAGGAAATTGCCGAGAAGAACGGCGGCCGAGCTGTTGTCCGGAGCAGCATAACGGGCGATCTGGACGATGTTGACCGGAGCAGTGGCAACGGGCGACCGGCGCATTTCCAGCGCGAGCGCGACCAGCTGCTCGGCGAAGGCCTCTGACACGCTGTCGATCCTAAGCCCGGCCAGACGCCCCGATTCCAGCGCCCGGCGGATGGTGCCAGTATCGCCGCTGATGCCCTCCAGCATGGCGTTGGCCCGCGTCTTGTCGCCAGCCTCCGCGAAGCCCGCGGCGAGGGCCAGCCTCACCCGATACTCGCGGGCTCCGGCATTTCCGATCGCCCGACGGGCAAAGGGCTCGGCCTCGGCGGTCTTTCGGGCCTTCAGCAAGATCATCGCGCTCTGTTCGTCGACGAAAGGCGAAAAGGCGCTGTTGCGCGGCACCCTGGCAAGAATCGCGAGCGCTCCCGGCACGTCGCCGCGCTCGGCATGGTTCCAGGAGCGAACGAGCGGCTCCCAGAAGCTGAGGTCGGCCGCGTTGCCCGATTTGGCGAGGAGCTGGATCGCCCGGCCGTCCTGCCTGTTCTTGAGCGCTTCGGCGACCAGGAGAAGCCGCGCATCGATCGCCTTGACGTCCTGGTTCTGGCCGATGAGCCGAAGCGCAAGCGGCATGTCGCCGGCGCTGATCGCCTCCGTGATCGCCTTTTGCCTGAGGTCTGAATCGGTCGAGCCTTGCGCGAGCCGCGCATAGAGCTCGGCCGCCCCGGCGTGATCGCCGCTGATCGCGGCCGCGCGGGCCGCGACGTAGGTGCGCGCTGAATCGGTCGGAACCTCGGGCACGTTGGCCGCTGCCGGCGAAGCGAAGGCCAGCGTCAGAAGCGGCAGGGCAAGCAGGTTACATGTTCGGGTAATTGGGGCCTCCGCCGCCTTCTGGGACCACCCAATTGATGTTCTGGGTCGGGTCCTTGATGTCGCAGGTTTTGCAGTGAACACAATTCTGGGCATTGATCTGAAGCCGCGGCTCCCCGCCTTCCTCAACGAATTCATAGACCCCGGCCGGGCAATAACGCTGCTCCGGGCCGTCATATTCGGCCAGGTTCACCTTTACCGGTATCGCCGGGTCCTTGAGCGTCAGGTGAACCGGCTGATCCTCCTCGTGGTTGGTGTTCGAAATGAACACCGACGAGAGGCGGTCGAAGCTGATTACCCCATCGGGCCGCGGATAGTCGATCTTTCTCACCGAGTCCTTGCGCCGCAGCGTTTCATTGTCGGCATGGTGGTGCTTCAGGGTCCAGGGCGGCGAAATGCCCAGCTGGCCGAGCCACAAATCCAGCCCCGCATAGAGGGTCCCGACAAGGCCGCCCCAGCGCGCGACCGCGGGCTGGGCGTTGCGGACCATCTTCAGTTCCTTCGCGACCCAGCTCGACCTCAGCGCATCGGGATAGGACTCCAGCCGGTCGGAGCGGCGGTCGGCGGCGACCGCTGCATAGGCCGCGTCGGCGGCGAGCATCGCCGATTTCATGGCTGTGTGCGTGCCCTTGATCCGGGGCACGTTCACGAAACCGGCCGAGCAGCCGATCAGCGCGCCGCCGGGGAAGACCAGCTCCGGGACCGACTGCCAGCCGCCCTCGTTGATCGCGCGCGCGCCATAGCTGACCCGGCGGCCGCCCTCGATCTCGGCGCGGATCGCCGGGTGAGTCTTCCAGCGCTGGAATTCCTCGAACGGCGACAGATACGGGTTCTGATAATCGAGCGCGACGACCAGGCCGAGCGCAACCTGATTGTTGGCCTGATGATAGAGGAAACCGCCTCCCCAGGCGTCCTCGAGCGGCCAGCCCTGCGTATGAATCACTCGGCCAGGCTTATGCTTTTCGCCAGGAATGTCCCATAGTTCCTTGATTCCGATGCCGAAAACCTGCGGACCGCTCTTGTCGCGAAGCCCAAAGATCCGGGTAAGTTCCTTCGTCAGGTGACCGCGCGCGCCCTCGGCGAAGAACGTGTACCGCGCGTGCAGCTCAATCCCGGGTTGATAGTCGGGACGGTGCGAGCCGTCGCGGGCGACGCCCATGTCGCCGGTCGCAACCCCTTTCACCGAGCCGTCCTCGTGGAACAGGACCTCGGCCGCGGCGAAGCCGGGGAAGATTTCCACGCCCAGCTCCTCAGCCTGGCCGGCGAGCCAGCGGCACAGGTTGCCGAGGCTCAGCGTGTACGTCCCCTTGTTGTGCATGAAGGGCGGCAGGAGCACGTGGGGAAACACCCATTTGCCGCTCTTTGTGAGCATCCAGTGGTGGTTTTCGCTGACCGGTACGGTAAGCGGCGACCCCTTCTCCTTCCAATCAGGGATCAGCTCATCCAGCGCGATCGGATCGATCACGGCGCCGGAGAGGATGTGGGCCCCGACCTCGCTTCCCTTTTCAAGGATGCAGACGGCAATCTCCCTGCCGTTTTGGGCAGCGAGCTGCTTGAGGCGGATCGCAGCCGACAGGCCGGCAGGGCCGGCGCCGACGATCACCACGTCGTACTGCATCGACTCGCGCTCGCTCATTCCATCCCTTTCGCTTCCGGCCCTCAGGCGTCCCGTCGCGTGGATAGCGCATCCGGCCCCGCCCTGCCCTGCCAATTCCTTGACGGCACCGTCAATGGTGAGCGATTGTCTAGGCCATGGGTGGGACGGGCATCGCGATCGACAGGCGCGAGGCCGCTAGCGCTTTGCGCTGGTGGCTCGAGTCGGGCGTCGACATTGCAGTCCAGGAAACGCCGCGCAACTGGCTGGAACGCTTGCCGGAGCTACCCAAGACCGGGACGGGAGCGCCGCGCGAACTGCCCGAAACTCTCGAGGCGTTTCGCGATTGGCTTGCCAGCCACCCCGAGGCTCCGCTCGCCACGGCGAGGTCGAAGGCGGTCCGGCCGCAGGGGCTGCCGGGCGCGGACGTCATGGTCATCGCCGAGCCCCCGACGCGTGAGGAGCTTGCGTCCGGAGCACCGATCGGCGGGGATGCGGCCGAGCTCATGCAAAGGATGCTCGAAGCGATCGGAATGGCCAATTCCGCCTATCTCGCGAACATCGCCTGTTTTGCCTCGCCGCCCGGAAACCTGTCCGCGTCCCACCTCGAAAAATGCGCAGAGTCGGCGCGGCGCCACGTCTCGCTTGTGCAGCCCAAGCGCCTGCTGATCCTCGGTGACGTTCCGTCCCGCGCCTTGCTCGGCAAGAAGCTTCTCGAGGCGCGGGGCCATGTCCACAAGGTCGAGGGAGTCCGGGCGGTCGTGACCTTCCATCCCCGCCAGTTGCTGCGCCGGCCTTCGGACAAGGCCCTTGCCTGGAGGGACCTGCTGCTGTTGGTTGAGGACGAGCAATGAGCCTCGTTCACCTCCTGGTCGCCGCGGCCGCAGCGCAAGTGCCCGACCCGCTTGCCCCGCTCCCGCAAGCGCCCGCGGAGCAACAGGTGCAGCCGCAGGCCCAGCCCGCGCAACCGCAGCAGGCATCGCCGCTGGCCCAGCCGCCGCAGCCCGCTCCTCCCAGGCCGCTTGTCGTCCCAAGGACCTGGCGCGAAGTCTTCGACGCGATCCGCGCCGGAGACTGGGCGGCCGCGCGCGCCGGAATCGATTCCCTCCCGCCGAGCGTGTTGACTGCGGTCGCCAAGGCCGAGCTCTATACGGCGAAAGGCTCGCCTCCGGTCGACGCCGCGCCTCTGCAGGCGCTCCTGTTCGAGGCGCCGGAACTGCCCGCGGCCGAGCAGCTCGCGCGCATGGCCACGACCCGCGGAGTGACGCAGTCGCCAGTGCTGCCGCCCAAGCGGGCACTGGTGACGATTGGGTCGGCGCCGCGCCGGTACCGCGCGAGTCCCGTCAGCGGGGAACCGCTTGCCGACGCGCTTCGCGCCCAGCTGGATCCGCTGATCAAGGCGGACCAGGCCGCGGAGGCCGAAGCCGCTTTCCTCGTCCAGGCCCCCTACCTCTCCTACAACGCGCGCGCAGAAGCCGCGCAGCGGGTGGCCTGGGCCTATTACAGCAACGGCCAGGATTTCGACGCCCGAAGGGTCGTCGATTACTGGCGGGTCGGCGCGAGCGGCGAATGGGGTTCGCAGGCCGCGTGGGTGTCCGGGCTGGCGTCATGGCGGCTCGGCGACTGCAACTCGGCCTCGCGCGCATTCCGCGAGGTTGCAGCGACAGCAACCCAGCGCGAGCTCTCCGCAGGCGGTTATTATTGGGCGGCGCGCGCCGAGCAGGCCTGCCGAAGGCCGCAGGCGGTGCAGGGACTGCTGAAGGCCGCCGCGGCTTCGCCCGAGAGCTTCTACGGACTGATCGCGCGCGAGACGCTGGGGACCGAAACCAGGATCCCCCAGCCCAGGCCCGCTTCGACCGTCTCGGTCGAATCCTTGCCGAACGTGCGCCGCGCGATGGAGCTGGCCGCCATCGGCGAGCGCGGGCTTGCGGAGGAGATGCTTCGGCACCAGGCACGGATCGGCTCTCCCGCCAATCACGGCGCGCTCGTCGAAATCGCCAAGCGGCTCGATCTGGCCGGAGCGCAATATTGGCTTGCGACGAACATGCCTCGCGGCGCCAGCGTCGAAGCCGCCTATCGCTATCCGATGCCAGGCTGGGCGCCTGCCGGCGGCTGGCGGGTCGACCGGGCGCTTGCCTTCGCCCACATTGCCCAGGAATCTGCATTCCGCTCCGGCGTGGTCAGCCCGGCCGGCGCTGTTGGCCTTATGCAGGTGATGCCGGCAACCGCCTCCGCCCTCTCCCGGTCAAACGGGCTGCCCTATTCCTCTTCGACCCTGTTCGACCCAGTCCACAACCTGGAGTTC
>JBKHXB010000072.1:0-8460 GCA_046566245.1 Alphaproteobacteria bacterium | reverse complement strand
GGCGCGCGACGGCGACCTGACCCCGCTGTTCAAGCTCATCGTCAGCCACGTCCCCGCGCCCGACCTCGACGAGGACGGCGACTTCGCCCTGCTCGCCACCCTGCTCGACCGCGACCCGTTCCTCGGCCGGATCCTGACCGGCCGGATCGAGAGCGGCACGCTCGACGTCAATATGCCGATCAAGGCGATCGACGTCGACGGCAACGCCGTCGAGGACGGTCGCGCCACCAAGGTGTTCGCCTTCCGCGGTCTCGAGCGGGTGCCGGTGGAGCGCGCCCAGGCCGGCGACATCGTCGCCATTGCCGGTCTCACCAGGGCGACCGTCTCGAACACGATCGCCGATCCCGGGCTCACCCAGCCGCTGCGCGCCCGGCCGATCGATCCGCCGACCCTGGCGATGAGCTTCGCGGTCAACGACAGCCCCTATGCGGGCCGCGACGGCGACAAGGTGCAGAGCCGCGTCATCCGCGAGCGCCTCGAGCGCGAGGCCGAAGGCAATGTCGCGATCCGGGTTACCGCGACCGCCGACAATGACAGCTTCGAGGTCGCGGGGCGCGGCGAGCTCCAGCTCGGAGTGCTGATCGAGACACTTCGCCGCGAGGGCTTCGAGCTTTCGATCAGCCGCCCGCGCGTCTTGTTCCGCGACGGCCCGAATGGCCGCGAGGAACCTTACGAGACCGTCGTGGTCGACGTTGACGATGAATTCTCCGGAACCGTCATCGACAAGATGGCGATGCGCAAGGCCGAGATGATCGACATGTGCCCGTCGGGAGGCGGAAAGACCAGGCTGACCTTCAGCGCCCCCTCGCGCGGCCTCATCGGCTATCACGGCGAGTTCCTGTCCGACACGCGCGGCACGGGGATCATGAACCGGCTGTTCGAGAAATACGGGCCCTACAAGGGGCCGATCCAAGGCCGGCAGAACGGCGTCCTGATCTCGATGGAGCAGGGCACGGCGGTCGCCTATGCGCTGAATGCGCTCGAGGAGCGCGGCGTCCTGTTCGTCTCGCCGGGCGAGGACCTCTACGAGGGGATGATCATCGGCGAGAATGCGAAGCCCCAGGACCTCGAGGTCAATCCGCTGAAGTCTAAACAGCTCACCAACTTCCGGGCCTCGGGCAAGGACGAGGGGATTCGCCTCACTCCGCCGCGGCGGATGAGCCTGGAGCAGGCGATCGCCTATATCCAGGACGACGAGCTGGTCGAGGTCACCCCGAAGCATGTGCGCATCCGCAAGCGCTTCCTCGACCCGCACGAGCGCAAGCGCCAGGCGCGCAAGATGGAAGCTGCTTAGTCCTTCATCCTGCAGGGCTTGATCCGGTCCGGGCTCGGCCGCTCGCCGACCGGTTCGAACGCGGCGAAATAGGCTTCGCCCGCCTCGAGCGGCTGGAAGCGCGCGAGGCGAAGGCCGACCGCCGCGAACTCGCAGCGGAGGAGCGCCGGCGGAGTCCCGTGCCGGTTCGTTGGCCGGCCGGCGTCGACGACGATGACCTGCCCGCCTGGCTTTAGTGCCGGACGAAGGTTCCACAGGAAGGCGTAGGGCGAGGTTACCTCGTGGTACATATGGACGAGGAAGATCCGGTCGAAGGAGCGGGCCGGAAGCTTCGGGTCGTGGGGTGTGCCGAGCACCACGGCGACGTTCTCGAGATTCTCGCGCTGGATGCGCTCGGCGAGCCGGTCCCTGACCTCGGGAACAATATCCTCGGCGAGCACCCGCCCGCGCCGGCCCACGACCGGTGACAGCCTGACCGAATAATAGCCTTCGCCGGCGCCGACGTCGGCCACCCACATGCCGGGCTTAACTCCTGCAAGTTCGACCACTCGGTCGAACTCGCCGAGGCGGTCGCGCGCGTCCTCGGTCGAGAAGGAATCGCCGATGATCGGAGCGACCGGCCGGTGCGGCTTGGGGAAGCGCTCCTCCTGCGGCTCCGCCCGGCAGGCGGCGAGGAGGAGGAGGAGGGCGATGAAAACTCCCCTCCCCTTGATGGGGAGGGGCTGGGGGTGGAGTGGCGTAGGCGACGAACATAGCGGCCGCGGGCCTGTCACCCCCACCCTTCCCTCCCCCATCCCGGGGGAGGGTTTTCGCGGCTTACTCGACATCCTCCACCTCGACCTTTTCGCCGGTCACGCGCTGGGACAGGGCCGCCGCCATGAACCTGTCGAGATCGCCGTCGAGCACGTCACCCGGGGCGGTCGAGGTCACGCCGGTGCGAAGGTCCTTCACCAGCTGGTAGGGCTGCAGGACATAGCTTCGGATCTGGTGGCCCCAGCCAATGTCGGTCTTGGCTGCGTTCGCCGCGTTCGCCTCGGCCTCCCGCTTCTGGAGCTCAGCTTCGTACAGCCGGGCCTTGAGCTGCTTCATCGCCTGGGCGCGGTTCTTGTGCTGCGACCGCTCATTCTGGCAGGCGACGACGATTCCGGTCGGCACGTGCGTGATACGAACCGCGCTGTCGGTCGTATTGACGTGCTGCCCGCCCGCGCCCGACGCGCGGTAGGTGTCGATCCTGAGGTCGGACTCGTTGATCTCGATATCGATGTCCTCGTCGACCTCGGGATAGACCCACACGCTCGAAAAGCTCGTGTGGCGCCGGGCGTTCGCGTCATAGGGGCTGATCCGGACCAGCCGGTGGACGCCGCTTTCGGTCTTGAGATTGCCATAGGCGTTCTCGCCCTTGACCAGGATGGTCGCGGACTTGATCCCCGCCTGCTCGCCCGCGTGATAGTCGATCGGCTCGACCTTGAAGCCGTGCCGCTCCGCCCAGCGAGTGTACATGCGCAGCAGCATCTCGGCCCAATCCTGGCTCTCGGTGCCTCCGGCGCCGGCATTAATCTCGATGTACGCGTTGTTGGCGTCGGCCTCGCCCGCGAGCAGCGCCGCGACCTTGTCGCGCTCGGCCCGCTCGGCGAGGTCGGCTAAGCTGCGCACGGCATCGTCGACGAGGGCCGCGTCGCCCTCGCTTTCGGCCATTTCCATCAGCTCGGTCGTGTCCTCGAGCTCGCGCTCGATCGCCCTGGTCGCGCCGATGGCCTCGTCGAGGCGGCGCCGCTCGCGCATGACTTCCTGCGCCGCCTTGGGATCGTCCCACAGCTTGGGGTCCTCGACCTTCGCGTTCAGCTCCTCGAGGCGCCGTTGCGCGCGGTCCCAGTCAAGGAACCGGCGCAGCAGCGCCGTGGCGGCGTTGATCTGGTCGACATAGGCTTGCGCTTCGGCGCGCATAACAACTCCATTCGTCATTCCCGCGAAAGCGGGAATCCCGCTGAACACGCTGCGGGAATAGAAGAAAAGAAGCGGGACCCCCGCTTCCGCGGGGGTGACGGCGAGAGGGACTAAAGAGCAGCGGTGGTGTTTTGCAAGGGGGGCGCGGGCTGCGGATTATAGGGCGTGACCGGCGCGGGCGCCTGATATTGCGGCTGCGCGCGTGCGCGGCGCTGCCGAGCGACGGCCTGGCGCGCTTCCTCGGCCGCCTGCTCAAGGTCGGCGCTGCGCCGCCGGAAGCTCCGGCGCGGCTCGGTCTGCGGCTGGAATGCCTCCCAGATCACCGCCGACTTCGGATCGGTCGTCGTCGGGAAGGTCCCGAACACGCTCCGCCCGCTAGCCCGGTCGATCCGAACCCAGCGGATTCCCGGTGGAGCGACGAACGGGATCTTCGGCATGTCCTTGAAGGCGACCTTAGCCCAGTCCTTGAAGATCGGCGCGGCGATGCGGCCACCCTGCGCCCAGCCGCCCATCGGCCGCGGCTGGTCGTATCCAAGATAGACTCCGGCGACGATTTCCGGGGTGCCCCCGACGAACCAGACGTTGGTCGGCCCGCTCGTCGTTCCGGTCTTGCCGAACAGCGGCCGGTTAAGGTCACGAAGCACGGTCGCGGTGCCGCGCTCGACGACTCCTTCGAGGATATGGACCATCTGGAAGGCCGCCATCGGGTCAAGCACCTGCCTGCTGCGCGACGGCGGACGAGGCATCGGCTTGCCGTCCCAGCGCGGGGCGTTGCAGCCCTGCATGACCGCGCAGCGGTTGTCCGAGCGATAGATGACCTTGCCGTTGCGGTCCTGGACATAGTCGATCGTGATGGGCCTTACGGAACGGCCCTGGTTGGCGAGGATCGCGTAGGCGTTGACCAGCCTCGCGACGGTCGTGTCGCCGGCCCCGAGCGCGATCGAGAGGTATGGTTCCTTGGTGTAATCGCCGACGCCTAATCGTTTGGCTGTGTCGACGACCTTCGCCATCCCGACCTCTGAAGCCGCGCGGACGGTCATCAGGTTACGCGACTGCTCTACGCCCCAGCGCATCGTCTTGGGCCCGGCATAGCGGCGGTCGAAATTGACGAAGCATTTGTTGCCGAGGCCCGCGCCCTGCCAGACGCAGAAGGGCGCATCGACGATGATGCTCGCCGGGGTCATGCCGTTCTCTAGCGCGGTTTCATAGACGACCGGCTTGAACGCGGAGCCCGGCTGGCGAAGCGCCTGCGTTGCGCGGTTGTAGCTCGACCCGATGACGTCGAAGCCGCCCTGCATCGCGAGCACGCGGCCGGTCTGCACTTCCTCGGCGAAGAAGCCGCCCGAGACTTCCGGGATCGAGCGCAGCGCGTAGCGGCCGTTGCCCTCGTCCTTGACGACGATGATCATCCCCGGTCGAAGGTTGCTGAACGCGGAGCCGCCACCGCCCCGCTTGGGCTGGCTCGCGGCCGAGGCTGGAAGCGTGCCGGTCGATCCGTTGGAAAAGCCGATCTCGGCCGAGCCCGAACCCTTCGACAGGACCACGGCCTTGCGCCAGTCGGGAAAGCCGGTGCCGATCGGGGTGCGGTCGAGAAGGCCGGCCCAGTCGCCCGAGATGTCGATACTCTTTTCAAGGTCGGCCCAGCCGCGCCCGCCGTCAAACCGGGCAAGGCCTTCGCGGAGCGCGTTGGCGGCGGCTTCCTGCATCGCCGGGACGACAGACGTGCGGACCCAGAGGCCTCCGGCATAAACGCTGTTCGGCCCGTCCTCCGCGGTCTCGCCGAAGCGGCGAAGGAGCTCGCGGCGGACCTCCTCCATGTAATAGCCGCCCATGTCGCGGAACTTCTCGCCGCCGCCGTAGCGGATGGTTCCGAGCGGGGTCGCCGCGGCCGCCCTCCACTGCGCCTCGGTGATGTAGCCGTTGTTGTACATCTCCCGAAGCACGTAGTTGCGGCGATCGAGTGCGCGCTGCGTGGCGCGGACGGGGTCGTAATTGGCGGGCGCCTTGGGAAGCACCGCGAGATAGGCCGCCTCGGGCAGCGTCAGCTCGTCGATGTCCTTGTCGAAATAGGCGCGCGCCGCGGCCTGGACCCCGTAGGCGTTGCGGCCGAGGAAGATCTGGTTGAGGTAAAGCTCCAGGATCTCCTCCTTGGTGAGCACCGATTCCAGCCGAAAGGCGAGGATCGCCTCGCGGATCTTGCGCCCGATATTGTAGCTGCTGTCCTGGAGCAGGTTCTTGGCGACCTGCTGCGTGATGGTCGATCCGCCGCGGGCGCGACCGCCGCCGGTGATCGTCTTGACCGCGAAATCGCCGACGGCGCCGGCGAGGCCGATATAGTCGAGGCCGCCGTGGGAGAAGAAGGTCTTGTCCTCGGCGGAGAGGAAAGCCTGGATCACGACTGGCGGGAATTCGTCGTAGGCGAGGTTCACCCGCCGCTCGCGGGCGAAAGTCTGGACCGGGTCGCCGTCATAGCTGCGAACCTTGGTCGGAAGCGGCGGCTCATAGGCGAGCAGGGTCTGCGCTGACGGCAGGCCGGTCGCGAAATAGAGCCAGACCGAGGCGAACAGCAGGAACAGGGCCGCCCCGGCGATCGCCCCGCGCCTGACCCAGCGGCGCTCGAACCACGGGTCGATGCGCTCGTGGACCCGCCGGTTGAACGCGACGAGGTCGGGAAACTGCACTTGCGGGGGCGTCAGGCTCTGGAAGTTCATTGGCTCGGGCGGGGTTTAGCCGCTTCCGAACCGGGCTGGAAGCATCAATGGACGCTGGCGCTCAGCGAAGGCTGCGTGACGCGATTTCGGCCTCGACCGTGCTCGCAAGCGCCTCGACGATCCGGCGGCGCTTCGCCGGCTCGCGGAGCAGCGCCTCGTCCTCGGCATTGCTGATATAGCCGGCCTCGAACAGGACCGCGGGAACGCCTGCGCTCCGAAGCACGTGGAAGTCGGCGAAGCGGTGCGGCTGCGGCCGGAGCGCGACCCGGCCGGTGGAATGCCGCACGAGGCGCTCGGCGAAACTCGCCGAGGCGGTCATCTGGCTCCGGAGCGCGAGGTCGGACAGGATCGCCCGGACCGATCCGTCGCTTCCTGCGGCCCTCGCCGCGGCGCTGTTGTCCATGCTGGCGAGGCGCGCGGCCTCCGCGTCCGAGGCGACGTCGGACAGCGAATAGATGCTCGCGCCCCGCGCCAGCGGGTTGGGAGCGCTGTCCATGTGCAGCGAGACGTAGAGGCTCGCCCCGAGGCGGCGGGCGAGCGACGAACGCTGGTCAAGCGGCAGGTAGCGGTCATCCTCGCGGGTCATCGCGACGCGCACGCGGCCGCTCTTCGCGAGCTGCGCCATCAGCTCGCGGCCGAATTGCAGGGTGAGCTGCTTTTCGCTGATTTCGCCCGATACCGAGGTCGCTCCGGGGTCGCGACCGCCATGGCCGGGGTCGATCAGGACGAGCGGCCGTCCGGGCGTCCGCCCCTCGACGATGCGTATGTTCGCGGCCGGGGAGGGCAGCGGAACAGTAACGCTGCGCGCGTCCGCCAGCGCATCGGGAGAGACGCCCGCGGCCGCCGCCCCGCCAAGCGCGAGCAGGATCGCCGCGCCCGAAGCAGCGGCGCCCGCCACGCCAACCAGCCGTCTCGCTTCAGGGCCCATGGGCCAACCCCCTGGCATCGGCTCTTTCGGCAAAGCCGCTTATCCTAAGGCGGCTTTTATCACGAATTCATGGTTAACAACTATTTATCGGCAAAGAGTCGGCCAGGCGGCAACTTTGTTGCGGAAGCGTCTGGCCGATGCTAACCGGAAATCGACCCTTTGGCCGAGCGGCCGAAGGTGCAGCCGCGCCCAGCCTGGACCGCGGCACTGAACAGGTTGACGCTGCATGACGCCATCTCTTTCCCCCCGCACGCTCGATCCCGGGCCGCGGGGCGGCATTCCCGCGAGTGAACCGGGAATGGCGCGCGCAGCAGAAAACGCGATTTTCACCCAATCCGCCGGTTTCCCAGGACCCGTTCCAACCGGACCGGCACAGACTATGGCGCGCCCGCCCGCCCAGGGCACAAGCGGCCGCGCCCGGAGAATTTTCAATGTCCATGCGCATGCTCATCGATGCGCGCCACCCGGAGGAAACCCGGGTCGCCGTCGTCAAGGGAAACCGGATCGAGGAGTTTGATTTCGAATCTGCCGAGCACAAGCAGCTCAAAGGCAATATCTATCTCGCCAAGGTCACCAGGGTAGAACCGTCGCTCCAGGCGGCGTTCGTCGATTATGGCGGCAACCGCCACGGCTTCCTGGCCTTCAGCGAAATCCATCCGGACTATTACCAGATCCCCAAGGCCGACCGCGAGGCGCTGCTCCGCGAGGAGGCCGAGCAGGCTGCCGAGGAAGAGCGGCTTCGCGCGCAGTCGGAAGATCTCGAGCCGATCGACGGGCACCATGACGACGACGGCACCGACGACCGGCCCGAAGAGGAGGGGAATGGCGAAGAGCCATTGGAGGAAGGCGCGAACGGCACCAGCGAGGCCGGCACCGGCTCCAACCGCTCGCCGGTCGACGAGTCCGCCGCCGCCGAGCTTCGCAAGAGGCGCCAGTCGCTCCGCCGCCGCTACAAGATCCAGGACGTCATCCAGCGCCGCCAGGTGCTGCTCGTCCAGGTCGTCAAGGAGGAGCGCGGCAACAAGGGGGCCGCGCTGACGACCTACCTGAGCCTCGCCGGCCGCTATTGCGTGCTCATGCCCAATACGTCCCACGGCGGCGGGATCAGCCGGAAGATTTCCAACGGCGCCGACCGCAAGCGGCTGAAGTCCATCATGTCGGATCTGAAGCTGCCTTCGACGATGGGCCTGATCGTCCGCACCGCCGGCCTTTCGCGGACCAAGGCCGAGATCAAGCGCGACTTCGACTATCTCGCCCGGCTGTGGGACGAGATCCGCGAGAAGACGCTCAAGAGCACCGCGCCGAGCCTCGTCTATCGCGACAACGATCTCATCAAGCGCGCCATCCGCGACCTCTACAACAAGGACATCGACGAAATCGTCGTCGCCGGCGACGACGGCTTCCGCGAGGCCAAGGACTTCATGCGCATGCTCATGCCGAGCCATGCCAAGAACGTCCATCACTACCGCGACAGCCAGCCGGTGTTCACCCGCTACGGGGTGGAGAGCCAGCTCGACGCCATGTTCTCGCCGGTGGTGCAACTGCGCTCCGGCGGCTACATCGTCATCAACCAAGCCGAGGCGCTGGTGGCGGTCGACGTCAAT
>JBKHXB010000071.1:0-8645 GCA_046566245.1 Alphaproteobacteria bacterium | reverse complement strand
AGGAAGCAGCCACAACGATTTCGTCCCGGGTCGTTCCGGTTCCCACCTTCGCTTTCGTTTCGTCGGGCCAGTCCTCTCACCCCCTCAGCCAGTTCCTTGCGCTCGGCGGAATCCGCACAGTCAGCGTTTCCATCTCCTCGGTGAGGAAAATCTGGCACGCCAGCCGCGACGTCCTTGTCGCATGGGCGGCGAAGTCGAGCATGTCTTCTTCCTCATCGCTCGCCGGCGGCAATCTCGCGAAATCTTCTTTGTCGACAATGACATGGCAGGTCGAGCAAGCCATGACGCCCTCGCACGCGCCCTCGAGCGGCTGCTTCGCCCTCCAGGCGACGTCGAGCAGGCGTTGCCCGGGCTTTGCCTCGATCTCGCAATCGAGCGTCCCGTCAGCCCTGTAGAAACGCACCAGGGTCACGCCGCGAACTGCTCCTGCGCTCTTGCAGCTCCGTCGATCCGACGGACCGCGTCCACCAGTTCCACCTCGCTCGTGTAGCGGCCGAACCCTAGCCGGATCGACGAGCGCGCGTCGCGGTCGCTGAGACCGATGGCCCTGAGAACGTGGCTCGGCCGGCCGGAGCCGCTCGCGCAGGCGCTTCCGAGCGACAAGGCGATATCGCGCAAATCGGCAATTAACCGCGCAGCATCAAGCCCTTGGCGGCGGATGTTGAGATTGCCATGATAGCGTCGATCGACACTGCCGTTGATCGTCCAGCCCGGGCCAAGAGCCGCCAGCGCGGCCTTCCACAGCGCCTCGACATGTTCCCGGTCGGTCTCGAACCGCTCCCTCGCGAGCTTTGCCGCCACTCCGAAACCGACGCACAGCGCCGGAGACAAGGTCCCTGACCTAATCCCCGCCTCCTGCCCGCCGCCGTGGAGGAAGGGCGCCGGCTCGGCTCCCTTGCGAATCCACAGCGCCCCGATCCCCTTGGGCCCATGGATCTTGTGGGCCGACACAGCGACGAGATCGGGCCCCTCGGGAATCGCGACGCGGCCCAGGCCCTGCACCGCGTCGCACAGCATCAGCGCCCCCGCTTCATGCGCTAGCCTCGCGATTTCGCCGACTGGCTGGATCACGCCGATCTCGTTATTGACCAGCATGACGGCCACCACGGCGGTGTGCTCGTTGAGCGGCGCTTTGACGTCATCGAGGTCGAGGAGCCCGTCCGGGCCGACCGGAAGACGGACTACCTCCACTCCCTGCCCTTCAAGCCATTCGCAGCTGTCGAGGACCGCCGCATGCTCGGTCTGCACGGTGATGACCCGGTTCCGCGCCGGCGCCGCCTTCTCGATCGTGCCCTTGATCGCCCAGTTCAGCGCTTCGGTGGCGCTCCCCGTGAATGCGACACTTCCGCCTTCGAGGCCGAGCGCGCGCGCGACCTGCTGCCGCGCGACTTCGATCGCTGCCGCCGCTTCCCTTCCGAGGCGGGAGGGAGAATGGGGATTGGCGAATTTCTCGTCGAGCCAGGGGCGCATAGCCTCCGCGGCCTCCGGGGCGAGCGGGGTTGTGGCCTGGTAATCGAGATAGATCATGCGGCGCGCGCGGCCGCCCGCTTCGCGATCCGGCTCCATTCCTCGAGAAAGGCGTCGACCTCGGACTCGCTGGTCGACGGGCCGAAGCTGACCCTGAGGAAGGAGGTCGCAAGTTCCGGTCCTACATTCATCGCCTTGAGGACCGCGCTTTCCTTCATCTTCCCGCTCGAGCAGGCGCTTCCGGCGCTGACAGCGAAGCCGGCAAGGTCGAACTGCGCCAAAAGGCTGGCCTGGCTCGCCCCTGGGAGCGCCACTGCGCCGATATTCGGGATCCGCAGGCTTGCTTCGGCGATCACCACGCCGCCCGCAGCCTTGACGCCCTCGTCCAGCCGTCTGCGGAGGTCCGCCAGGCGCGGCATCGCATCGGCAAAGGCCCGGCACTCAAGCGCCGCCGCGAATGCCGCCGCGGCCGGCATATCCTGGGTGCCGCGCCGATAGCCCTTTTCCTGCCCGCCGGTCGGTTCCAGGGTCGACAGGTCCTTTACCAGAAGCGCGCCGATGCCGGGCGGCCCGCCAAGCTTGTGCGCGGAAACCGCGATGAAGTCGGCATCGGGAAGTGCGATCTTGCCCGCGCCTTGGGCACAGTCGGCAAGGAGCAGCGAGCCTGCCTCGCGGACAACCGAGGCGATCTCGGCCATCGGTTGGATCACCCCGGTTTCGTTGTTGACCTGCTGGATCGCGACGAGCGCGGGTCCGGCCCCGAGCGCAGCCTTGAGCGCCTGGAGGTCGATGATTCCATCGCGGTCCACCGGAATTACTTCAGCGCGGCTGCCCATTTCGTGGGGCACGATCGCATGCTCGGTCGCGCCGACGACCCGGCCGGGAACGCGGGCCCTGTGCGCCGCGATTGCAACCGCCTCGCTGGCTCCGCCCGTGAAAATGACGTCATGGCGCCAACCGAGCGCTTCCCGCACCGTATCGCGGGCCCGCTCGAGAAGCGCGCTTGCCTTGCGGCCTTCCGAGTGGGGCGAGCTCGGGTTCGCCCAGCACTGCATCGCTTCGGCCATTGCCTCGCGCGCCTGGGGCAGGATGGGCGTGGTCGCCGCGTGGTCGAGATAGATGCGCCGTTCCATTTTTAGCGGATATCTGCCGATTGCCAGTTGAAGTGCGACCCCTATATAGGACGCGCCGCCACGGCGCACCCGTCGGCGCGTCACCAGTCGTTACCGAGCGAGCAGCCACACCTATGCCCGAAGTCATTTTCCCTGGCCCGGAGGGGCGCCTCGAAGGACGATTCCACCCCGGGCCGCGCCCGCGCGCGCCGGTTGCGCTAATCCTCCATTCGCACCCGCAGGCCGGCGGGACGATGAACAACAAGATCGTCCAGCTTCTCTACCAGACCTTCGTCCGGCGCGGTTTCGCGACGCTTCGCTTCAATTTCCGCGGCGTGGGCAAGAGCCAGGGGACGTTCGACAACGGCATCGGCGAGCTTTCCGATGCCGCGAGCGCGCTCGACTGGGTCCAGCAGGTGCACCCCGAAGCCGAGACGACGTGGGTGGCCGGGGTCAGCTTCGGCGCCTGGATCGGGATGCAGTTGCTAATGCGCCGGCCCGAAATCCGCGGGTTCATCTCCATCGCGCCGCCCGCGAACATGTATGATTTCAGCTTCCTCGCCCCCTGCCCGTCTTCGGGAATCATCATTCAGGGCGAGGCGGACGAGGTGGTGACTCCGGGTGCGGTCCAGAAACTGGTCGACAAGCTTCGCACCCAGAAGCACATCACGATCACCTATGACGTGATTCCGGGCGCGAACCATTTCTTCGCGAATGAACTCGACCTGCTGATGAAGAGCGTCGACGATTATCTCGACATGCGCCTCGCGACCGACCCCAAGCGCCAGCCTATAACGTCCAAATCAGGACGTTAGCGAGGATCACCGCCGCCGCTCCGAGCATCAGCGCGCCGCGCGCCCGGTCGGCCCTGCCCGTAAGCAGCCGAAACCCTGCAAAGCCCAGCAGGAAGGAGGCGATCACCGCCAGTGCCATCGCCGCGGATGCAATTGTCCCCAAGGCCGCAATCCCTTTCACCAAGACTTAACTCAATCACGCCACAATCGCATTCGTGGACGTCAATCAACAACAGGCCCGCCTCGACGAGGCGTTCGAGCGGATCGAAGAGACCATCCTCCCCTGCATCGCGATGATGCTGGAGACGCTTCTCGACGCGTCGGCCGGAGCGGCCGAGAGCGACCCCAAGGCGCTCGCCGCGGAGCTGCAGACGCTGGCGGCGGAGCTTGAGGAGCTCACCCAGGCGGTCGAGCGGTCGAGCCCAGTCCACGTCGAGCCGGGCGAGTACAAGGCGGGAAGCGCCGCGGCTTAAGCTCCCCCAACGATCCGGGCGTGAAGGTCCGGGTCGATGTTCCCTCCCGACAAAACCACCACCGTCGATTCTGCCGGCTCGATCTTTCCGGCGAGCAGCGCCGCGAGCGCGACCGCCCCGCCCGGCTCCACGACCAGCTGGTGCTGATCCCAGGCGAAGCGCACCGCCGCCGCCGCCTCCTCGTCCGAAACTGCCAACCCCCGCGCGCCGCGCTCGCGCAGGATTCCGTAGGTGATCGGCGACACGCGCGGCGTCTGCAGGGCGTCGCACAAGGTGTCAGGAGCGTCCTCGGCCACCGGCACGATCTCGCCGCCCTCAAGCGACCGCTTCATGTCGTCCCAGCCCTCGGGCTCGACGAGCAGGATTTGCGCTTCCGGCACCGCGAGCGCGATACCGGCCCCAAGCCCCCCGCCGCCGCAGGGCACGACGATCAGCCCGGGAGCGGAGCCCATTTGATCGAGGATCTCGAGCCCCACGGTGCCCTGTCCGGCGACGATCGCCGGGTCGTCGAAGCTCGGGACGACGACCGCGCCGCGCTCTTCCGCAAGCCGCTGCGCGAGCGCCTCCCGCCCGCCGCTGCGCCTCTCGTAGAAGATCACCTCCGCGCCGTGGCTCTTCGTGGCTTCCACCTTCACCGCCGGGGCGTCCGACGGCATGACGATGACCGCCGGAATTCCCAGCCGCTTCGCCGCAATCGCGACGCCCTGCGCGTGGTTGCCCGAGGAAAAGGCGACGACTCCTCCCTTGCGCTCCTCTGGGGTGAGTCGAAGCAGGCGGTTCGTGGCGCCCCTGAGCTTGAAGGCGCGGCCGGTCTGAAGGCACTCGCACTTCAGCCATGTTTCATGGCCGGCGATCCTCGTTGGGATGAGGGGCGTTCGCTCGACAAGGCCTGCGATTCGGTCCGAGGCTTCGACCACGTCCTTCCGGGTGACGAGAGCCTGCTTCGCTAAAGTGTTGATATTTCACCCTTTCGATTAAGCGTTGCAGATCAGCGGCATAGCGAGGGAAAGTCGCAAATCGGAACTCAAAAAATCTTTACAGCGGGGACCCCCGCACATATATCGCGCCCCCGCTGCCCCATGGGACTTCCAACCGCAAGGCAGCTCCTTGTGTCGAACTATCTGTTGGAGGTCCCTTGAGTTGCACAAGCATCATCGCGCGCTGGGGCTAGCGACTTCCCCGACCGGCACCCGCCGAGGTGCCGATATCGCCGAGACGCGTCCGGTCCAGCCGGTCACGCTTCTGCGCCCGCACGCGGCGCGCAGGGCCGCGCGTTTCTTCCTCGACCGGTTTCCGGGCCGCTCGCTCTACGCGGTCAAGGCGAACCCGTCGCCGGACCTTCTGAAAATCCTCTGGGACGAGGGCGTCACCCATTATGACGTCGCCTCGATCGGCGAGGTGCGCCTGGTGCGCGAGACGCTTCCCGAGGCCGAGCTGTGCTTCATGCACCCGGTCAAGGCCGAGGAAGCGATCGCAGAGGCTTATTTCGAGCATGGCGTGCGGACGTTCAGCCTCGACACGCTCGAGGAGCTGGCGAAGATCCTGCGCGCGACGTCGACCGGCGGAGTCGCGCCGACGGACCTCAACCTGCTCGTGCGGCTCCAGGTCAGCTCCAAGCATGCCAGGTACAGCCTTGCGTCCAAGTTCGGCGCCGATCCGTCGGAGCTGAAGGCGCTTCTGTTCCAAGCGCGCCAGGCGGCCGATGCGCTCGGCATCTGCTTCCATGTCGGAAGTCAGGCGATGAGCCCGGCTGCCTATGCCGACGCGATGGAGCTCGTCCGTGACGCCATCCTCGAGGCGGCGGTTACCGTCGACATCGTCGATGTCGGTGGCGGCTTCCCATCGACCTATCCGGGCATGGAGCCGCCGCCGCTCGAAACCTATTTCCAGGTCATTCACTCGGCGTTCGAGGCGCTTCCGATCAGCTATTCGGCGGAGCTTTGGTGCGAGCCTGGGCGCGCCCTGTGCGCGGAATATGCGAGCCTGCTCGTGCGGGTCGAGAAGCGACGGGGGACCGAGCTCTACATCAACGACGGGGCCTATGGGGCGCTGTTCGACGCCGCGCACGTGGGCTGGCGGTTCCCGGTTGCGCTAGTCCGGGCCGAAGGGTCGAAGGCGAAGCCGGTGGGTTTCAGCTTCTATGGGCCGACTTGCGACGACCTCGACCACATGGCGGGGCCGTTCGAGCTTCCGGCGGACGTCGAGGCCGGCGATTATGTCGAAATCGGGATGCTCGGCGCCTATGGCTGCGCGATGCGGACCGGTTTCAACGGCTTCGGGGTCGAAAGCGTCCAGGTCGTCGATGACGAGCCGATGGCGACGCTTTACGGAACCGTAGCCGCGCCCGAGCGCTCGAACGTCGTGACGCTGTAGCGCCCTCGATAACCGATCGTCATCCCCGCGGAAGCGGGGACCCAGTCTTTGTTTTTTGATGCTAGGTTCCCGCTTGCGCGGGAATGACGAAGTCTATTGGAGCATGAAATGACGACCGACACGCTCAACAAGGTCCAGGACGAAAGCCGGATCAACGACACCCGCAAGGCCGAGCTTCTGTCGAAGCAAGTCGAGCATATCGACGTCAAGAGCTTCGATGCCCGCCCGATCATCGACGCGATGGGCAAGATGAGCTTCACGAGCCGCGACCTCGCCCGCGCCGCGGCCATCTACAACCAGATGCTCAAGGACCCGGAGTGCTCGATCTGGCTGGTCATCGCCGGTTCGACCTCGGCCGGCGGCTGCATGGACCTCTATGCGGAGCTGGTACGCAACAACATGGTCGACGCGGTGGTCGCGACGGGAGCCACGATCGTCGACATGGATTTCTTCGAAGCCCTTGGCCACAAGCACTACCAGGCGCTTGAAATCCCTGACGATGATACCCTGCGTTCGCTCTACATCGACCGCATCTATGACACCTATATCGACGAGGTGGCGCTGCAGGATTGCGATCACACGATCGCCGAGATCGCCGACTCGCTGGAGCCGCGCCCCTATTCGAGCCGCGCCTTCATCCGAGAGATGGGAAAGTGGCTGTCCGAGGGCAATTCGAAGAAGGAGAACAGCCTCGTCAAGCTCGCCTATGAGCATGACGTGCCGATCTTCTGCCCGGCCTTCACCGACAGTTCGGCGGGCTTCGGCCTCGTCAAGCACCAGGCCGACGCAATGAAGCGCGGCGGCCATTACCTGACGCTCGACAGCATCGCCGACTTCCGCGAGCTCACCGACATCAAGATCAAAGCGGGCACGACCGGCCTGCTGATGATCGGCGGTGGCGTGCCGAAGAATTTCGCGCAGGACACGGTCGTTTGCGCCGAAATCCTCGGCCACGACGATGTCGAAGTGCACAAATATGCGATCCAGGTCACCGTCGCCGACGTCCGCGACGGGGCCTGTTCGTCATCGACTCTCCAGGAGGCGGCGAGCTGGGGCAAGGTTTCGACCGCGCTCGAGCAGATGGTGTTCGCCGAGGCGACGAGCGTCATGCCGCTGCTCGCGTCCGACGCCTACCACCGCGGGTACTGGAAGACTCGCGAAAAGCGGCGCTTCGCCAAGCTGTTCGACTAAGTCGATTGCCAAGCGTAACGAACTGAAGCACCCTCCCCCGGGCCAAGCTTGGGGGAGGGTTTTTTCATGCCGTACAGCCCTATTCTCGTTCCGGTCGTCGCGCTGGTCGCGTGGACCCTGATCATCATGTTGTGGATGGCGGCGACGCGCCTGCCAGCGATGAAAAAAGCCGGCATCGACCTCGGCACGCTGGTCGGCGGCCGCGGCCAAAACCTGGAAGGCGTGGTGCCCGACAGTGTCCAGTGGAAAAGCCACAATTACAGCCACCTGCTTGAACAGCCGACATTGTTCTACGCGATCGCGCTGACGCTCGCGCTGATGGGCATGGGCAGCGGCCTCAACTACTGGCTCGCATGGGCCTACGTAGGGCTGCGGGTCGTCCACAGCCTGATCCAGTGCACGGTCAATGTCGTGCGCTACCGGTTCCTGGTCTTCCTGCTTGCATCGCTTTGCCTCGTCGCCCTTACGGTCCACGCGGCGGCGCGGATCATCCACGACTGCCTGGGCTGAGAGAATGGACTACAGCCCGATCCTCGCGCCCGTCGTCGCCCTTGTCGTCTGGACGCTCGTCATGTGGGCCTGGATGTACGCGACGAGGCTCCCGGCGATGCGGGGCGCCGGGATCAGCCTCAAAGGGCGGGTCGGATCGCGTGGCGGCGACCTCGACGGGATCCTGCCCGACCAGGTCCAGTGGAAGGCGCACAATTACAATCACCTGCTGGAACAGCCGACCCTGTTCTACGCGGTGGCGCTGTCGCTCGCGATTGTCGGCGATTCTGACCCCGGCACAGTCGCGTTCGCCTGGGCCTATGCCGGGCTGCGCGTGGTTCACAGCCTGATCCAGGCGACGGTCAATATCGTCAAATACCGCTTGCTGGTCTTCGTCCTGGGCTCGGCCGCGCTGATCCTGCTGACGATCCGGCTCGCCGCGCTGCTGCTCAGGGCCGGCGGATGAAGCAGCCCGCGAGCTCGACATGGGTCGACCAGCGGAACTGGCCGACCGGGCGGGCCCAGATGAGCACGTAGCCTCCGTCGCACAAGATTTTCGCGTCGCGGGCGAAGGTCGCGGGGTTGCAGCTGACATAGGCGATCCGCGGGACGGCTGAGCGGGCAAGCTCGCGCATCTGCTGCTCGGCCCCTGCTCTCGGCGGATCGAGCACCACGGTTCCAAAGCTGTCCAGCTCCGCCGGCTGCAACGGCGCCCGGTAGAGGTCGCGATGCTCGACGAGCAGCGC
>JBKHXB010000070.1:0-9439 GCA_046566245.1 Alphaproteobacteria bacterium | reverse complement strand
ACCGCACAGACCGCCAGAATGGCGAGACGCCGGTCGCTGGTGATGTCTCGCAGGCCATCGGCAAAATACCGTTCACCCTGGCGGCGCAGTTGCGTAACCCGGTGGGGCGGCAGACCATCCAAAATATCGGGCGATAACCCGATTCCCTGTAAAAACTCCAGGCGATCCAGAAGACGGCTGGCCCCCGCTGAGTTTTTGCCAACCTCAAACTGCCGAAGCCAGATGAACCGGCTGACAGTGCCATCGACCATCTCCGTTAACAGATCATCCAACCGACCCTTCATCATATCATCCAGCCGGTCAGCGATCCGGCTTTCAATCTGGCGCTCGGCGGCGACGAGGGCGTCAGCACAAAGCCGTTCGATGACAGATACGCCGGGCAGGACTGTCTGGGTGCGTCGGCATTCCTCGATAAAGCGCCGGGCAAGGTCTTCATTGGATCGGGCAGTCTCTGCCTCGCGTTCAAGCCAGTCCTTCAGATCACGCGCACCACGACCGGAGAACATCCGGTAAACCGGGCCGAGATGGCCGAGGGCATCGACACCTTCATTCGTCGGCACCTGTTCGGCCAGGAGCTGGACCCTCTCACGGATGAGAACTGGCGCGTCCTGCTGATCGACCCGGTGACGGAGCACATTATCAAGGTGTGGGCGCGCGCCATTCTCGAAGCGGAAGACAGCGTGATTGTCGCCAATGCCGAGGTCGCGCATCGGCGTCTTTCGGAAGTGCCCAAGCTCGCCATGCGGGAAGGATCATCGCTGGCCGTCGAGAAAGCTATCTATCTGCGCCTTCCCTATCCCTCGCGGAACGGCGGCCTTGAACTGGCATTTATGGAAACCTGCGAGCGTGACGCCAGCGTTGAAGCCTTCTGCAAGATCAACGAGCAGAAACACACCTTCGCGCGCCTGCGATACATCAAGGAAGATGGGCTTCCGGCGTTCTATTCGCCGGATTTCTTCGTGAGAGCAGGCGGCGCGATTTATCTGGTGGAAACAAAGGCACAAGGCCAGCTCACCAGCCCGAACGTGCTGCGCAAGCGCAAGGCCGCCGTTTCATGGTGCGACCGGATCAACGCCCTTCCTCCGGAACAGCGTAGCGATTCCGAATGGCACTATGTCCTTCTCGGGGAAGACACCTTCTATGGCTGGCGGGACAAGGGCGGCTCGATCGCTGATCTTCTTGCCTATGCCCGGCTGCGCCCTGTCGAAGACAAAGGCCAAGCCAAGTTCGCCTTCTGAACTTCACGCCGGGGCAGCAATCTATTGCCCCGGCGCTTTCACGGTGATGGTGCAACGCTGATCCTCGCCGGCCGTGCGCGCGGCCTCCCAACAAGCCGCTACCGCCTCCCTGTTCGCCTCAACAAGCTGATCGGCCGACGCCACCCGCTGCCATGCTTCCGGGCTGCCGAACGCCATGAGACTCATACCGGCCTGCCACGGCCTTTCGCCCATGACGACGCTGGCGACACGCGGCGCGGCCGAGAACGGCAACAGGCGCGGAAGGAACAACATCACCAGTGCGCCGGCGAGCAGGCCGACCGCGAAAGCGGCGACAAGCCACCAATCTTGCCGGCTGCGCTCCCGCGCGCTGGCGACGTGCGCCGAAAGATTCCGGCCGGCGCGCTCGAGGTCGGACGCCTGCCGCTCGAGCTGCTGCGCGGCGGTGCGTATCAGGGCCTCGCCGCTGCGCTCGAGGAGCGCCGCATAGTGCGTCGCGCCCTGCCGGAGAATAGGCGATTGCTCTACGCCGTGCAGCCGCTCCGCAACACTGTCCAGCGCCTGCACGAGCTGGGCGAGCTGGGGCTTGTAGTCCTGCGCCGGCTCGATCTTTTCGAGCTGGTCGAAAGCCGCTTCCAGCCCGCGCCGCATCACGGTCATTTCCGCGCCGATCTGCGCGCCCTGCGTCTCGATCGTGCGCCGGAGCGCATCGAACGCGGCGGCCGGGTCGCCGGCGTCCTCGTCCAGTGCTTCCGGCTCGATTCCTTCCCTGTCGTCGTCCAGCTCCGTCATATGCTCCGTGCCTACCTTCCCAAACCGATGCCCCGGCTAATCTGCCGGCTGCGTGACATTTCCTCTTGTAGCTGATGGGCGATGCTCTGCCCCCGGCGAAGCTCCTGCCCGATTCCGAGTTCCTGACGGCGATTGCGCAGGATGGAATCTACCTGCGGGTCACGCTCAAGGCTCTTGGTCAGGCCGTTCATCTGGCTTTCGACCTTGGCGCGGGCATCGTCATGTTGCCAGCCGCGAAGCTGCTTGCGCTGACCCTGTAGCTCCTGCCAGCGTTCAACGAACCGCTCGGCCCTGATATTCGGGTCTTGCAGCGCCGCGTTTTCGCGCTTCATGCCGTCGATGACCTGTGCGACACGCTCCCGGCCGGAAAGCTCGGTCATGGCGCGCACCGTCGCCGGGTCGTTTTGCAGGGTCGAGCGCATCAGGTCTTTCATGCCGTCGCGCACCTGGTCGAGCTGTCGGCCGGCATCGCCCATTTCCTGCCGCTGCATGTCGAGAACCGGCAAGCCCTCGCGCCGGTGCTGGTCGATCGACTGATAGGCCCGCGAATAGCGGTCAACGGCGGCCTCAAGCGGCGACTGCCCCCGCGCCCGCTCGACCAGCCGGTCGGACGCAGGCGCCTGCCGCAAGCTCCCTTCCCTTTCCGGCCGTCGCTGCATCCGCGATGCCTCGCCGCGCTCCTGTGAGGGGGCAGGACGCGCATTGAGCTTGAGGCCGGCGAACATACCGCGCCGCTGCTTCTCGGCCTGCTGCGGCCCTTTCTGGTCGATCTGCGGGCCGTCCTCGCCGGCGCGGTCTGGCTCGCGGCTCTCGGCCGCCGCGCCGCGCCCGAGTTTCAGGCCCTCGAACGGATTGCGGCGCTGCTGTCGATCGCCGGCGAGATCCTCGCGCGGATCTGCATGAAGATCCTGCGCGAGATCTTCGCGGACTTTTTGCGAGGATCTCGGCGCACGGTCCTCGATGCGCTCCCGCTCGGCGGGGTGCCGCTCGGCCGTCGACTCCCGCTCCGCACGTAGCCCGGCGCGCTCGGCCGGAATCTCGATCTCGCTGCGGACGCCCATTTGCTCCGCGATCCCGCGCCGCTCGGCAAAGTCGCGGGTATAGTCGAGCGTCGTTTCCTTCACGCCCGACCGGGACAGGCGGCGTTCTAGCTGGCTATAGGCCAGCTCGCCGGCGTCCTGAACCTTCCATGTGTTGCGGTGCGTCTGCGTCCCATCCGGCAAGGTGACGGGGGTGGAACCTTCATGCTGTAGGCCGATCTTCTCCCCGATCTCCGGCGCGGCCTCCTTCATGGCGCGCTCAAGATCGACGCCCCATAGGGTGCGCTGCTCGCCCTTGTCGTTTTCCAGCGTCACGAAATAGCTGTCGGATTTCTGCGGGTCATGCTCATAGGGCGCGGCCCCATGCTCGACCAGCCGGCCGGCATTGGTGAACTCGTCGTGCGCCGCGTAGAGCTGCATACCATCACGATGCCGGGTCATGGCGACATAGGTTAGATGCCGGTCCATCGTGCCCGACGCCATCACATAGGACCGATCGACCGTCGCCCCCTGATTTTTGTGAATCGTCGTCGCATAACCGTGGTCGATCGCCTGATAGTCGCCCATCGGCACGGAAACGCTATCGCCGCCCCGGCCGTCCAGCGTGGCGATGATGCGGCCCGGCTCGACATGCTCGACCGTGCCTAGCATCCCGTTTTTCACGCCAAGGTCGCGGTTGTTCTCCAAGAACACGATGCGGTCGCCCGGCGCGAACTCTCTCTGCCCGGTATTGGTCTGGAAGGTCAGCGCCCGGCCCGGCCCTTCCCGCTCATGGGCGACGTCGCCCGGCGCAAGGCTGTCGTCGGCCACGCGCGCCAGCTCGCCCCGGTCCTGTAGCTCGGCCCGGATCGCGTCATTGATGGCGCGAACATCGGCCCGGCGATGCGCCATCGCTACGCGGGTTCCCTCCGGCCGCTCGTCGCGATCGGCAAGATAATCGCGCACGATCTGGCCGCGCGCGTCCTCGCCGGTTTCGGCAAAGCTGATATTGCCGTGATCCCGATAGGCCGCCAGCCCCTCGGCCGTCCGGTGCGTGGCGAAGTCAACCGACGCCTCCCGCTGCCAGTCCACGCGCTGCCGGCGAATCTCGGACAGCTCGGCATGACCGATTTCCTCCGTGATCGCCCGGAACGGTGCGCCGGCCCCGATCGCCTGCAACTGCTCATGGTCGCCGACAAGGACGATCTTCGCCCCGCGCGCCTCGGCCTCGCCAACGAAGCGGGCGAGCTGGCGGCTTCCGACCATGCCGGCCTCGTCGATCACCAACACGTCGCCGCGGCCGATCGTGCCGCGGTCGTTCTCCCAACCGCGGGACCATGACGCGAGGGTGCGGCTCTGGATGCCGGAACTTTCCTCCAAGCCCTCGGCCGCCTTGCCCGACAGGGCCGCGCCGTGGACCTGATAGCCCTCGGCCTCCCATGCCTCGCGCGCGGCCGCGAGCATGGTGGACTTGCCAGCGCCGGCATAACCGACAACGGCCGCGATCCGCTCCGGCCCGGTGATATGCTCGATCGCCCGGCGCTGCTCGTCCGACAGCCGGGCGGAAGCGTCGCCGGCGCTGCGCTGAATGGCGGCGTCCTGCCGCTCTATGGCGCGCTCGACATGCCGGCGATCGACACCATGACCATGCGCGCCGTGCATCCGCTGCGCGCTCTCGATCATGCCGGTTTCGATCTCGACCATTTCCCGCGTCGAATAGCGCGCAAGCTCGATCTCGCCCGTTGCATGGTCCCCCACCACGTGGGCGCGTTCGGGCTGCAACTCGACCAGTGCCAGCGAGGCCATCACCTTCGCGAACGCGCTTTGGAACTCCTGCGGGTCGTCGTTGATGTAGCGATGCAGCGCCCGCGCAACGTCGTGACGGTCGAACACGCTCTTTTCGCCGGTGATGAGGGTTAGAACCTGCTCGGGCTTCTCCCGGATCAGCTCGGCATTACGCCGGGCCGTATCCTCGTCCAGCCGCGACCGCGACACGTCCATGCCGCGCCGTTCCATCTGCGAGGCATGGACGCCCATATGCTCGGTTGGCGCGATCTCAAGCCCGCGCTCCATGTGCGAACGATGGTCGATCCGAATATCAAGCCCGGCCATCGCAAGGCACTCGTTGGCGATCCCCTCCCACCTCTGGCGAAGGTCGCGGAGCTGCATATCGGTCGTCGGCAGGTCGTGCGCCAACAGCCATTTGTTCTCGCGCTCAAGGTAGGTCTTTTCGCCTAGCCCGTTCTCCGTCACCTGCCGCGTCGTCATCATCACATGCGCATGATGATTGCGAACGTCGCTGGCGTCGTGCGGCGAATGGATCGCGAAATCTACCGCCGCGCCATAACGGTTCGCCAGCTCCTGTGCAAAGTCGCGCGTGGCCTCAAGCCGCTGTTCCGGCGAAAGCTCATGCGGCAAGGCGATCTCAAATTCGCGGGCAACGCGGGCGTCCTTCCGCTTCTCGACAAACTCGGCGGCGTTCCACAAGTCCGACCGATCCCGCGCCCAATCGGCGTTGACGCCTATGGTGCCGGCACCTGGCTCCGGCAAGACGATCTCGGCATGTTCGACGCCCTGCTTTGCCGTGTAGTCGTGCGTGATCCCGTCGCGCTTGTTGGTCAATTTCTCCCCGGCACGATAAGCCATCGAAGCGACGGCGCTGCGGCCGGTCGCCCTCGAAACTGGCTTCATCCTCAAATGGTAGATCGCCAACCCGTTGCCTCGATTCCCGTTTCCACCTTTCCTGCCAGTCTCCAAGCTGGCGGCGCGCTGAGTTGCGTAGCAACTCGTAAGTGCGCCCTTCTCTACTCAATCGCTACGCTCTTTCGTCGCTCGGTGTGGCGCTTGCGGCAAGGTCGATGCGATGAACTGAGGCCCTGATTGTGCTGAAAAGCTGCCAAAAATTCAAGGTAGCGCATAATCGTGTTTGGTGACGCTGCTTGCATCGGATAGACTTCGGCTCAAATGGGAGTGCAGACCGATGGCAATAGACAGCGCCGGAACACTTGCGTTGCTGATCGACGGCGATAATGCCACCCCGAAAATCATAACCGGGCTGCTGGCTGAGATCGCCAACTATGGCACCGCCAGCGTCAAGCGCATCTATGGCGATTGGACCAAGCCGAACCTCAACGGCTGGAAAGAGTGCCTGCTGGAACACTCGATTCAGCCGGTCCAGCAATTCGCCTATACGACCGGGAAGAACGCAACGGACGGCGCGATGATTATCGACGCGATGGACTTGCTCTATACCGGCCGCTTCTCCGGTTTCTGCATCGTCTCAAGTGATAGCGACTTTGCCCGCCTGGCCGCGCGCATCCGTGAGCAAGGCGTCATCGTCTATGGGTTCGGGGAGCGCAAGACGCCCCGCCCCTTCATCACCGCTTGCGACAAGTTCGTCTATTTCGACGTGCTCAACACGGCCGGGGAACAGAAGGAAGCGGAAGCCGTCACCGCGCCTAAAGCGGCCGCCGCCAAGCCTGCACCGGCGAAAGCGGCACTCGATCGCGCTGCCCTCGACATGCTGGCGAAAGCTGTCACCGCCTCGGCCGACGAAGACGGCCGCGCCAATCTGGCCCGCGTCGGCGCGCACCTGGCGAAACAATCGCCGGATTTCGACGCCCGTAACTATGGCTTTCCCCGCCTCTCCGATCTGG
Organism: Alphaproteobacteria bacterium; assembly: GCA_046566245.1. Lineage (GTDB taxonomy): Bacteria > Pseudomonadota > Alphaproteobacteria > Sphingomonadales > Sphingomonadaceae > Sphingomicrobium. The sequence continues at coordinate 2,755 of JBKHXB010000070.1, read as the reverse complement.
TCGAGGCGTCGGGCATTGTCGAGGTCGAGCGCATTGGCGAAAATCCGAAAATTATCATGGTTCGCCTCAAGGGCGGGCCAACCCCTCGCCCCGCTAGATAGAAGGAAACGACACATGGCGCGCAAGACGATCGAACAGCGGTTGGCCGAGCTGGATGCGCAGCGCGCCACGCTCAAGGCCCGGCTCGGCAAACAGGAGCGCGCCAACGATACCCGCCGCAAGGTGCTGCTCGGCGCGCTCGTTCTGCATCGCCTCGAAAGCGGCAAGGATGAGGAATTTTCCCGACGCCTCCGCGAATGGCTCAAGCGCGAGCTGCCCGACTTCCTGACGCGCCCTGGCGATAAGGAACTCTTTGCCGATCTGATCGCCAACGCGCCGGCCAGGGAGACAACAGACAGCGCCGGGGGGGCCGCCTCATGAATCAGGCGACGTTAGCCTGGGCCGCGTTCAAGAACATGATGCGGCAGGCTGCGCGTGATCCGCTATGGGCGTTCCTATCCCTGCTCGCCCTGCCCTTCCGCATCTGGAAACCGCTTCTCGGGCTTCTGTTCATCCTCATCATAACCCTGTTCGTGGCCGGCTTCGGCGGCCGGTTCTTCCTCGAACAAATGGGCTTCGGCCCCGGCTCGGTTCCCTTCATCGCGCTCGATCTCGTCACGCTGCTGGTGCTGGCCGCGATCACCTTCCGGCTCGTCACCAATCCGCTGATTATCCATTTCGGGGATATGGACGGCGAAACCCACGGCTCGGCCCGCTTCGCCACCGACAAGGAAACCGCCGCCCTTGCCCGCGCCGATTCCGGCCTGCTGATCGGCCGCGACGGCAAAACGGGAAAGCTCCTGCGCTATGACGGCCCGGCCCACCTGCTGACGATGGCCCCGACGCGCACCGGCAAAGGGGTGGGAACCATCATCCCTAACCTGCTCACGGCCGACCGCTCCGTGATCTGCATCGACCCCAAGGGCGAAAATGCCAAGATCGCCGGCCACGCCCGCCAGACCTTCGGCCCGGTCCACGTCCTCGACCCCTTCGGCGTCACCGGCCAGCCCTCGGCCGCCTTCAATCCTCTCGACCAGCTCGACCCGGCCGGCCTCGATGTCGCGGAAGATGCAAGCACCTTGGCCGACGCCCTCGTGTTCGATGAACCGGGCATGGCCGGCGAGGCGCATTGGAACGAGGAAGCCAAGGCGCTCATTGCCGGCCTGATCCTCCATATTGCCGCCAGCGAGCCGCGCGACAGGCGAAACCTCGCTACCCTGCGCGAAGCTCTCACCCTCGCCCCTGAAGCCTTCGCGGCGCTCCTGAAGGACATGCAGGCGTCAACGGCCGCCGGCGGCCTGATCGCCCGCGCCGCAAACCGCCACCTCGGCAAATCCGACCGGGAAGCGGCCGGCGTCCTCTCGGCCGCGCAGCGCCATACCCATTTCCTCGACAGCCCCCGCATGGTCGCGGTCCTCGGCCGATCCGATTTCCGCTTTGCCAATCTCAAGCGCCGCAACGCCTCGGTGTTCCTCGTCCTGCCGCCCGATCGCCTCGCCACCTATTCCCGCTGGCTGCGTCTGCTCGTCGCGCAAAGCCTGACCGACATGGCGCGCGACCCCGCCAAGCCGGCCGTGCCGGTCCTCTACCTGCTGGATGAGTTCGCCGCCCTCGGCCACCTCGCCCCCGTCGAGCGCGCAATGGGCCTCATGGCCGGCTATGGCGTCCAGCTCTGGCCGATCCTGCAAGACGTTCACCAGCTCCGCGCCACCTACGGGCAACGCGCCGGAACCTTCCTGTCAAACGCCGGCGTCCTACAGGTGTTCGGTGTCAACGATCACGACAGCGCCCGCCTCGTCTCCGATCTGCTCGGGCAGGAAACCGTGGTGTTCCAGACCATGAGCCGGGCGCTCGATTCCGAAAAATCCGGCCTCTCCTATGGCGAGCAACACACGGCCCGGCCGCTGCTGACCCCCGATGAGGTCCGCAACCTGCCGCAGCATGTCGAATTGCTGTTCCTCGCCGGGCAACGGCCGATCGTCGCCGGCAAGCTCGCCTATTACGCCGATGCAGAATTCCGGGGGCTGTTCGACCAAGCATAAAGGATGAAACCATGACCGACACCGATGCGCCCGAATGGCCCGATCCCGCCGACAAGGCCCATGCCGTTGAACAGGCCAAGCAGCTCCGTGACCAGGCCGCCAAGGGCGGCTTGCGGTTTGAAGCCTATCTGCCGCCGTCGCTGGCCCTGTGGCTGCTCGATCTGATCGAACAGGACACGTTCCTTGATCCGTCCGAAGCCGTGTTCGTGATCCTGGGCGAGCATAAGGAGCTGGCACCCCATGCCGATCTGCGCCGGGAACTACTCAAGCGCCGCATACAGGTGGCGGCCGATGATTCCCGACCGGGTATTTCGATGGAAGAAATGAAAGCCCTACTGCGCGAAAAGCGCGAAGCCCCCCTGCCCGAGCCGGCCAGATGGGAAAAGCGGTCCCGGCGCTGACGCACCGGGGCTTCTCTCTTGCGGCCCTCCGGTCACTTCGGCGCTATGTGGGAGCGCGTTCCCTCCGGGCCGGGGCCGGCTGCTCGCCGGCATCGCTCAACCAGGCCACACCCGCGACGCTAGCCCCCGGCCGTCCCGCTCTCATCATCTAGGGCCGTAGGGACGGCCGGGGGCGGGATGCAGGCAGACAACTTGCCAAATTGCTTGTTTGCCAACTTGCCAGCAATCAGGCAATCGCCTCAAGGCCCCTTTTCTGAATAACGGTCAGCAGCC
>JBKHXB010000069.1:0-9700 GCA_046566245.1 Alphaproteobacteria bacterium | reverse complement strand
ACACGGTCTCGAGCGCAATCGTCGCCGACAGTTCCTCGGGCAGGCCCTGCTGCACGCCGGCGGCCGCGAGCGCGTCGACGAACCGCGCGACATAGGCTGGCCCGGCGCCTGCAACCGCGCCGATCGCGCCAAGCACTTTTTCGCTTTCGGTCCACAGGGCGAGGCCGAGCGCGGCAAAGATATCCGAAAGCTGCTTGCGAACCGCCTCGTCCGCATTGTCGCTGTAGAGCCCGACCACTCCGCGGCGGACAGCGACCGGCAGGTTGGGAACGGCTCGGACGATAACGGCCTTGCCGAACCGGCGCTTGAGGCTGTCGGCCTCGACCCCGGCCAAGAGCGACACCACCACAGTCTTGGACGTCAGCCAGGGCAGGAGTGTCGGCGCGATTTCGTCGAGCGATTGCGGCTTGAAGCCGAGCACGATCATCCGCGGCGCTGCCCCCGCCTCCTTCAGGGAAGCGACGGTCCGCACACCTTCGACGGGCTCACCGCTCGGCCGGATCGCGGTCGCCATCGACAGGTCGACGCCAGCGAGCTGCCAGCCCTGGACCATCGCCCCGGCCATGTTGCCGCAGCCCACGAACCAGGTCGGGGAAGGGAGTTTCATTCGAATTTGCTCCTAGGCTTCGCCGTGCGTGTCGATCAGCGCGGCGGCGATCGCCTCGCCGGGACTCTTGCCGCCCCACAGCACGAACTGGAAAACCGGATAGAATCGCTCACATTCCTCCAGCGCGGCCTCGGCGATCGCTTCCGCCTGCTCCAGGGTCAGCCCCTCGCCGTCGCGCGTGTCGAGCACCGTCGAATGCCGAAAGACGATGAGCCCGGAGCCCGACCACATCTCGAAATGGCCCAGCCATAGCTGCTCGTTGATGAGCGCGAGCGCCTCGTAGATGGCCTGCCTTTTCTCCGCCGCCACCTTGATGTCAGGGAAGGACAGGAACTGCAGAACCTGGTCCTCGGGCCGCCAGACCCCGCGGAGCTCGTACTGCGCCCAGCTGCCGGTTGCAGAGGCGACGATCTCTCCTTCGCCCGAGCGCTCGCACGCCCAGCCACGGGCCTCGAAATATTGCTCGAGGACCTCGATTGGAGCGCCGTCGTCGCGCTCGTTGTTGACTTCGTCCGCGCTCAGGGCCTGGCTCCCGGCTTGCCCTTCGGTTTGGGCGAGGCCTTGGCGCCAGCCGCCGGGCCAGCGGTCTTGGCTTCGAGCGCGGCGATGCGGCTTTTGAGGACTTCGTTCTCCTCGCGCGCAGCGGCTGCCATCGCCTTCACGGCTTCGAATTCGTCGCGGGAAACGAAGTCCATGCCCCCCATCCACTCACGGAATTTCTCCCGCGCCGTGGATTCGGCCTCCCGGCCCATGCCAGCGACGGTTCCGGCGAGGCCGTTCACCATCTTCACGAAATCGTCGAACAGCCGATTTTCCGACTGCATGTCCCTTTTCTCCTCTCAGCCGAGCAGCGCGTCGGCGCCCGGGTTGAGCCGTTCGATCGCGGCATTAAGCGCCGCCGCGAAGCACAACCATGCCAGATAGGGAAGCATCAACGCGCCCGCTACCCGTCGGATGTGCCAGAATTGCCCCGCCGTCATGGCGGCTAGCGCGGCCATGACGAAAATCGTGACGAGCGCAAGCTTCACCGCGTGGGCAGCGAAGAACAGGGGCGACCAGGCGTAATTCAGTGCGAGCTGGGCCGCGAACAGCACCAGCGCCTTGTTTCGCGCCGGCGAAGCCGGTTCGGCGAGGACGAGGGCAGCGGCCACCCCAAGCAGCGCGTAGAGGATCGGCCAGATGACCCCGAACACCCAGCCGGGCGGCATGAAGAAGGGTTTTTGAAGCGAATCGAACCAGGCATTGCCGTCACCTGAACCGGACGACCAGCCGCTAGCCCAGCCCAGCAGGATGATCGCGGGCACGGTGACAGAGGCATATTTCCACCAGGGAACGCGAATTGCGCCTTCAACCATTGTTGATCGCTCCAAGCAGGAATTCGAGATTGCCTTCGGGCCCGGTGATCGGGCTTTCCGTCAGGCCGACAACGCTCCAGCCCCGGCTTTCAACCCATGCGCTGGCCTCGGCGCAGACGCGCTTGTGCACTTCCGCGTCGCGCACCACTCCGCCCTTGCCCACCTCTTCGCGCCCAGCCTCGAACTGCGGCTTGACGAGGGCGACGAGCTTCGCTCCGGGTTTGCCGAATTTCAAAGGCGTTTCCAGCACCTTGGAAAGCGAAATGAAGCTCGCATCGCAAGTAATCACGTCGACCTGCTCGGGGATATGTTGCGTCGTCAGGTGGCGCGCATTGACCTGCTCGAGGACGACCACGCGCGGGTCCTGCCGCAGCTTCCAGGCGAGCTGGTTGGTCCCGACATCGACCGCATAGACCTTCGCCGCTCCGCGAGTGAGAAGGACGTCGGTGAAACCGCCGGTGGAGCTGCCGACGTCAAGCGCGACCGCGCCGGTGACGTCGAAGCCGAATTCGCCAAGCCCGTGGGCCAGCTTGATGCCGCCCCGCGAGACCCAGGGGTGGTCCTTGCCGCGCACTTCCAGCGGCGCTTCCTCGGGCAGCATGTCGCCTGGTTTCGCGAGCTTGCTCTCGCCGCTGAACACCGCCCCGGCCATGATCAGCGCCTGGGCCCGGGTCCGGCTCTCGGCCAGCCCCCGGCTCACCAGCAGCTGGTCTGCGCGGATTTTCGGCACGCCGGCCTCAATTTTCCGCTTCTAGGAGTCGACCGCGATCGTGGGATCGTGCCGAAACTTGCCGCGTGTGAAGCTCAATAGCGTGCCCCCATCGAGAAATCGTACGTGCACCTCATAAATTTGGCCTGCAACCAGAAGGCTTTCGGCTTCTCGCCTGAAGCTTTCGAAAACTGTATGGCCGACGTCTTCGTCACCGCCTTCGAATTCGTACACGCCTGGATCACCAAAGGAGTCGCCGTCCTTTCTGAAGCACGCATCGTCAACTTCCCAGCGACCACCGGTCCAGCTGCAGTGTACGTCTAGTTCGACCAACCAAGTCCCATCATTTTGAAGGCTTGCGAATTCTTGGTGCTCCGCCAGCTGCGCGGTGTTCAAGCCCGCACCTCCTCGACCCCGGCGCTGTTGACCCGGAGCGCCCTGAGCACAGTCTCGACGATGTGCGGCGCGTTGAGCCGCGCCTCGTCATACTGCTTCTCGGGCTTGTCCTGGTCGATGAAGCGATCCGGCAGCCGCATCGTGCGGATCTTGAGCCCGGCGTCGACCAGCCCTTCGTCGCTCGCGAGGGTCAATACGTGCGCGCCGAGCCCGCCGATCGAGGCCTCCTCGATCGTTACCGCGACCTCGTGAGTCGTCAGAAGCTTGCGGATCAGCGCCTCGTCGAGCGGCTTTGCGAAGCGCAGGTCGGCGACCGTGGTCGACAGGCCTTTCGCCTCGAGCTGGTCGGCCGCCTTCTCCGCTTCCGCGAGCCGCGTTCCGAGCGAAAGGATCGCGACCTTCGTACCTTCGCGGATAATCCTCCCCTTGCCGATCTCGAGCTGCTCCGGGACCTGCGGCAGAGGCAGCCCTCTTCCCTCGCCGCGCGGATAGCGGACAGCGATCGGCCCGCTGTCATGGAGCGCCATGGTGTGGACCATGTTGACGAGCTCGGCCTCGTCCGCGGCCGCCATCACCACGAAATTTGGAAGCGTGCACAAATAGGCGAGGTCGAACGAGCCGGCGTGCGTCGCACCGTCCGCTCCGACCAGGCCCGCCCGGTCCATCGCGAAGCGAACCGGCAGGTTCTGGATGGCGACGTCATGGACCACTTGGTCATACGCGCGCTGAAGGAAGGTCGAATAGATGGCGCAGAACGGCCGGTATCCGTGCGCGGCCAGCCCGCCGGCGAAGGTAACCGCATGCTGCTCGGCGATTCCGACGTCGAAGGTGCGCTCGGGGTACTTCTCCGCGACCTTGTCGAGCCCGGTGCCCGACGGCATCGCGGCGGTGATCGCGACGACCTTCGCATCGCGCTCCATCTCGCCCAGCATCGCCTTGGCGAAGACCGAGGTGTAGCTCGGCGCGCTCGCGGCCGCCTTCGCCTGCTCGCCGGAGATGACATCGAACTTGACGACGCCGTGATATTTGTCGGCGGCGTTCTCGGCCGGCGCGTAGCCCTTGCCCTTGCGCGTGACGACATGGACCAGCATCGGCCCCTCGTTCGCATCGCGCACGTTTTCGAGCACTTCGACGAGCGCCTCGACATCGTGCCCGTCGACCGGGCCTACATAGTAAAAGCCGAGCTCGTCAAAGAGCGTGCCGCCGGTGATCAGCCCGCGCGCGAACTCCTCCATCTTGTGGGCGGCAACATGCAGCGGCTCCGGCATCGCTCGCGCCAGCTTCTGCGCGAGCCTTCTCGGCGCGAGATACTTGCTCGAGCTGACCAGCCGGGCGAGCGCATTGCGAAGGCTTCCGACCGGCGGGGCGATCGACATGTCATTGTCGTTGAGGATGACGATGAGCCGGTTACCCGCAGCGGCCGCATTGTTCATCGCCTCATAGGCCATGCCGGCGCTCATCGCGCCGTCGCCAATGACCGCGATCGCCTTGCCGGCATCGCCCGACAGCTTGTTGGCGATCGCAAATCCCAGCGCCGCCGAGATCGAGGTCGAGCTGTGCGCCGCACCGAACGGGTCGTATTCGCTCTCGCTTCGCTTGGTGAAGCCCGACAGCCCGCCGCCCTGGCGAAGCGTCCGGATCCGGTCGCGCCGGCCTGTGACGATCTTGTGCGGATAGGCCTGGTGGCCGACGTCCCAGACCAGCCGGTCGCGCGGAGTGTCGAAGACGTAATGGATGGCGACCGTGAGCTCGACCACGCCAAGGCCCGCGCCCAGGTGCCCGCCCGTCACGGATACGGCCGAGATCGTCTCTTGCCGAAGCTCGTCCGCGAGCTGCGCAAGCTGGCTTTTGTCGAGCTTGCGAATGTCCTCGGGATAGTTGACCTGGTCGAGGAGCGGAGTTTCGGGGCGTTCGGACATTGCCGTGCGCCCTAGCGCCTAATGTCCGGCGGCGAAAGAGAAGCGCCTAATTCTCTCCGCATTCCCCGCACTTGCCGCGGACCTCGATCACTGGGCGGCTGGCGGCGAAACCGGCGTTTTTCGCCGCCTCGCGGATACCGCCTGTAACCGCGTCGTCGTCGATGTGCACGGCCTGGCCACAGCTGTCGCAGATCAGGAAGATGCAGTCGTGAAGGCACTCGGGATGCTGGTTCGCGACATAGGCGTTGGAGCTTTCCACGCGACGGGCGAGGTTCGCGCTGACGAACAGGTCGAGGATCCGATAGACGCTGTTGGCGGCGACCCGCCGGCCCTGCGACCTGGAGACGGCTTCCGCAATGTCATAGGCGCTTGCCGGCCGGTCGAACGAGGCGAGCGCGTCGAACACCGCGCCGCGCATGTCCGTCCACTGCTCGCCCTTCGATTCCAGCCGTCCGCGAGCGGCCGATCGAAGCGCTTCACCCTGGTGCAGTTGATGGTCGTGCTGTGCCATCGCGAAAGACGGAATACGCGCGCGCGAAGGGGGCGGCAAGCGGCCCGCTACTCGCCCGCCATGAAGTTGAGCCGGTGGCCGAGCGCGACAATTCCGACGCCGAGCATCGTGTAGAGGGCCTCGCTTCCGTCATGCGGGAACGTGAGCGCCCCGGCCATGACTCCGAGTCCGAGCGAGCCGACCGCGATCGGCATCAGGAACCCGTGCTCGAGCGCTCCGCGGCCGAGCGCCACCGCACCCAGCACTATCGCCAGGACCAGCCCGACCTCATGGACAATTGGCGCTCCAAGAAGGCCGCCGGCGGTGGCAAGCGCCGCCAGGACCACGGCGGTCGCAAGGCAATGGACGAGGCACAGGCCTGAAAGCCCGATCGCGAGCCGGTCGAGCCGGCCTGGTTTTGCAAGCAGTGCCACCATTGCGGGCTCGATATAGACCGGCTCGCGTCAGGTTACAACATTACATTCCTTTCGTAAGGGCCCTTGCCCGGTTTCGCGCGCGGGCATAGCGCCGGGCGATGGACTCTTCCTCGACTCGACGCTCCGTCGCCAGCACCGCGCGACCGCTGGCGATCTCGAACCTCCTGTTCCTGGTCGCGGCAATGGTTTTCGCAATGGTCGTGGTAGGCGGCATTACGCGGTTGACCGAAAGCGGCCTTTCAATCACCGAGTGGCGACCGTTCAGCGGCGCGATCCCGCCGCTCAGCCACGAAGACTGGCAGCGCGCCTTCGACCTGTACCGCCAGACGCCGGAATATCGCGAGATCAACGGCCCCGCGGGAATGGGACTCGAGCAATTCAAGTCGATCTATTGGTGGGAATATGTCCACCGCTTGCTCGGGCGGCTGGTCGGGATCGTCTTCGCGGTCCCGCTGCTCTGGTTCGCCGTCCGCCGCGAAATCTCGCGCGGCTACGGGTGGAAGCTCGCGGGCCTGTTCGTGCTCGGCGGCCTCCAAGGCGCCCTCGGCTGGTACATGGTCGTCTCAGGCCTCGCCGAGCGCACCGACGTCAGCCACCTTCGCCTTTCCGCGCACCTGCTGCTGGCGCTAGTGATCATGGGCGCGCTGATCTGGGTCGCGCTCGACCTTCGAAGGCTGGCCCGGACCGGGACCGACCGCCCTGCCCCGCTGACGGGTCTCTCCGCGCTCGTCCTCGCGGCCATCGCGATCCAAGTGCTGCTCGGCGCCTGGGTCGCGGGGCTCAACGCCGGCCAGGTTTCCAACACGTGGCCGCTGATGGACGGGCGCTTCTTCCCCGCCGGGGTGGACTGGTCGCACGGAATCCTGTGGGCCGTCGCCAACGACCCGTTCCTCGTCCATTTCCTCCACCGCTGGTGGGCCTGGGTCGCGGTCGCGGCCCTGGTCATCCTCGCCCGCCAGGTTCGCCGCCCGCTCCGCTCCGCCTCGATCGCCATCCACTCCGCGTTCGGGACCCAGGTCTTGATCGGGATCGCGACCGTTATCGAGGGCGTGCCCCTGGTTCTCGCCGCGCTTCACCAGGCCGTCGGGGCGCTGGTCGTCGCGACAGCGGTGTGGGGAGCCCACGTCCAGGGGAGCCTGCGCCGATGACGATCGTCACCATCTACGCCGTCTTCGCCGACATGGAGGAGGCCGAGCGGATCGGCCGGACCGTCGTCGAGGAACGGCTCGCCGCGTGCGTCAACATCCTTGGGCCCTGCCGCTCGATCTACCACTGGCAGGGGAAGGTCGACGACGCCGAGGAAGTCCCGGCGATCTTCAAGACCCACGGCTGGAAAGCGGATTCGCTCGTCGAGCGCATTGCCGAGCTCCACAGCTACGACCTGCCCTGCGTCGCCGTCTGGCCAATCGAGAAGCTGCTGCGCCGCTATGCCGACTGGGTCGAGGATACGGTCATCACCGAGCGATAAAACTCTGTGATCCTAACTTAAATTTGTGATCCCTAACTTAGATAAGTGCTATTTCGGAACCGTCATGTTAGCGCGCAAATTCCACCGGGGGCCGGGGGCGTTTCACTTGCCGAGTTACAGGCTTTATCGGCTCGACGGAGCCGGAAACATCTACACCGCGGACTGGCTTGAGGCCGGGGACGACGAGGATGCCGTGCGCCAGGCGCGCGAGCTCAACTTGCCCTACCCGAGCGAGTTGTGGGACCGCCATCGCATGGTGGCCCGGATCGATCCTTCCGAGCATTGCTGAGCGCTTTCCGGTAACATCATACCCGTCAGCAATGCCCCGCATTTGCTTGACTTTCCGGGCCACGAGCGCAAATAGCGCGCCCAGTGGCGGCGCTGGCATGCGTCGCCTTTCGCATTTCCAACGAAAGGATCAACGCCATGAAGGCGCTGATGAAGACGACCAAGTCGGCAAAGCCGGCCGAGGTCGAAAAGAAGTGGCATCTGATCGACGCCGACGGCCTGGTTGTCGGCCGCCTCGCGACGATCATCGCCAACATCCTGCGCGGCAAGCATAAGCCGAGCTACACCCCGCACGTCGATTGCGGCGACCATGTGGTCGTCATCAATGCCGACAAGGTGCGTTTCACCGGCCGCAAGCTCGAGCAGAAGAAATATTACAAGCACACCGGCTATCCGGGCGGCCTCAAGGAGATCACCGCCGGCAAGGTGCTCGAGGGCCGCTTCCCCGAGCGTGTGCTTGAAAAGGCCGTCGAGCGGATGATCCCGCGCGGCCCCCTCGGGCGCCAGCAAATGCGCGCCCTTCACCTCTACAACGGCACCGAGCACCCGCACGGCGGCCAGAACCCTGAAGTCCTCGACGTCGCGTCGATGAACCGCAAGAACAAGGTGGGCGCATAAGATGGCCGACAAGAAGAGCCTTTCCGACCTGGCCGAGCTGACCCGCGAGGAAGCTCCGGCCGAAGCCGCCGCGGCCCCGGAGGCCGAGGGCCCGGCCGAAGCGGCCCCGCCGCCGGCCGAACAGGCGCCGCTCCGCGAGCAGCAGCTCGACAAGTACGGCCGCGCCTATGCGACCGGCCGCCGCAAGGACGCGATCGCGCGCGTCTGGCTGAAGCCGGGCTCGGGCCGGATCGTCGTCAACGGGCGTGAGCAGGAAGTCTATTTCGCTCGCCCCTCGCTTCGCCTGGTGATCAACCAGCCGTTCGATATCGCCGACCGGCGCGGCCAGTATGACGTGATCGCCACCGTCAAGGGCGGCGGCCTTTCGGGCCAGGCGGGCGCCGTCAAGCACGGCATCAGCCAGGCGCTGACCCGCTACGAGCCGGCGCTGCGCACGGTGATCAAGCAGGCCGGGTTCCTCACCCGCGACCCGCGCGTCGTCGAGCGCAAGAAGTACGGCCGGGCCAAGGCGCGCAGGTCGTTCCAGTTCTCGAAGCGCTAAGCGGTCGACCCACCCATCGCCGTTCCGGCCTGTCTGGGGGACAGGCCTGCTGCGGCAATCCCTCCCTTCCAGGGAGGGGGAGCGCGAAGCGCAGGGGTGGGTGCTCCACAGAACATCATTCGAAGGGCGGTCGGGACCATCCGGCCGCCCTTTTCCTTGAGTCAACAAAAAGGCCTTCCTACGGGGCATCTGCTGTGGTCCAAGCGCGCAATGGTCCGGCACGTACAAGCTTCGCTCGCCGAAATTCTACGGTGCTTGTCTCCCCGGCCCCCCGCCGCGCGCGGTAGTGCGAACTTTGGGAACATTCGCGTAGTCCTGACCGCCCTCGCGACTCTTCTCCTTGGCGCTCCGGCGGCGGCCGAAACGCTCCTCCTGCGCCCTGCGCGCGTCTTCGACGGGACCGCGATTCATTCCGGGTGGTCGGTGCTGGTCGGAGGCGATCGGATCGCCGCGGCCGGGCCAGAGGTGGCTGCCCCGCCCGGCGTGCAAGTGCTCGATCTGCCCGGCGCCACCCTGATGCCCGGACTGATCGAGGGCCATTCGCACCTCTTCCTTCATCCCTACGACGAGACGCTGTGGGACGATCAGGTGCTCCGCGAGCCGCTCGCGCTCCGCACCGCGCGCGCCGTCGTCCACGCCCGAAAGACGCTCGAGGCCGGTTTCACGACCGAGCGCGACCTTGGCACCGAGGGCGCGGGCTTCGCCGATTCCGGGCTCAAGCAGGCGATCGACGAGGGCATCGTGCCCGGACCGCGCCTGCTCGTCGCGACGAAGGCGATCGTCGCGCGCGGCGCCTATGGCCCGAAGGGGTTCGAGCCGGGCGTGCCCATCCCGCAGGGCGCCCAGGAAGTCTCGGGAGTGGACGAAATGGT
>JBKHXB010000068.1:0-9749 GCA_046566245.1 Alphaproteobacteria bacterium | reverse complement strand
GTCGCACTGACCTCGACGATGGGCCCGGGCGTCAAGGTCGCGCTCGAAGAGCTCCAGGGAGCCTAGGCTTCAGCTCCTCCCTGCGAGCTTTGCTCGTGGGGAGGGGGACCATTCACCGCAGAGTGAATGGTGGAGGGGTCAGGGAATGCAGGTCTTGAGCACCTTCGCCTTCAGCGTCTCGGGCGTCGAGATGTCGGCGAAGAAGGGCTCGAGGAAGGCGGTCGCGCTGCGCACCGTGCGCTCCTCGATCCCCGGCGTGCCGGCGATCGCCGCGAGCATCGCCGGCCGCGCCGCCTGGAACTGGACCGCGGTCGCAAGCATCTGGTTGTTGAGGCTGCAATAGCCTCGGTACTGGCGCTGGCGGACGCTGGAAATCTTCAGCAGGTCGGGCGGCGTCGCATAGGGCGCGTTGACGAAGCCCGAATAGTCGAAGTCGTAGGGCACCGGGATCGCGCCCGCGGCCACCCCCCTTGCCGGGGTCAGCATCTTGGCGTTGTGGCAGCATTCGTCGCCCGCCGGCCCGGCCCGCATCGACCAGTCGTGGTTGGCGATCATGTGCTGGAACAAACCGTAGCGCGCCGCCGCAGCCGGATTGAGCGCGGTCGTCGGGATCCGCGGCGGCAGCTTGCCCTCCTGAAGCCCGTTGCGGCGGGCGACGTCGCCCAGGTCCTCGATGAAGAAGCCGTAGCGGCTGGCGACCGGCTTACCGCTGGAATCGACATAATCGATCAGCGCCAGCCGCGCCTTGAAGCTCATCGGGGTGAGCGCATTGAACATGCGGTAAGCCGCATATTCGAGCAGCACGTGCTGCTGGAACGACTCCGAAGCCCGGCAGTGGGTGACGAGCTTCAGGCTCTTCTGCCCGGCAAAGACCGAATCCGCGGGGGGCGGGCTGGTGAACCGCACCCACAGCGGCGGGAACTGGCAGATGTCGGGCTGAAGCCTGGTGATGCCCCTGCCGGCGAGCGTGATCGGAAGCTCGGTGGAGGTCCCCGCGACCGCTAATGTCCCGGGCGCCCGCTCCTCCGATCTGCTCCGGACGATTGCGTTCACCGGTCCGCGGATCGTCAGGCGGAGGAGATCGGACGAGGCGAACAGCGGCTTGGGAAGGGCGGCGACCTGGGCCGCGGCCGGGACAGCCGCGACCAGCGCGGCCAACGCCATGAGAAGCCGCGCAATCACTCGCGCCCTCCGCTCGCGGGCGGCCGCGCCACCTTGTGCGGGATCAGCTTGTCACCCACGATCTCGAGCCAGCTCAGCGTCCCGCTGTAATAGCGCGAATTGCCGGTATCGATCCGCACCAGCCGGCCGCCATGGTCAATCCTGATCCCGGGCAGGCTTGGCGTATGGCCGACGATGATCCGCTTGGCCTCGTAGGCGGCGAGCACCTGGTCGAGCTCTTCCTCGATCGACGGCCGCTGCGGCATCCCGGCTGCGGGCGGCGCGATCTCGGTCGCCTTGGGATCGCGCGTGACATGCCCGCGGTACCACAGCGGGCCGAGCGCGGTCCGCAGGATTGAGGTCGGCGAACGGTCGACCGCCTTGAGCGCCGCGGCCACCTGCGCGTTGATCGCGTCGATGGAAAGCTCCGAATATTCGGCGCTGAGCCCCCCGTGGACGAACAGATTGCCGCCCAGCTGCGCGACCGCCGGGTTGCGGACGATCCAGCGGCCGATCTCCCCGTCGGGGGCCCAGGCCAGCCGCTGCTCCGCCCAGCCAAGCGGCGTTTCCTTGATCCACAACTCGCGGATCGCGGCGCTGCTGAGCGAGGGATTGCTGGCGCGGTACTTGGCTTCGATGTCCTTCTTCTTCGCTTCATAGATCTGGTCGCGGAGCTCCGCCGACTTGGGCCCGGCGAAGGCGGTAAACTCCGCCTCCGTCGTGTAGCGAAGATCGCCGGTGACGTTCATCGCCTCGTGGTTGCCGGTGAGGACGATCACGCGGCCGCCCTGCCTCGGCGCTTCCTTCTGGAGCCGCATCAGCTCGCGGACGATCTTGAGGGAGTCGGGACCGCGGTCGACCATGTCGCCGACCTGAACCAGCGTCGTCCTGCCGCCCGTCCAGTTGCCGTTCGGCCCGGTGATCCCGGCATCGCGGGCGATGGCGGACCAGGCGGTATAATCGCCGTGAAGATCACCGACGGCGACGATCCGCGCCGGCTGCGGCGGTGGAACGGCGGCGGCCGGGACGGATGCCGCGAAGGCAGCCAGTCCCAGGCACACGGATCTCCACAACCGCGCAAGCATCGGCAACTCCCCGGCCAATTGCGCGAGCGATGGGGCGCCAGGGAGCCGGATTTGTCAACCGTCCCGCTGAGGCAACGGCTGGCCGCAGTATATGTGTCCTCTTTACAACAGGTTGCGGCGCAACCGGGAATTGCACTGGAACGGATGAAACCCGCCGCCCTCATTGTGTGTTCGGCACGCCACAATCCCAACATCGTTACAACCAAGGAGAGCATTTTTCATGCGTAAGTTGCTTTTGGCTGCCGTTGCCTCGGCCGCGATCGCCAGCCCGGCGGTTGCCCAGAACGTCGGCCCTTATGTGGGCCTCGAGGGCGGTTTCCTCTTCCCCAACAAGACCAATGTCGACGTCCAGGTGTTCGACAGCACCGGCGCGTCCCTCGGCAGTGCCGAGAATGCTTTCCGCATCGACTATAAGAACGGCTTCGATATCGACGCGATCGCCGGTTACGACTTCGGCCTGTTCCGGCTCGAAGGCGAGCTCGGCTACAAGCGGGCTGGCCTCAAGGACGTGGAGGTCGATCCGGCCCTGATCGCCATCTACGAGGCCGAGACCGGCACTGACGTGACCGAGGGCGATTTTGACCTCGACGGTCACACGAGCGTCCTTTCCGGGATGCTGAACGGACTCGTCGACTTCGACATTGGCGGGGTCGGCGCCTATGTCGGCGGCGGCGTCGGCCGGGCGAGCGTCAAGTTCTCCGGCGACGGCGACAGCGACCGCGACAGCACTTGGGCCTACCAGCTCCTCGCCGGGCTTCGCGCTCCGGTCAGCGACAATATCGATGTCGGCCTGAAGTACCGTTACTTTCGTACCGGCCACCTCAATTTCCGGCAGGACTTCACGGTCGACGGCGAGCCGTTCGAGAGCGACCTTAGTGGCCGCTTCAGCTCGCACAGCGTTCTCGCGAGCCTGATCTTCAACTTCGGCGCACCCCCGGCCCCGCCGCCCGTCGTGCCGGCGGCAGCTCCGGCTCCGCCTCCGCCGGCAGCGGCCCCTGCGACGCAGACCTGCCCTGACGGAACGGTGGTGCTGGCGAGCGAGGCGTGCCCGGCTGCACCGCCGCCTCCGCCGCCGCCTCCCGGCGAGCGCGGCTAAGCGTCCCGCACAGACGCCTGAGCGCAAGCAGGCCCGGATGGAGCGTCCCTCCGTCCGGGCCTTTTGCCTGCGTTGACGAAGCGCTTGATCGCCGGACGGAATTCGCTATAGGCGCGCCTTCGCGGAACAGCCCCCGGGCTTGCCGCAGCCGTCCGAGACAGCTGGCGGGGCCAATCCTCTCACGAGGACCCCCTTAATCTCCAGCCTAGACGGGGACAGGAATTCAACCGGAGCGGCGTGCGATTGCCGGTCCGGCCGTGCGTTGGCCTGAAGGGCCGCGCCGCCGATCCATCCCCACGGACATTCGCGCCCGCCGCGGGCAACCGCGCCGGGCTTTTGTTGGAACTCGGCCCGAAGCCACCGCTTCGGTCCGAAACTGTTGGAGTTGGCATGGATCGTTCGCAAAAAGCCGATCTGGTCGACCAGCTGAAGCAAGTCTTCACGGAGACGAGCGTCGTCGTCGTGACCCGCAACCTCGGGTTGACGGTCGCGCAGTCGACGGATCTCCGGCTGAAGATGCGCGACGCAGGCGCCCAGTTCAAAGTTGCGAAGAACCGGCTTGCGCTCATTGCCCTCGAGGGTTCGCGCTACAAGCCGATCGGGGACCTGCTGAAGGGCCCGACCGCGCTTGCGACCTCTTCCGACCCGGTCGCGGCCGCCAAGGTCGCGGTGGACTTCGCCAGGACTAACGACAAGCTCGAGATCGTCGGCGGAGCGATGGGCGACACCCTGCTCGACGTCGCCGGGATCAAGGCGCTCGCCGAGCTGCCGTCGCTCGACGAGCTTCGGGCGAAGCTGGTCGGCCTCATCCAGGCGCCGGCGTCAAAGATCGCACGCACGGTCAACGAGCCGGGCGCGCAGCTTGCGCGGGTCTTCGCGGCTTACGGGGCGAAGGAAGCCGCCTGACGTTTTTCGCTTAACACATCAACGCACGGACAAATGGGGCCCTGAGCCCCGCACAGGAGTAGACAAATGGCTGACATCAATGCGCTGGTCGACCAGCTTTCCGAACTGACCGTTCTCGAGGCCGCCGAGCTTGCCAAGGCGCTCGAGGAGAAGTGGGGCGTTTCCGCCGCGGCCGCGGTCGCGGTTGCGGGCCCGGCTGCCGGCGGCGCTGCCGCGGGCGGCGCTCCGGCCGAAGAGAAGACCGAGTTCGACGTCATCCTCACCGGCGACGGCGGCAAGAAGATCAACGTGATCAAGGAAGTTCGCGCGATCACCGGCCTTGGCCTCGGCGAGGCGAAGGCGCTGGTCGAAGGCGCTCCCAAGGCCGTCAAGGAAGGCGTTTCCAAGGACGAGGCCGAGAAGATCAAGAAGCAGATCGAGGACGCTGGCGGCACCGTCGAGCTGAAGTAAGCTTCGCTTCTCGCGTACGAGAAAGGAAGGGCGGCTCTTCGGGGCCGCCCTTTTTTCATTTTAGGATAGTGCCTTGCTTGAATGGAAATCTCCCTTGATAACAATCTATTAATTCGTGCCACAGCCATTCTCATGTCATTGGCGGTTTGATTTAAATCACTTAGCATTCGGGTTAACCGGTTATTTACCGGACCGGGACGACGCCGCTGGTCGGCGTTCTTCGCCGTGTCTGGCGACGCCGCCCCCTCATGAGAAAGCGTCTGGCTTTCTCCCTAACGGGGAGGGTTCACATGCAATATCCAGCACTGTTAGCAGGATTACTGGCCGTCTCTGCGAGCGTCCCGGCAGGTGCGGCCCAGATAGTCCGGCTTCCTGATTGCCGGTTTGCAGGACAATCATTTCCTGCGGCTGACTTTAGCACCAATATTCCCGGCAATTGGACTGTGACCGGTCCTGCCCAACCGACCGGATTACCAGCCGTCGGAGGCCCGATCAGCGCCACTCTTTCCGCGTGGTCGGCGATGCAGGGCTATTGGATCCAGCCTTTCGGCACCGGCACGACAAACCAGTATGGCACTGCATGGGGCAATGCTGCGGGAGGGGATTACACGTACGAACTAAAGTTCTTTCTTCCGTGCGATCCCAAAAACTACTCGCGCCTCAGCCTTGATGGTCACATTTCTGCAGACAATAGTTTTGTGGCGTACCTAAATTCGGGCCAGATATCGAACTGCAGTGGAAGTCATTGTTTTCAAAGTGCAACGCAATTTACGGGCGGTGGATTCGTCCCAGGCCTGAACACGTTCAGGGTAGTCGTAAACAATCAACCGGGAAGTTTTACAGGCCTAGCCGTGAGGGCATCGCTTGTCGCCGTGTGCGGCAAGGAATGCTGCAGGCAACTACAAGATAGGGGCCGGGGCAGCGTTGAGGATCTACGCCAAGGCAACGAATCCGAAAGATGATAGACAGTAAGAGCGACATAAGGGTCGCTTTGCTCGTTGTTATGACCGCCGTTCGCTAAATCGGCGGCACCGCTGTTGTTGCAACTCTATTAATTTCTTTGGGTGTCGCCTTTCCTATCAGTATCATTTGGGGAGGTATTTATGTATACGATCTTTTTTACAGCGCTGAGCGGGGCTCTTTCATTCGCTATGCTCAGCACTCAGCTGCAAGGCGAACCGATCCAGACCTCCGACAACGCCACTGCCCAGACACAGGGATGGCTAACTTTCGAAAATCTTCGGGTAGATGTTCGAGGAGGAGTGCGGCTCATTAAAGCGGATGGCAACCCATTACGTGCAAGCGCGATTGCCGTCTGGGCAGACGATATCCGGTGGCAGGCCGGATACCAATTGGGAATGCACACGAGTCCAGCAGACAATCACACGGGTTTTGCCGGGATTATTGTTTATCAAAAGAGCGGCGCAGACTGTCGTCTCGCCGCCACAAGCTTCAATCCACCTGGCACGATCTGCAATCTTTCAGGACAGGACGATATCTATGTGCGAGTAAATGACGGGGAGATCGGGAACACCAATGACGGTCACGGTGACAATGGTGGATCGTTTGATTTGCACGTAAAAGTGCGGGCCCCGTAGAGGCTGAACGCGCCAGAATGCGTCACTCACAGCTTTATGCCAAGACGGGCGGCTCTTCGGGGCCGCCCTTTTTCGTTCGCGGGCAAGCTCGCGCGCGTTCCTTGGATTCATCGCCTTGATCTGACCGCCGGTTCCAATCGCAGGACTCGATGCTGGACGTTGAACCGGGTTCGGCCTAATCCAGATTAACTCGAGCAGGATGTGACCGGATGGTCGGCGAGGCGACGCCCGATACGGCGTTCATGCAGTGCGACACGCCGATGCCGCACCGGGTGCGCGCGAAGCAGATTCTTGTGACGCATCCCGATGTGCGCAGACTGTTCAAGCGCAACCGATGGTCGGCGCTGTGGACGGTGTTACTGGTCGTGGTGCAGGTCGCCATCGGCGTCGGCCTGGCCGTTCTAAACGCGCCGTGGTGGGCGATCATTCTCACAGCCTATGCGTTCGGGGCTTTCGCCAACCACGCGCTCTTCGTGCTGATCCACGACTACACGCACAACCTGGTGTTCAGGAAAGCGAACGCCAACCGGCTGGGCGCGATCTTCGCCAATATCGCGATCGTCTTCCCCGCGGCTATCGGGTTCCGCAACCATCACCTGCTCCATCACAAATTTCTCGGCATCCCGGGCCTCGACGCGGACGTCCCGCTGCCCGGCGAGGCGCGCTGGGTAGGCAACAGCAGGTGGCGAAAGACCCTCTGGCTCAGCATGTACTGGGCGGTGCAGGCCCTCCTTCGGCCCACCACCGTGAAGGTGATCCGCACCGTCGACGCCTGGGTGGTGTTCAATGCCGTCGCGATGGTAGCGGCCATGGCGCCGATCGTCTGGTTCTCGGGCTGGTGGCCGATAGCCTATTTGTTCCTCTCGACGTTGTTCTCGCTCGGCGTGCACCCGGTGGGCGCGCGCTGGATCCAGGAGCATTTCGTCTTCAAGGAAGGACAAGAGACCTATTCCTACTATGGCCCCCTGAACAAGCTTTGCTTCAACATGGGCTATCACAACGAGCACCACGACTTCCCCCAGGTGCCGTGGTCGGGCCTCCCGGCCGTGCGCGCCACTGCGCCGGAGTTCTACGACCATTTGTATCACCACCGGTCGTGGACCAAGCTGCTGCTCCACGTCCTTTTCAGCAGCAAGTTCGGCCTGCACCAGCGCATCGTGCGGGCGATGCCGGAGGGCAAGCGGGTCGTGGCGGCGCCGTGACGGTCCAGACCTTTTTATGAGGCCGGTGTACGGTGGCGACAGCGCTGGTCCGCGGTCGCCCTTTTGCATTGGTGTGGAGCGCGTGTAGCATTGGCCGATGCGAAGCGTGTTCCTTGCCGCGCTCTTGTTTGCCACGACCGGCGCCGCGGCGCAGCAGCACCCGACGTCGGCCTATACGCGGCTCGATCTCGATTCCTGCAAGCGGCTTGACCCGGGCGAAGACCCCTCCTCCGCCACATGGCGCTGCGCGGGCTATGCGAACCTGGCCCTGTTCGTCCGCAACGCTGACGACCGCTATGACCTCGACGCCGGCATCGAAAGCGAGGAAGCGCGCTTCGCCGATACATTCGATTATCCGGGCGAGACTGTGGAATGGCGGCTGTTCAACGGAACGCCGTTCGCGATGATCTACCGGCTGAAGAACGCCAACCCCGACAAGCCGCCATCGTCCATCCTGGTCGTGGAATCGGTCGGGCGCGGGACCAAGCCGGGCTGCCGGGTCGCGGAGATCCCGGGTTCGCGCAGGAACGCGAACGAGGAGGCGCGGAAGATCGCCGACCAGCTGCTCGCCACTCCCGCGCGCTGCCTCCCGTCCGACTAGGCACTCTCCCCGCCCTCTTGCGCCAGCACGAAAAGCGCGTATATCGGCCAAATCCAACACATATCGGCTCTGGCCGCACCATGGCGTGCGCCCGGAGCTTTTCCCGTCCTCTCCGGGACAGGGTCCGAACGGCGCACGGGCTCAACGCATTGGAGGGGGAAGCGGGGCAAGCGCTCCATTTTAGTTTCCCGGCGAAGGCCGGGATTCACTGTGTACCGGCCCCCGCCGGTGCACGGCTAGCGCAGGGACGACAATGGCAACCAAGGCGATCGACGCACCGGCCCCGACCATCGGCCGAACCACCGCCGCGCGGCGGATCCGCAAGATCTTCGGCAACATCCACGAAATTTCCGAAATGCCGAACCTCATTGAGGTTCAGCGCGAAAGCTATGAGCAGTTCCTGCGCTCCGATCCTTCGATCGGCTACGTCTCGGGCCTGGAGAAGACGCTGCGCTCGGTCTTCCCGATCGAGGATTTCGCCGGCACCGCCCACCTCGACTTCGACCATTATGTCCTCGAAGACCCCAAGTACGACACCGACGAGTGCCGCCAGCGGGGCCTGACCTACGCCGCGCCGATGCGCGTGACCCTGCGGCTGACGACCTTCGAGATCGATCCGGACACGGAAGCCCGCTCCGTCATCGATATCAAGGAGCAGGACGTCTACATGGGCGACATGCCGCTCATGACGGAGAACGGCACCTTCATCATTAACGGCACTGAGCGCGTCATCGTCAGCCAGATGCACCGCAGCCCCGGCGTGCTGTTCGACCATGACCGCGGCAAGACCCATGCGTCGGGCAAGTATCTCTTCGCCGCGCGCGTGATTCCCTATCGCGGCAGCTGGCTGGACTTCGAATTCGACGCCAAGGACATCGTCAACGTCCGCATCGACCGCAAGCGCAAGCTGCCGGTCACCGCCCTGCTCCACGCGCTCGGCCTCACGAGCGAGGAAATCCTCAACACCTTCTACAAGACGGTCAGCTACGAGCGCGGCAAGAACGGCTGGCAGATCCCCTATGTCGCCGAGAACTGGCGCGGGCAGAAGCCGAGCTACGACGTCGCCGATGCCAAGACCGGCGAGGTCATCTTCAAGGCGGGCGAGAAGATCACTCCGCGCCGCGCCAACCAGGCGGCCAAGGACGGGCTGAAGAACCTCCTCATCCCAACCGAAGAGATCTTCGGACGCTTCTCGGCGCACGACCTCATCAACGAGAAGACCGGCGAGATCTACATCGAGGCCGGCGACGAGGTGACGCCCGAGAACCTCGAGAAGCTCGACGCAGCGGGCGTGAAGACGCTCGAGCTGCTCGACATCGACTATGTCAACACCGGCCCGTGGATCCGCAACACGCTCAAGGCCGACAAGTCCGAGGATCAGGATTCGGCCCTCGCCGACATCTATCGCGTCATGCGCCCCGGCGAGCCGCCGACGCGCGAGACCGCGGACGCCCTGTTCTACGGGCTGTTCTTCGACCCTGAGCGCTATGACCTTTCGGCGGTCGGCCGAGTGAAGCTCAACATGCGCCTTGGCCTCGACGTCGAGGACACGGTCACGACGCTGCGCCGCGAGGACATCATCGCGGTCGTCCAGGAACTCGTGAACCTCAAGGACGGCAAGGGCGAGATCGACGACATCGACAACCTCGC
>JBKHXB010000067.1:0-9786 GCA_046566245.1 Alphaproteobacteria bacterium | reverse complement strand
CGCTCACCCTCGACGAGCTGGCGGCGGCGGTCGGCTACGCGCCCCATCACTTCCAGCGACTGTTCAAGCGCGACCTCGGAGTCTCGCCGGCCGAATATGCGCGCGCGCTTCGCGCCAAACGCGCAGAGACGTTTCTCAAGAGGGGCGGGCGGGTGACCGACGCGATCTACGAATCAGGCTATTCCGCGCCCAGCCGCTTCTATGACGATGCGCGAGAGCGTCTCGGAATGACTCCCTCGGCATGGCGCGATGGCGGCCGCGGCGAGACCATCCGCTGGACGAGCTTCGACAGTCCGCTTGGCCGGATGCTGATCGCCGCGACATCGAAAGGCATCTGCCGCCTCACCTTCGACGACAGCGAAGAGTCGCTCGGACGCCTGTTCCCGAACGCGACACTCGTAGAGGACGGCGGCGGGATGCGTCAGCTGGTAGAAGGCGCGCTTGCGGCGATCGAACGGCCGCTCGCTGCCCCGGAGCTGCCGATCGACGTTGCCGGCACTGCCTTCCAGGAAGCGGTGTGGAAGGAGCTTCGCAAGATCCCGCCGGGCGAGACCAGAAGCTATGCGCAGATCGCGGCGGCGATCGGCCAGCCCAAAGCGGTTCGTGCGGTCGGGACCGCCAACGGCGACAATCATGTCGCGGTGCTCATCCCCTGCCACCGAGTGATTCGCAGCGACGGAAGCCTCGGCGGCTATGCCGGCGGGCTCGACCGCAAGCGCAAGCTGCTGGCTGCGGAGGGCGCCAAAGGCATGCAGTCGCAGCTCATTTGAGCTGGTCAGGGTTCAATCCTCATCGCCGTGTTTATCTTCCCATGCGTCGATCAGGGCGACGGCGCGTGCAGGCTCTGATGCCTCAATTGCCTGGAGCACCGATTTCGCAGTATCGCGGAAGTCACGGGCGTGCGGATCGAACGCTAGGGGCGCGAAGGATTCGCGAGCCTCCGGCAGCTTTTGATCGATAAGGAGCTGCCGGACCGCCATCAGCCGTAGGTTGTTGTCCTGGGGAGCCAGGACCAGTGCATAGAGCAACCCCTTCACAGCGCCGGCAGGGGGCGTTGCGCCGGCTTCCTTGTACGTTTGGTAAAATCGCATGAGCGGTTCAGGGTTTTCGGGATCCGCATGGTTCGCGCGAACGAACCAATTTCGAATTCCCTGCCAGTCGGCCGAGCTCGGATTCTCCTTGGCCAAAGCCATAAGCGCGCGCCCCCTGTAAATGAGCGCGGCGACGTTGTTGGGGTTGGCCGAGAGTGCCCGATCGGCGGCCGCTATCGCTGCGGTGTAGTCGCGCGCATCGTATTCGGCCTCGGCAAGAGCGGCCTGAACGACCGGGCTATCAGGAAAACGTCGAGCGACGTTGCGGGCCCGGCCCGCGACCCAGCGCGCGGTCGCGGGCGAAACGCCAAAGTCAGACCGCATCCGAACCGGCAGGATTGCCTCTTCAGGAGGCGTGAGCGGCCGGATATCGATGCTGCCTATCTTCGACTGATCCGTCTGGATGATTGTGCCGCTGAGGGTTTTTCGGCGGGCATATGCATCCAGATCTCGGCCGAGCTTCAGCAGGTCGCCGAATGCGTTCTTCGCCGATTCGACCGGCGGCTTTCCCGAACGAATGCCCTCCACATAGCGGTCGAGCTGTCCTTTGCGCGACGGCTCGAACGTCAGGTAGTGCGTGAGCAGCCAGCCGCGCGAATAGAGCAACTCCCGCTGCCAGCCGTCGAGACTGCGAGTAGTGTCGCCGACCATCGCTGAAACTGGAAAGTCGCGGTCCGGTGCAAAGATGCCGGCCGACCGGTGGTTTGCAGCCGCGCCAAGTATAACGCTTCCGTTGGCGCCGATTTCGGCGGTCGACAGCAGTTCGGCAAAGCCTTCGACGAGCCACGGCGGATAATAGATGCCCAGGCCCTGGAGCATCAGGTGATGCGCATATTCATGGAAGAAGACGTTGTCGGGGTTCATTTCCCCGGGTCCCTGCGGCTTGTGGCGCGCGACGAATGCAAGCGATCCTGAGGCGCGGCTGAAATAGATACCGTAGATGGCTCGTCCGGTATTCAGCAGCCGATTAAGCGCTGGAACGTCCTTGAACGTGTAGATCGTCAGCCGTCCGGCGTCCGTGAGCGGCGGATCGGGCATCTTGCGAGCAATTCGAACCGCCTGGTCGAACGTCTCCAGCTTCGTGGCGTATTCGCGCAGCTCGTCGCTATCGGCGTCCGCATAGATGATGAAATGCTTTGTCTTCGCCTGCTGCCATTCGGCGTGTGCGGCACCTGCATACAGGACCACAGCAGCGATCAGCAGAATTAGACGCCCCAACATGTGCCTTTCCCCCAATCCGCTCGGCACGCCAATGGGTTAAAGCACCGCGACCAGCCGAGTCTAGAGGAAGCCGTCCGGGTCCTGCACGCTCGCCCGGACCTTCTGGCCCCAGCGTCGCCGACACTCCTCTGATCAGTCCGGGCCGATGGTCTCGTTCTTGGCGTTGCCGTAGACAATTCGCTCGAGCCCCGCGGAGTCGCCGGACGCGATCTTGGCGACGATCTCGCGAGCAATCGCAGCTGCTCCGCCGCCATGAGGATCGTAGGCGATCGGCGCCAGGGTGTGCCGCGCCTTCTTCAGGTCGCCGTCGCGCAGATACTGAAGCCCCGAGTTGATGCGCAGGCTGGCGTCCTGCGGCGCCAGGTTGGACGCGTAGTGCAGGGCCGCGATGGCGTTGGCCGTAGGCCGCGAACCGGCCGCGATGAAGCTGTTGTAATATTCCATCAGCGGCTCGGGATCCTCCGTGTCGAGCTTGTTGGCCTTGAGGAACCAGTTGCGGGCCTGCTCGACGAGCTTTTCATCGACCGAGTCCCCCTCCGTGGCCCGCGCCATCAGCGCGCGTCCCTTGTAGATCATGGCCTCGGTGCTTCTCGGATCGGCTGCCAGCGCGCGGTCCGCCGCCGCTTCGGATGCCTTTGCGTGGCCCGCGTCGAGCTCGGCCTCGGCAAGCGTCACCTCGACCAACGGATCGCCGGGATAGGCTTGCTGCACCTGGCGGACCTCTGCAGCCAGCGGCTCCGCCGTTTTCTCGGAGACTCCGCGCTTTGAACGGGCGCGCAGGACGATGACCGCCGCGGCGCCCGGAGACAGCGGCTTTATCTCGACTGCCGGCTCGGGAATGGCCGCACCGGAGATGCCGATGCCGCCGATGCGCTGGCGGTTGAGATAGGCGTTGAGGTCGCGGTCGAGCTTCTTCAGGTCGCCAAAGGCCGCGGTCGCGGCGGCAAGCGGCTCCTGCCCGGAAGCCATGCCCTTGAGGTACGCGTCGAGTTGTCCGCGTCGCGACGGTTCAAACGTTAGGTAATGAGTGAGCAGCCAGCCGCGGCCGTAGATCGATTCCCTCTGCTCGCTGGTAAGCTTCGAATAATTGCCCGAAAGCAACTGTTCCAGCGGAAGGGACTGTCCTTCGAAGAGTCCGTAGGCGCGGTGATGCGCCGCGGTTCCGAGGATCACCGATCCATCCCGTTTGAACTCGGCTGTAGACAAGAACTCGGCGAAGCCCTCGACCAGCCATTCGGGGTAGGGGCGGTCGAGCGCCTGCATCATCAGGTGATGCGCATATTCGTGAAAGAAGATGAGATCGGGCTTGGAGCTGTCCTCCTGCTTGCGCGGAACGAAGGCGAGGGGTCCGCTAGCCCGCCCGATGTAGAAGCCGGACAGAAAGCCCGACTTGTCGTTCGCAAGCTGGCGCACGGTCTTTTCGTCCTTGACGACGAACACGGTGAGCCGGTTGCCGTCGCCGACCGGATAGTCCTGCATGCTTCGGGCGACGCGCACTGCGCGGTCGAACTTCTCCAGCTTCACCGCATAGGCGCGCAGCCGCTCCGGGGAGTCATCCGAGTAGATGATGAAATGCTTGCTCTTGGCCTCATGCCAGGCGGCAAGCGCCGGCATTGTCCAGGCGAGCGAGGCCGCGGCGAAAAGAAACAGTCGGTACAAGTGCCCACTCCCCCAGAAAAAACGACCGGCACTCAACCATTTGTGGCAGACGCAGCCGAGAAGTCTAGAGGAAGCTGTACGGGTCGACGTCGACGCTGACCCGGACCTTCGGCCCCCAGTCGGCCTTGCCGAGCCAGTCGCGGATCACGTCCTGGACGTCGAGCGCGCGAGCGGCGTGAACCAGCAGCCGCTGGCGGTGCCTGCCGCGAAGCATTGCTAGCGGAGCCGGGGCCGGCCCGAACACGGCCATGCCTTCGACACTGGGCGCGGCGTTGCCGATGCGGCGGGCAACCTCTTCCGCTTCGCTTGCGCTCTCGGCGGAAACGACGATCGCTGCGAGCCTTCCGAACGGGGGCATCGCGGCTTCGCGCCGGGCCTCGGTCTCGGCGGCGTAGAAGCCCGGCGCGTCGCCGGACACGAGCGCCGCGATCACCGGCGCCTCCGGGTCGTGCGTCTGGACGTAAACGCGTCCCGGCTTGTCGCCGCGGCCCGCCCGCCCCGCGACTTGCTGGATCTGCTGGAAGCTTCGCTCGGCAGCGCGAAGATCGCCGCCCGCAAGCCCGAGGTCGGCATCAACGACTCCCACCAGCGTCAGGTTGGGAAAATGATAGCCCTTGGTGACCAGCTGGGTACCGACGACGATGTCGATCTGGCCGGCCTCCATCGCCTCCACGAACTCGGCCGCGCGGGCCGGGGAC
The DNA here is from genome assembly GCA_046566245.1 of Alphaproteobacteria bacterium. Taxonomy (GTDB): domain Bacteria; phylum Pseudomonadota; class Alphaproteobacteria; order Sphingomonadales; family Sphingomonadaceae; genus Sphingomicrobium. The sequence continues at coordinate 5,117 of JBKHXB010000067.1, read as the reverse complement.
CAGATGGTGTCGGACGTGACGATGGCCGTCCGCGCTTCGGGGAACAGCTCCGCGACCTCGTCGGCAATCCGTTCGACGCCTGGCCCGCAGGCGACCAGGCTGTCCTCCTCGCCGCACTCGGGGCAGGCCTTGGGCGGCGGCATCACGTGCCCGCAATGGTGACAGGCGAGCCTTCGCATCAGCCGGTGCTCGACCATCCAGGCCGTGCAGTTGGGGCATTGGAAGCGGTGGCCGCAGTGGCGGCAAAGGGTCAGCGGAGCGAAACCGCGCCGGTTGAGGAAGAGCAGCGATTGCTCGCCCCGCTCGAGGTTGGCCTGCAGCTCCGCGACCAGCGAGGGCGCCAGCCAGCGGCCGCGCGGCGGCGGGTCCTCGGTAAGGTCGATGGCACGGATCTCGGGGAGGCTGGCGCCCGCGAACCGGCTTGCGAGCGTCAGCTCGCGATAGCGGCCGATCTCGACCATGTGCCGGCTCTCGATGGCGGGCGTCGCCGAGGAAAGGATTACGGGCACGTCCTCGAACTTGGCGCGCATTACCGCCACGTCCCTCGCGTGGTACTGGACGCCTTCCTCCTGCTTGAAGCTTGGCTCGTGGGCTTCGTCGACGACGATGAGGCCGAGCTCCGGATAGGGCAGGAAGAGCGCCGAGCGGGCACCGACCGTGACTTTGGCCTCGCCCGAGGCAATAGCCCGCCACGCGCGGCGGCGCTGCGACGAGCGCAGGTCCGAGTGCCAGGCGACGGGTGCGCAACCGAACCGCGCCTCGAAGCGCTTCAGGAACGGCTCGGTAAGCGCGATTTCGGGCAGCAGGACGAGCGCCTGCTTGCCCTGGCGCAAGCACTCCGCGATCGCCTCGAAATAGACCTCGGTCTTCCCGGACCCGGTGACCCCGTCGAGAAGCACCGGGTCGAACCCCTTGCCGATCGCCCCGGCCAGCGACTGCGCAGCCTTTTCCTGCTCGGCGGTCAGTTCGGGCGGGGCAAAATCCGGGTCGGGGCAGGGCAGAGGCTTGTCTGCAGTCACCTGCACCGGCTGAAGCGCGCCGGCGTTGACCAGGCCGCGCACGACCGCGTCGCTGACGCCGGCGTGCTCGGCGAGCTCCCGCACCGTTCCCTGTCGTCCCTGGATCGCTGCAAGGGCTTTGTCGCGCTGGGGCGTCAGGCGGTCGGGGGCGCGGCCCGTCGGCGCATATTCGGTGAGCTGCCGCGGCCCGTCGAGCGCCGACGACGACGGCAGGACCATGCGAAGAACGGACGCGAGCGGCGCCAGGTAATAATCCGCCGTCCATTCAACGAGCCGACGCAGTGGCGCCGGGACCGGCGGCGCGTCGAGCACGGAAACCAGCGGACGCAGCCGGCTGTCCGGCACTTCGCTCGTCTCGAGCCTGTCCGCTTCCCAGACCACCCCGACCAGCTGCCTCGGGCCGAGCGGAGCGACTACAACGCTTCCCGGTCCGACCGCCATCCCGTCGGGGACGCGATAGTCGAGCGGACCCAGCGCTGTATTCAGGGTGATGACGCGGGCGCGAATCATCCTCCCCCTCGATGGGGGAGGGTTGGGTAAGGGTGATCCAGTCACTCGCGCCGACCTACGAAGAACATCACCCCTCCCTAGCCTTCCCCATCAAGGGGAGGGGAGTGGCGTTTGCAAGCTACCGCCCGCGCTTCTTGCGGTGGCTGTCGAGATCGAGAACCGCGAACTCCTCGTCGGGCTGAAGCAGGCCCAGCCTCCGGGCCACCTCTTGATAGGCTTCCTCGACCTTGCCCAGGTCCTGGCGGAAACGGTCCTTGTCGAGCTTCTCGTTCGACTTGATGTCCCACAACCGGCAGCCGTCGGGGCTGATCTCGTCCGCCAGGATGATCCGCGAATAATCGCCGTCCCAGACTCGGCCGAACTCCAGCTTGAAGTCGACCAGCTTGATGCCGATGGCCGCGAACATGCCGGACAGGAAGTCGTTCACCCGGATCGCCATGTCGGCGATGTCGTTCATCTCCTCCTGGCTCGCCCAGCCGAAGCAGGCGATGTGCTCGTCGGAAATGAGCGGGTCTCCCAGCGCGTCGTCCTTGTAATAATATTCGATGATCGTCCGCGGCAGCTGCGTGCCTTCCTCGATCCCGAGCCGCTTGGACAGCGACCCGGCGGCAACATTCCGCACCACCACCTCGATCGGGACGATCTCGACCTGACGGATCAGCTGCTCGCGCATGTTCAGCCGGCGGATGAAGTGGGTCGGCACGCCGATCGCCGCAAGCGCGGTGAAGATATGCTCGGAAATGCGGTTGTTGAGCACGCCCTTGCCGCTGATCGTGCCGCGCTTCTGCGCGTTGAACGCGGTCGCGTCGTCCTTGAAATATTGGATCAGGGTTCCCGGCTCGGGTCCTTCGTAAAGGATCTTGGCCTTGCCTTCGTAGATCTGGCGGCGACGAGCCATGTCGGGTGATGCGCTCCGGTGCGATGCGTTGGAGCGCGGGCTATAAGCGAGGAGCGCGGTGCGTGCAAAGCCGCGCTCCTCGCCTGTTCCAGCGACCTCCTAGCCGCAGCCGGCGGGCCGGTTCCGGCTCAGCCAGGGCGCCTCATATTCGATGCGGTTGAGGACCCGGAACGCATTGCCTGCGGCGGCCGCGATGCGGGCGAAAAGGCGATCGAGCCCGCCATTCAGATCCGCTCGGCCCGTCTGGTAGGTGCGGTCGAAAATCTCGTCGATCATGGTCACCATCTCCTTCAAAGCGCGATCGGAAGGGCATCGATGAAATCGTTCGCCGGCGACTGGAGCGCCTTCTCGACGAGTTCGAGCCGATGGCCGGAATCGAGCGACCGCCAGCCGCGGCGGTAGCGGGCGAAATTATGCGCCGAGGCGGCGCTTGCGGCCTGGACCGCGGGCCCGTCCTCGACGAACAGCTGGGAGCTGAGTCCATAAGTCATCTTGCGCCGTCTCCTGTCTCTTTCCGCCGGCGGAGAGGGGGCTTTTGAGGGGAGGGGGCTTGCTCCGCCGGCGGTGGGAATCATCTATGTAAGCGGCGCTCGTTTCGCCAATCAAACGCTCGACATGAATCATAAATTCAGCTTATGGAGCGCAATGCGCAAGCTGCCGCCTTTGACCGCGATCCGCGCCTTTGAGGCCGCCGCGAGGCATGAGAATTTCACCGCCGCGGCGGCGGAGCTTGGGATGACCCAGGCCGCCGTTTCCTACCAGGTCAAGGCGCTCGAGGAGCGGCTCGGCGCGCCGCTGTTCGTGCGCGAGCGCGGCCGGGCGAGGCTGACCGCTCTGGGTTCGCGTCTGCTTCCGCAGCTCAGCCAGGCCTTCGATTCCATCGAGGCCGCGTTCGCTGCCCACCGGGCGGAAGACGAATCGCTGCTGACGATCACGACAACGCCGACCTTCGCCAACACCTGGCTCGCATGGCGGCTGGGCAGGTTCCAGATGCGGCACCCGGACCTGGCCGTCCGGATGACGACGGCGAACGAGCTCGTCGATCTGAGGTCCGGCGACGCTGACGTCGGGATCAGGGCAGGGCCAGGCGACTGGGAAGGCCTGGAGAAGCATTTGCTCGTCCATACCGAGTTCACTCCGATGGCCAGCCCGCAGTTCGTCGCGGAAAGCGAGCAGCGGCTCGGCCGCAAGCTTCGGCCCGAGGATCTGTTTCAACTCAATCTGATCAGCGCCGGCGACGAATGGTGGACGCAATGGCTCGCCGACTGCGGGCTGGAGGTCGAGCGCGTTTCGAACCGCCGCGGGGTCAGGCTAGACAATCAGGCCAACGAAGGCCACGCGGCGATGGCGGGGCAGGGCTTTGCGTTGCTGACGCCTTTCTTCTGGAAGGGCGATCTCGCAGACGGGCGTCTGGTCATGCCGTTCCCGGACTGCATTTCCTCGCGCGGCACGGCCTATTGGCTGGTGTACCCGCCGGAGCGGCGGATGGTCCCGAAAATCAAGCGTTTCCGCGAATGGATCCTCGAGGAAATCCCGGAGAGTGCGCGGTCAGACAACAAGCCGGCAGCGGCAAACACCGCAGCCTGAGTGTCAATTCGGACTTGGGAATGGTGGAGCCGAGGGGGATCGAACCCCTGACCTTCGCAATGCCATTGCGACGCTCTCCCAGCTGAGCTACGGCCCCGTGACCCGCGCCTTTAGGCGATGTTTTTGGCAGCGCAACTGGGAATTTAGCTTTCCTCGTCCTCGCTGCCGGTCTCGACCCCCAGATCGTCATCGCCGGTCGAAAGGTCAACCTCGTCGTCGGCGCTGGGCTCCTCGTCCTCGTCGATCGTGAGCTCCTCGGCCGCGAGGTCCTCGTCCTTCTCGGCCTTGCCCTCTGCCTCGCCGGCCTCGAACGGGATCGGCTGCTTGGACTTCAGCACCGGCTCGGGAATCCATTCGGTCCCGCATTCGATGCAATGGACCGGGTCCTCCTTGCCGAGGTCGTAGAATCGGGTCGAGCATTTGGGGCAGGTGCGCTTGGTGCCCCATTCCGGTTTGACCATCTGGTCCTTGGCTCCATCGAGAGGTGTCGGGTCGCCGGCCGGACAGGCTGCCGGCCGCGTTCGGCGCGCGCCTTGCCATAGGCATTGGGCGCTGTCAAAGCGCGCCGCTTGAACAAGGCATCGACATCGAATCCGGGCTCGCAGCCGCGGGCCATCGTCATTGCGGTCGACGGGCCGGCGGCGAGCGGCAAGGGGACGATCGCCCGCGCGCTCGCCGAGCATTTCGGCCTGCCGCACATGGACACGGGCGCGCTCTATCGCGCCGTGGCGCTCAACCTGTGGCGGTGGGGCGGCAACCCGGCCAGCGAGTTCGAGGCGGTGAGGGCCTGTGACGACATCGGCTCCAACCTCGAGGACCCGGAGCTCAGGAGCGAGCCGGTCTCCAAGATCGCCTCCATCGTCTCGACCTATCCCGCGGTTCGAGAGGCGCTGCTCGACCGCCAGCGGACATTCGCGGCCCAGCCGGGAGGAGCGGTTCTCGACGGGCGCGACATCGGCACGGTGATCGCTCCACATGCCCCCGCCAAGCTGTTCGTCACCGCCTCCCCCGAGGTCCGGGCCCGGCGGCGCGTCCGCGAGCTTCTGGAGCGTGGCATGCGGGCGCATTACGAGGAGGTGTTGTGCGATCTACGGCGGCGCGAC
>JBKHXB010000066.1:0-10678 GCA_046566245.1 Alphaproteobacteria bacterium | reverse complement strand
CCTCGCTCATCGCTCCGGACGATCCTCGGATCCGGACGACGACCACCGAGGTGCCGATCGCCGGGATTCCCACTTATCGCGCCTATTTCGCCCGGCCCGTCGAGCCCGGACCGCGGGCGGCAGTGTTGTCGTCCATGAGAACCGCGGGCTCAACGAGCATATCCGGGATGTCGCGAGGCGGCTGGCCATCGCCGGCTACGACGCGGTCGCGCCCGACTTCCTCTCGCCGCAGGGCGGAACGCCGGCCAACGAGGATTTGGCGCGCGAGATGATCGGCAAGCTGGACGTCGCGCAATCGGTCACTCACGCCGTCCGCCACCTCGAACTCCTGCGGCAGCGGCAGGACGGCAATGGCAAGGCCGGCGCGGTCGGCTTCTGCTGGGGCGGCGCCTTCGTCAACCGGCTTGCGGTCGCGGCAGGCTCTGGCCTGGACGCCGCCGTGTCCTATTACGGGCCCGCGCCGGACCCGGCTGAAGCGGCCAAGGTCTCGGCGCCGGTGCAGTTGCACCTCGCCGGGCTAGACGAGCGCGTGGCGAAGACCGCATGGCCCTGGGCCGCGGCGCTCGGGTCGGCGGGAAAGACGCTCGAGGCCTACAATTACGCGGGCGTCCATCACGCGTTTCACAACGACACCTCGGCCGAGCGCTACAACAAGCCGGCGGCAGCGCTTGCCTGGGGGCGCACGCTCGATTTCTTCCGGCGGTATCTCGGCTAGGCTGGTACTGCGCCCGGCGTGATCGGGCGGCGGCCGGCGACCCAACCGGCATAAGCGATCGCGATTCCGGCGACGCCCGCGGCCAGCATGAAGGGCGCTTTCGGGAAATCGGCGACGTGCGCGTAAAGCGCCTGCCAGGCCGGCATCCCGCCTATGGTCTCGTACAGAACCGCCCCGGCGACCGTCAGCGCCCCGGCGATCACGAACGGACGCCCGTGCTTGCCGCTCCACCAGGCGAGGCCGAAGGCGATCGCTGCGGTCAGTGCGTTGGCCGCCTGGAATCCAATGCTGAGCCGGAGGAAATCCTCGGGACCGGTGACCCCGAGCGGGATGCCGGTCAATCGCCCGAAGATCGGCGGAAGAAGGAAGATTGCGGTCGCCAGCATGTACCGGGAATGCGGATGGACCTTGCGGCGATTTCGCAAGGCTTCGTAATCGCAATAGGCGAAGCCGCCGACCCCCGCGAAATCGAGCCAGGCCAGACGCGGCGCGTACATCGCCTGGAACGGCTCGCCGGCGACATAACGCTCGGCCATTCCGAAGAAGATCCCGACGCCGCCCATCAGGAACAAGGGGAACAGCGCCAGGCTGGCCAGTCCGACCGCCCTGTGGATCGGCCTCTGGCCGCGGTGGATCGTCAGGCTCTGGGCGACAAGCAGGATCAACCACAGCGTGGCGGTTGCTCCGTGCCAGTGAAACTCTCCCGACGCCGTCGACAGCTGCGACAGATAGCTCGGCCAGAAAGCCAGCGCCGCGAGCGGGAACAGCGCCAGCACATAAAAGTGGGCAAGACGATTCGGCATCGCACAGTCCCCCGAGTCGCGATTGTGTGGAGCTTAACCCGCGCGATGCTCGCGGCAAAAGAAAAGGGCCGGCGGATTGCTCCACCGGCCCTTCCGTGGTCGCCGTTCCCGGACGAGCGACTATTCGCGGCTGCCCATGAAGTTGAGCAGGAAAGTGAACATGTTGATGAAGTCGAGATAGAGGCTCAGCGCGCCCATGATCACGACCTTGCCCATCATGTCGCTGCCCGCGACATAGGCATACATGCTCTTGATCCGCTGCGTGTCGTAGGCGGTCAGGCCTGCGAACAGCAGCACGCCGATGGCGCTGATCGCGAGCATCATCGCGCTCGACTGCAGGAACAGGTTGATCAGCATCGCGACAAGCAGGCCGACGACGCCCATGATCAGGAAGGTCCCCCAGCCGCTCAGGTCCTTCTTGGTCGTATAGCCCCACAGCGACAGGCCGGCGAAGGCCGCCGCCACCGCGAAGAACGTCTGCGCGATCGACACCCCGGTGAAGACCAGGAAGATCGAGGACATCGACAAGCCCATCGCGGTCGCGAACGCCCAGAACATGAGCTGGAGCGTGCCGGTCGACATGCGGTTGAGGCCGAAGCTCATCGCGAAGACGAAACCGAGCGGGGCGAGAATGATCACCCACTGCAGCGGCGTCTGCATCACCTGGGCGGCGAGTCCCGAGTTGTAGAAGAGCAGCGCGACGATCCCGGTCAGAAGCACGCCGGAGGTCATGTAATTGTAGACCGACAGCATGTATGACCTGAGGCCCGCATCGCGGGCGGCGCGCGGTACGCCTACCGAAACGGCGGGATCGTAGCCGCTCGTCGTCGTGCGCGGGTCGAACTGGTTCTGCATTTCATCTCCTATCGGACGGGCTAAGGGCCCGTGCTCCCGGCCGCCAATATCGGCAATGCAAGAGGGGCTTTCAAGCAAAACCGGACAAGCGGCCGTACGGGCGAGCTTGTACGGGTCAGTCCTTTTTCTTCTTGTCGGGCTCGGGCGGCGCAGCTTCGTCGATCCCGTCGAAATCCGCGAGGTAGCGCTTCATCCCCTTGCGCTCGCCATATTCGGCCATCCACAGGAAGCAGAAGACGTAATTGAGCGCGATGCTGACGACGGCCGCAAGTTCGACCGCTCCGATGCCTGCCGAAAGGCCTATCCCGACCGCGCAGAGGATGAACAAGGCGTCGCCCGAGCTCTTGAGCGAATTGCGGAACCGCACCGCGCCCGCGATTCCCGCGAGCGAGAATGCCAGCGCCAGCGAGTTCTGGACGATGATCACGATGCCGGTGACGACGATCGGCAGGATCAGGATCGTGTTGACGAGCGACTGGTCATATTCGGCGCCACTGCGGATCGTCATGTAGACCCAGGTGACGGGAAAGGCGCACAGGAAGGCGCCGACGATGGCCACCGCGAGCCAGAAGATGCTCTGTCCGAGATTGCCGACATGCTCGGCGCGGATGGACTCGATGCCCTGGAGCGGGTTCGCGCTCGGCTGGGTGATAAGCGTTTCGACGCCGCCGATCGGAAGATAGTTCCGGAAGTCCGGCCAGATCGTCACCGCGGCGAACACGATAATTCCGATCGCCAGATAATAGATGGTCAGCTGTCCAATAAGCCTCCACGCGTTCATCGGCTTTCCCCCTTCGTCCTGGCTCAATTCCGAATGCGGGCTTTCGCCCGCCTTACATGATCCATTCTCCCTTCACGTCGCGGGGCGCGGTTCCGATCGGATAGGCCGGGATCGGCTTCAGCAGCCCGTACTTCTCCTTGATCGGATCGCCCGGAAGGTCCGGCCAATCGAGTTCCTTGACCGGCAGGCTCGTGTCCGGGACCCGATCGAGGAAGTCCCTGAGAAGGGTGAGCCGCCCAACCGCCTGGTCATTGTATTCGACCAGCGTCCAGGGCGCGAAGTCGGTGTGCGTCGCCTCGAGCATCCGCTCGCGCGCCTCCGTATAGGCCTCGTACCGTTCCCGCGCATGGACATCGATCGGCGAGAGCTTCCAGCGCTTCAGCGGGTTTTCGAGCCGGTTGCGGAACCTCGCTTCCTGGTGCTCCTGGTCGCAGCACAGCCAATATTTGAACAACAGGATCCCGTCGTCGACGAGGTGCCGCTCGAATTCGGGGACCGCCTTCAGGAAAGCGTCGGTCTCTTCCGGTGAGCAAAAGCCCATCACCGGCTCGACCCCCGCCCGGTTGTACCAGCTGCGGTCGAAAAGCGTCATTTCCCCCTTCGCCGGGAGATAGGGGATGTAACGCTGGAAATACCATTGGCCCCGCTCGCGCTCGGTCGGCGCGGGGAGCGCGGCGACGCGGCATTGCCGGGGATTGATGACGCGCGCGATCATGTCGATCGAGCCGCCCTTGCCGGCCGTATCTCGGCCTTCGAAAACGATGACGATCCGCTGGCCGGTCTCCGAGACCCATCGCGCGAGCGCCGCGAGCTCCTTCAGCAGCGGCTTCGCCAAGGCCTCATATTCGGGGTAGCTGAGCTTCTTGTACTCAGTCGCCATCCAAGCCCCCCTTCCCGCGATAGGTTTGGCATCTTCAATCGAGATCGGCAATCATCTGCTGATGCACCGGCTGTTCGTTGCAATCCGGCCGCCCGAAGCGATCCGCGATCTTCTCATCGACGTGATGGACGACAGCCCCGCCCTGCGCTGGGTCGGCGAGGAGAATCTCCATTTGACGCTGCGCTTCATCGGAGAGGTCGAGCGGCCGCTCGCGAGCGACCTTGCGGATTCGCTGGGGCGCATTCGATTTCCGACGTTTGAGCTCAGGGTCAGCGGCGTCGGACGCTTCGAGCAGAGGAGCGGCGGTGCCGTCTGGGCCGGAGTCGAGCCGAGGAAGCCCGTTGCCGAGCTGGCCGCCAAGGTCGATCGCGCCTGCATCGCCGCCGGGCTTGAGCCGGAGCGCCGCGCCTTTCACCCGCACGTCACGCTCGCGCGCTTCGGCCGCAGCAATTCCGAGGCCGCGCGCGATTTCGAGCGGCGCAATTCGGACCTGTCGTCGCCCGGCTTCGCGGTCGACAAGTTCATCCTGTTCGAAAGCCGCCTCTCCCGCCACGGCGCGCATTATGAAGAGGTGGCCGAGTATCGGCTGGGCTAACGCCGGTGTTTTGCTGCGAGCGCGCAACACTCGCGCAAAAAACCTTGCACATAGAAAGCTTTACTTGCAACGACCTAGCGCTGCTTGAAATTAGGGAAGCAGATTCGGAGGGCTGAGTAACTGCTCGAAAGGCCCCGATCCAATGGGGTGGTTCGAACATGTTGCTCGAAATGGTCCTGGCAGCTGCCGCAGCCGCCGTTCCGGCGCAAGATAGTACAGGCTCTATGGCCAGCCAGGTGACGCTCTCGCCTCCCGAGATGTTCCTGGCTGCCGAAGTTGCCGAACGTCAGTCCGAAAATTCGACTGCGGTGGCCATTTACCGAGCGCTGTCGTCCAACCCTTCGACGGAAATACGCAACGAAGCGAGGTTTCGCCTGGCGCTCCTTCGAATGAAGGAGGGAAGGCTGACGGAAAGTGCCACCTTGCTGCGGACGATCCTCGACGAGCAGCCGGAGGCGCAAAGGGTCAGACTCGAACTGGCGGGTGTGCTCGCTACCCTTGGCGACGTCGGTTCCGCCCGCCGCGAGCTCAGGGCGGCGCGGGCCGGCGATCTCCCGCCGGAGGTGGCCCGCGTGGTCGATCGATTTTCGGCGGCGCTCCGCGAGCACAAGCCGCTTGGGGGGACACTGTCGGTCGCGATGGCTTCCGACAGCAACGTCAACCGCGCGACCCAGTCCGACACGCTTGGAACGATCATCGGCGATTTCGTGCTGGATGAGGATGCGAAAGCCCGGTCCGGCAACGGTCTTGCGTTCGACGCGCAAGGGTACGCGCGTACCGGCCTGGGCGCGGATCACGCGATTCTCATCAGTCTTTCCGGATCGGCCGACCTTTACCGACAAAAGCGGTTCAACGACGTGGCGGTGGCCCTGCGAGCGGGCCCTGAGCTGAAGATCGGGAGCGGCCGGTTGAACTTCAGCGGCGGAGTAGCTCGCCGTTGGTTCGGCGGAGAACCTTTCACAAGTTCGGCTGGCGCCGCCTTTGCTTATACGCGCCCGATTCTTCGGGTGGCGCAGGTCCGGGTAACCGGCTCGACGGACCGGGTCGTCAACCATCGCAATCGGCTCGAATCCGGGTGGGGCTTTGGCGGCTCGGCCGCGGTGGAATTCTCGCTCTCGTCAAGGACCGGAGCCGGACTCGCGCTGAGCGGCGCCCGCCGTTCCGCGCGCGATCCGGGCCATTCCACGACTGCCGGACAACTCACCCTCTTCGCCTATCGCGAGATGGCGCGCATGACGGTGACTGCATCGGCGTCGGTCGGCAGGCTCGCGGCTGACGAGCGCCTGTTCCTCTACCCGCAAAAACGCTCTGAGACTTTGCTGCGGGGCACCCTCGCCGCGACCATGCGGCAACTGGCGGTCAGAGGCTTCGCCCCGACGGCGCAGCTCACAGTCGAACGCAACCGCAGCACGGTCGAGATTTACGACTATCGCCGCACTGCATTCGAGGTCGGGATCACGCGCGCGTTTTAGACGTGCTTTAGTGGCGGGACAGCAAAGTCGCCCTACTGGCCGTTTTTGGTCCCGACCGCCACACCGATCGCGGAGATTGGCGGTGGTGCATCCGTTGCGCCTCCGCCTGTTGTCAGAGTGAACGTGTACCCCATTTCCTCGGCCGCGGGGCCGAAAAAGCCGCCAGCAAAGCTTCCGCTGGAAAAATACGGGTCCGTGCTCGATGTGAACTGGCCCGAGAATTCGTTGCCTGAAATCGCCCCGCTCCCGTTGTAGGTACTGGAGCTCGAGCCAGCCCGGGCAAACGGTAGAGTGAGTGCCGTACTCACGGTTGACGTACCAAAGTCGGCGGTAAAGGTGGCACTTCCCGTGAATGAGGTGATGGGGTCGTTGGCGTTCATGCCGGTGTAGCTGCCGAACACCGCGGTCGAGTAGCTGGCGGTCCCGGATCGCGGCATGTCCGCCGTTTCGGTCGGATAGCCAAACAGGAAATAGGTTCCGAAATGGAGACCGAGGAGGTTGTTGTCGGTCGGATCATCGACCCTGTAGCTCCCGAAACTCAGGTAGCTGAGCTTGATCGGGGCCCCGGCCTGAGAGGCTCCTGCCCTGACATTGTTGAAAAGGGTCAGGACACTGTTGCCGCTCGTATAGACGTCGAAGTAGCCGTTCGAGGAGCGCTCCGCGCTTGTGAACGTGCGGGTCAGGTCACCGGCGCTGATGGTGTAAGATCCCGTGCTGGCGTCATAGCCAATGTTCACGCCCGACGATCCGCGCCCGGTCACGCTCAGATCTATCATGTTGAAGCGGCCGCCGCTTCTGTCGAACCAGCGCGTCGCGTTGATCGTGTCGAAGGACGCCGAAGCGGTCAGAGGAAAGGTCGGATAGGTAGGGCTCGGCGTGGGAGTGGGAGTAGGCGTCGGTGTTGGGACATAGGGCAATGGCGACCCACCGCCACCGCCGCCCCCACCGCAGGCACTCAGCAACAGAGCAACGACAGGCGCTGCCGACCGAAGAAACGCGTACGCCTTGCTCTTACGCAATTTTGATGACCTCAGTTCGTGGCCTTGGTGCCGACGACTACGCCAATAATGGACTGGTCCACGTAGTTGACGCTGGCTCCGGCATGTGGGTCCGGATTGTAGTTCCGAATGAAGAAGGTGTAGCCCATCTCGGAGGCTGCCGGCCCGAAGAAGCCGCCCATGAACGACCCGCTTTGGAAATAAGGGTTGGTCGAAGAGAATATCCCCGTGAACTGATTCGCGGATATCGTCCCGGTGCCGCTGTAGGTCCCAAGAGCCAGGTTGTCTGAGCGGACAAGCGTCAGTTCCGTCCCGACGGTGCCGGCGGCGAAGTCTGCAGTAAAGGTCGCGGAGCCACCGACCGCATATTCCGTTACCCCGTCAGTCGTGGGCTTGATGTCCCTGATGTTTCCGCTGACCGCAGTGTTGTAGCTGGCTGATCCCGTCCGGGGCATGTCGGAAGTTGCCGTCGGAGTACCGAAAAGAAAGTAGACGAGCTCCCTTTCACCGGTCTGGCTGTCGGAGTGAGACCAGATTCCATAGCTCAGATAAGAGAGCCGAAGCCCGGTGTAGGTCGAGGATGCCACGTTCCTGAACAGCCGCAGCTCGTCTGTCGTCGTTCCCGACGTCAAAGTGTACTTGTCGAATTGTCCCGCCCTCGATCCGCCGGACGCGTCGAAGGAGGCCGAGGCGGAAGAGGAGCTGATCGTATATTTGCCGGTGGCTGCGTCATAACTGAAGATGACGGCAGGGCCGCGGCCCGACACGCCCAGGGACGTCACTGTGATCAGATTCGGTGCCGAACCGGTCTGCTCGCTGCGTTCCGCAATGATCGTCTCGAAGGATTCCGAACTCGTCAGAGGAAAAGTGGGATCGGGTGTCGGAGTCGGGGTTGGAGTCGGAGTAGGCGTCGGTGTTGGGACATAGGGCAATGGGGACCCGCCGCCACCTCCACCCCCGCCGCAGGCGCTCAGCAACAGGGCAGCGACAGGCGCTGCCGACCGGAAAAACGCGTACGCTTTACTCACACCCACCCCCAGTTCGGCACGCAAGGGCGTAACGGTGCGGCTGCGCTCTCGCAATATCTTGTTTGCGCGTGCCTTTTTTTGTCTCAACTGTGACCGTCGCGCACCATTCAGTCCGACCAGGAGTAGCAATCCGGCCGCCGCGAACCCATCTGGAAACCGCTCGCGTTGACCAATGGCGGCGGTCCGCGTTAACTAGAACAAATCTGGAACGAAGTGCATTCGATGCTGACTCACATTTCCGTCCGCGGCGCGCGCGAGCACAATCTCAAAGGCATCGACGTCGCCATCCCGCGCGAGAGCCTGACGGTCATCACCGGCCTGTCGGGGTCGGGCAAGTCGAGCCTCGCCTTCGACACCATCTATGCCGAGGGGCAGCGGCGCTACGTCGAGTCCTTGTCCGCCTACGCGCGCCAGTTCCTGGAGATGATGCAGAAGCCGGACGTCGAACATATCGACGGCCTGTCGCCCGCCATCTCGATCGAGCAAAAGACGACCTCCAAGAACCCGCGCTCGACGGTCGCGACAGTCACCGAGATCTACGATTACATGCGCCTGCTGTGGGCGCGCGTCGGCGTGCCCTATTCGCCCGCGACCGGCCTCCCGATCGAGGCACAGCAGGTCAGCCAGATGGTCGACCGGACGATGGCCCTTCCGGAAGGATCGCGCCACTATTTGCTCGCGCCCGTCGTCCGCGGCCGCAAGGGCGAGTACCGCAAGGAGCTCGCCGAATGGCAGAAGGCCGGCTTCACCCGCGTGCGCATCGACGGCGAATTTTACGACATCGAGGACGCGCCCGCGCTCGACAAGAAGTACAAGCACGACATCGAGCTGGTGGTCGACCGGATCGTCATCCGCGAGGGCATCGAGGGCCGGCTCGCCGACAGCTTCGAGACGGCGCTGAAGCTCGCCGACGGCCTCGCCTATCTCGACCCGGCCGACCCGCCCGCGGAGGCCGAGCAGCAGTCTGGAATGAAGCTCGATTTCGGGGTGCCGGGCCGCATCGTCTTCTCGCAGAAATTCGCCTGCCCGGTCTCCGGCTTCACGATCGCCGAAATCGAGCCCCGGCTCTTCTCCTTCAACGCGCCGCAGGGCGCCTGCCCCGCCTGCGACGGCCTGGGCGAGAAGCTTGTGTTCGACGAGGACCTCGTCGTCCCCAATCACAACCTCTCGATCGCCAAGGGCGCGGTCGCCCCGTGGGCGCGCTCGCAGCCGCCCTCGCCTTATTACATGCAGGTGCTCTCCAGCCTCGCGCGCGCCTACGGCTTCGACCTCGACGTGCCCTGGCGCGACCTGCCCGTGCAGGCGAAGCGCGTGATCCTCTACGGCACCGAAGGCCGCCCGGTCGTGCTTCGCTTCATGGACGGCCGCAAGAGCTACGAGGTCAAGAAGCCGTTCGAGGGCGTGCTCGCCAACCTGCAGCGGCGCTTCAACCAGACCGAGAGCGCGTGGATGCGCGAGGAGCTGTCGCGCTACCAGGGCAGCCGTCCGTGCGAGGTGTGCGGCGGCCTCCGCCTCAAGCCCGAGGCGCTATCGGTGAAGATCGCCGGCGAGGACATTTCCTCCGCCTCGCGCCGTTCCGTCGCCGACGCGCTCGGATGGTTCGCCTCGCTTCACGAGACTCTGACGCCCCAGCAGAACGAGATCGCCCGCGCCATCCTCAAGGAGATCAACGAGCGCCTCGGCTTCCTTCACAATGTCGGGCTCGATTACCTGCACCTCGACCGCAAGTCGGGCACGCTCTCGGGCGGCGAATCCCAGCGTATCCGCCTCGCCTCGCAGATCGGCAGCGGCCTGTCGGGCGTCCTCTACGTGCTCGACGAGCCGTCGATCGGCCTCCACCAGAAGGACAACGACCGCCTGCTCGAGACCCTCAAGCGCCTGAAGTCGCTCGGCAACACCGTCCTCGTCGTCGAGCATGACGAGGAGGCGATCCGCTCCGCCGACCATATCATCGACATGGGCCCGGGCGCCGGAGTCCACGGCGGCGAGGTGGTGTGCGAAGGCACGGTCGAGGAGCTGCTCGCCTGCACCGGAAGCATCACCGCCGACTATCTCTCCGGCCGCCGCGAGATCCCGATCCTCCACGCCCGCCGCAAGGGAAACGGCAAGTTCGTCACCGTCCGCGGCGCCACCGCCAACAACCTGCGCGAGGTCACCGCGAAGATCCCGCTCGGCACCTTCACCTGCGTCACCGGCGTCTCCGGCTCGGGCAAGTCGAGCCTCACCATCGACACGCTCTACGCGGCCGCCGCCCGGGCGCTGAACGGCGCGCGCATCCTGTGCGGCCCGTGCGAGTCCATCTCGGGCCTCGAGCATCTCGACAAGGTCATCGACATCGACCAGTCGCCGATCGGCCGCACCCCGCGCTCCAACCCCGCGACCTACACCGGCGCCTTCACCGCCATCCGCGACTGGTTCGCCGGCCTGCCGGAATCGAAGGCGCGCGGCTACAAGCCCGGCCGCTTCTCCTTCAACGTCAAGGGCGGCCGCTGCGAGGCCTGCAAGGGCGACGGCCTATTGAAGATCGAGATGCACTTCCTGCCCGACGTCT